>JAULZA010000150.1:0-56913 GCA_032117575.1 Mycolicibacterium sp.
TGTGCTCGACGTAGCCCGAGAGCCGGCCCCGGGTGAACGCCTCCTGCATGATCCGCCGGTGATACATGTGCTCGTCGAAGTCCAGCAGCATCAATCCGCGCTTGAAGAACGGGCCGATGATGTCCTGCCAGGCCACCGTGGAGAAGTCTTTGCGCTTGTTGGTGAACACTTCCTGGGTGGCTTCGGGCCCCAGTGCGCCGACCGCGCGCAGTGCCGGGGTTTCGGTGTAGTACACCGGCCCGTACTTGCGGTAGCTCTTCAGGATGTACTCAGGACCGCCGCGGAAGACCTCGATGAGATGGCCCAGCACCGGCATGCCTTTGTTGCCCAGCACCGGTCTGAGGCCGCTGCCCGCTGGCGGCTCGGCGAAGACGAACTCCGGCCAGTCGACCTCTTCGAGGCGGTCCTGGACGACACCAAGGCCCGGCAGGGTGCTCAGAGTCGGTGTGAGTTTGCGGCGGGCTTGATCCACCAGATACTGCGGTGTGCTGATGGTGGGCATCGTTGCTCCTGAAAGACGTTTCGGACCGGCGGTACCGGCAATCTTTCCGGCACGAGTTGACGGCTGTCAAGTTTCCATCTGGGCGCGTCGTGGTGCATGGTGATCACGTGAGGGCTCCGCAGGAATCCGCCGAGGCGCCGCGCCGGCGTGGTGACCGGCAGCGTCATGCGATCGTGCAGGCCGTTCGCGAGTTGCTCACCGAGAAGCCGTTTGCCGAGTTGTCGGTCAGCACCATCAGCGACCGGGCCGGTGTCGCCCGCTCCGGTTTCTACTTCTACTTCGACTCCAAGTACGCGGTGCTCGCGCACATTCTCGGTCAAGTCGCCAACGAGCTCGAGGAGCTGACCTACGACTTCGCCCCACGCGGCGACCACGAGACTCCCGCCGAGTTCGCCAGGCGGATGATCGGCAGCGCCGCGGCGGTCTACGCCCATAACGACCCGGTGATGTCGGCATGCAACAACGCCCGCGGCACCGACGCGGAGATCCGCGAAATCCTGGAGCGCTACAACGAATTGGTCATCGACCAGATAGTGCCGATCGTCGAGGCCGAGGTGCGCAACGGCGCCGCCGAGCCGATCACCGATGACGTCCGGGGCCTGGTGCGGACGCTGTGCGCCGCCACCGCCCTGACGCTGGGTGGGGAGTCGCTGTTCACCGGCCCGGAGCGTGACCTCGCCCGCGTGGTAGCCGTCCTGGAGCAACTGTGGCTTCATTCGCTGTGGGGAAGGAGGGCAGAGCAATGACGTACAGCTATACCGACAAACGGGTTCTGGTGACCGGCGCGGCCAGCGGAATCGGCCGGGCCGTCGCTCTGCGACTGGCCGACGAGGGTGCGCAGTTGTACCTGACCGACGTCAACGCCGAGGGCCTGGGCCGGGCCGTGGCGGAGGTGCGCGCGCTGGGCGCCGACGTGGCCGAGCACCGGCCGTTGGACATCTCAGACTTCGACGCCGTCGCCGACTTTGCCGCCGACATCCACAGCAGGCACCCGGCGATGGACGTCGTGATGAACATCGCCGGCATCTCGGCGTGGGGCACGGTCTCGGAGTTGACGCATAACCACTGGCGCTCGATGGTCGACGTCAACCTGATGGGCCCGATCCACGTCATCGAGTCCTTCATCCCTCCGATGGTGGCCGCCGGCATGGGCGGCCGGCTGGTCAACGTATCCTCGGCGGCCGGGCTGGTGGCGCTGCCCTGGCACGCCGCCTACAGCGCCAGCAAGTACGGGCTGCGCGGCCTGTCGGAAGTGCTGCGCTTCGATCTGGCCAAGCACCGCATCGGAGTGTGCGTGGTGGTGCCCGGTGCTGTCGACACACCGCTGGTGCAGACGGTGCAGATTGCCGGGGTTGATCGCGACGACCCGGGCGTCAAGAAGTGGGTGCAACGGTTCAGCGGACACGCGGTGACCCCCGAGAAAGCCGCCGACAAGATCCTCGACGGTGTCGCCAAGAACAGGTTCCTGATCTACACCTCGCCGGACATCCGCGCTCTGTACGCCTTCAAGCGATTAGCCCCCTGGCCGTACAGCGAGGTCATGAAGCAGGTCAACGTTCTGTTCAGCCGCGCACTACGGCCGAAGGCCAAGGCGCCGCGGCAGCTGCCACCCGGTTAGCCAGCAGGCGCGACGGCTGACGCGGCCGCCGGGCTGACACGTGACATTGATGCCCGCCTCCGAGCGACAGTCGCCGCATACGCGGGTACCTGATCAGTCGTTCGGATACTCGATCACGTCGTGCCTGCCGGTTTCTGTCGGTGGCCGCTGCTAGACATAGGGCATGGGACGTGTTGTGACGCGCGACACGCCGGGTACACACCGTTCCAGAGGCTTACGACCTGGGAATTTCATAAATGTTATTCGGAATATGTAGTACCTCGGCGTGTTGTCACCCACTAGGTGTAGTGTTTGGGCAGCCGGTGGGCCCGCGGATCGCGGGTCCGCCGGGACCACCAGAACATGTCGAGGAGCCCCCACGCAGATGACCATCACCGTCTACACCAAGCCGGCCTGTGTCCAGTGCAACGCCACCTACAAGGCCCTCGACAAGCAGGGTCTGTCCTACGACATCGTGGACATCACCGAGGTGCCGGACGCCCGCGATTACGTGATGGCGCTGGGTTACCTGCAGGCCCCGGTCGTGGTTGCCGGCAGTGAGCACTGGTCCGGCTTCCGGCCCGACCGCATCAAGGCCCTCGCCGGCGTCGAGGCGTCAGTCTCCGGGTCCGACGCCACCGCCGTCAGCGCCTAAGCGACATGGACCCGGACGGCGGCTCGCTCGGCTCCGGCCCGGTGCGGTTGGTCTACTTCTCCAGCGTTTCGGAGAACACCCACCGCTTCGTGCAGAAGCTCGGTCTGCCCGCCACCCGGATTCCGCTGCACGGCCGCATCGAAGTGGACGAGCCCTACGTCCTGATCCTGCCCACCTACGGTGGCGGCCGGGCGAACGGCCCCGATCCCGACGCTGGGGGTTATGTGCCCAAGCAGGTCATCGCATTTCTGAACAACGAGCACAACCGATCGCTGATCCGCGGTGTCATCGCGGCCGGCAACACCAACTTCGGTGCCGAGTACTGCTACGCGGGCAATGTCGTGTCCCGCAAGTGCGGGGTGCCGTATCTGTACCGCTTCGAATTGATGGGAACGGTCGACGACGTCTTCGCCGTCCGTGCGGGTTTGGCTGAATTCTGGAAGGACAAAGACGAGTGGCACCAACGGTCACTGCTGCAGAGCCGGTAACCACCCCGAACCCTGCGCATCCGCTGCCGGGCGAGACGGATTACCACGCGCTCAACGCGATGCTCAATCTGTACGGCCCGAACGGCGAGATCCAGTTCGACATGGATCGTCTCGCCGCCCGCCAGTACTTCCTGGAGCACGTCAACCAGAACACCGTGTTCTTCCACAACCAGGACGAGAAAATCGACTACCTGGTGCGGGAGAACTACTACGAGCGTGAGGTTCTCGACCAGTACTCCCGGAACTTCGTCAAGACGCTGATCGACCGGGCGTATGCCAAGAAGTTCCGCTTCCCGACCTTCCTGGGCGCGTTCAAGTACTACACCTCGTACACACTGAAAACGTTTGACGGCAAGCGCTACCTGGAGCGCTTCGAGGACCGCGTTGTCATGGTGGCGCTGGCGCTGGCCGCCGGCGACACCACGCTGGCCGAGCAACTGGTCGACGAGATCATCGACGGCCGGTTCCAGCCGGCCACCCCGACGTTCCTCAACTCGGGTAAGAAGCAGCGCGGCGAGCCGGTGAGCTGCTTCCTGCTGCGCATCGAGGACAACATGGAGTCCATCGGCCGTTCGATCAACTCCGCGCTGCAGCTGTCCAAACGCGGCGGCGGAGTTGCGTTGCTGCTGAGCAACATTCGCGAGCATGGCGCGCCGATCAAGAACATCGAGAACCAGAGCTCCGGGGTCATCCCGATCATGAAGCTGCTGGAGGACTCGTTCTCCTACGCCAACCAGCTCGGCGCCCGTCAGGGTGCCGGTGCGGTGTACCTGCATGCCCACCACCCCGACATCTACCGCTTCCTGGACACCAAGCGGGAGAACGCCGACGAGAAGATCCGCATCAAGACGCTGAGCCTCGGCGTGGTGATTCCTGACATCACCTTCGAGCTGGCGAAGAACAACGACGACATGTACCTCTTCTCGCCGTATGACGTCGAGCGGGTCTACGGGGTCCCGTTCGCCGACATCTCGGTCACCGAGAAGTACTACGAGATGGTCGACGACGCCCGCATCCGCAAGCACAAGATCAAGGCCCGCGAATTCTTCCAGACGCTGGCCGAGCTGCAGTTCGAGTCGGGCTACCCCTACATCATGTTCGAGGACACGGTGAACCGGGCCAACCCGATCGCCGGCAAGATCACCCACTCCAACCTGTGCTCTGAGATCCTGCAGGTCTCCACGCCGTCGACGTTCAACGAGGACCTGTCGTATTCCCATGTGGGCAAAGACATCTCGTGCAACCTTGGTTCGCTGAACATCGCCAAGGCCATGGACTCGCCGGACTTCGCCCAGACCATCGAGGTGGCCATCCGGGCGCTGACCGCGGTCAGCGACCAGACCCACATCACCTCGGTGCCGTCGATCGAGAAGGGCAACGGCGAGGCCCACGCGATCGGCCTGGGTCAGATGAACCTGCACGGCTACCTGGCCCGAGAGCGCATCTTCTACGGGTCCGAAGAGGGCATCGACTTCACCAACATCTACTTCTACACGGTGCTCTACCACGCATTGCGGGCGTCCAACCGGATCGCCATCGAGCGCGGGTCGACGTTCGCCGGCTTCGAGCAGTCGAAGTACGCCAGCGGGGAATTCTTCGACAAGTACACCGAGCAGGCGTGGGAGCCGCAGACCGATAAGGTGCGAAAGCTGTTCTCAGAAGCGGGTATCCGGATCCCGAACCAAGACGACTGGTTGCGGCTGAAGGAGTCCGTGCAGCGCAACGGCATTTACAACCAGAACCTGCAGGCGGTGCCGCCCACCGGGTCGATCTCCTACATCAACCACTCGACCAGCTCGATCCACCCGATCGCCAGCAAGGTCGAGATCCGCAAGGAAGGCAAGATCGGCCGGGTCTACTACCCGGCGCCGTACATGACCAACGACAACCTGGAGTACTACCAGGACGCGTATGAGATCGGCTACGAGAAGATCATCGACACCTATGCCGCGGCCACCCAGCATGTGGACCAGGGGCTGAGTCTGACGCTGTTCTTCAAGGACACCGCCACCACCCGTGACGTCAACAAGGCGCAGATCTACGCCTGGCGCAAGGGCATCAAGACGCTGTATTACATCCGGCTGCGTCAGATGGCGCTGGAGGGCACCGAGGTCGAGGGCTGCGTGTCCTGCATGCTGTAGGGCCTTGGTGATGAATAAAGCCAGCTAACCTGCAATATCACGCTGCCAACCGTCGTGGGATTCCTCCCACGACGGTTGGCGAAGCTAAGCCTGGTCCGGCGTCGAATAATCCCACGACAGCGTTCTCACTGGTGTCATGCGGATGTAGGCGGCGCCCGGCCGGGGTTCGGTAGGCCACTCAGCCTCGGGCACCCCGCGCGCCCGAGCGCCTTCCCGCGCGATCTCAAGTGCTTCGTCGTGTTCGCGAACGATGCGGGCGCGACCCTGGAACATCACTCCCCGGATATCGGCCATGCTGGAGCCGTCTTCGAGCAAGACACTCACATGCGGGTTGCTTTCGACGTTGGCAACTTTGCGTGTCCCGTCGCGCACACCCATGATGATGTCGCTTCCAAGGCGAAAATATCCCAGCGGCACGGAGTGCGGGAACCCGTCCTTGTCGATGGTGCTCAGTATCGCCCAGGCCGGCCGGCTATCAAGATAAGCCTCAATTTGTTCATCACTGAGTTTCCGTGGCATCAACAGAGGTTAACAAGCCCGATATCGGCGCTGGGCCTGGCGGTTCGGCGACATCCAGCAACGTCCGGGCTACGATCGCGGTTGATGACTGAGGGGGAATCTGGACCCGCGTCGGCACACGACCAGGTCCGCAAGACCGAAACGCTCGACACGCTCGACCTTGCCGGCTCTGGCGTCTTGCCGGCGGTCGCTACTCGGGTGCGACGGCTTTTCGGGGTGCTTGAGCGGTTGGCGCCCGCTGTGGGTTCGCGGTGGGCCGTCGAATTGTGGTGCACCCCGCCTGTTCTCGAGTCGAGTATGCGCATGCCGCCAGGTGTCTTGCCGGGGAGGCCGGTACAGGCTTACTGGAATGGGCATCGGGTCGCCGGCGAGGAATGGGGCAAGAAATGGGGCGAGGAATGGGGCGAGGAATGTGGCGAGGCGCCGCCGACATACCTGGTGCACGGCTGGGGCGGCCAGCGCGCGCATTTGGCGGTGTTCGTCAAACCACTTGTCGAGGCGGGATATCGGGTCATTGCGTTCGACTTGCCCAGCCACAACGAATCGGATCCGGGCGCGCTGGCCCCTGGGCGTACCACTGCCACCGAGTGCGCCGACGCGATTGCGGCCATGATCGAGACCCATGGGCCGGCACACGCGGTGGTTGCCCACTCATTGGGAGCGAACTCGACGGCCCTGGCGGCGGCTCAGGGCGCGCAGGTAGGCCGATGACGCATACCGGTCGACGAGCCTCGTCGCTGCTGACCACACGAGGACTCGGCCGATTGGCTCACTACCGAATATTGCGCCACCGCCCGGCAATTAGCGCCGGTGTGGATTTCATCGGGCCGTCCCGGTAGTCGCCGCACTATTCCGCTGAGCGGAAATAAGGTTCAACCGTCCCGCTGAGCTTGACGACCATCGGGTTTCCCCAGCGATCCTTGGCGGTGGGAACTTCAACACGCACCCACCCTTCGGCGACGTTGTATTCGTGAACATTGGTCTTCTCGACGCCGTTGAAACGAATACCCACGCCGCGGCGCAGCGCCTCTTCGCTGTAGAAGGGGCTGCGCTCATCAACGGAGAGCTGATTCGGTGGAACGTCTGCGATCTGATCCTCGGACATGATCTTCAAGAACTTACGCGACGCGCAACGACGCGACCTACACCGGCGGCGCGAAGGACTGCAGAATTCTGTCGAAGTCCGGTCTGAAGGCGTCCCACGAGGCTGCCGAGGCTTCGGCGTTGACTCCGAAAGCCTTGCCACCCTTCACCACATAGATCTGATGGGACCGTCCGCCGGGCCCTCGTTCCAGCCGGAGATCGACGAACGGGTTGCCGTTGGGCAGGACGTTCAGCGCCCGGCTCTTCACAACATTGGTCACGCCACTTTGACTTTGAAGCTGCTGCTCGGACGCCAGCATCTGGTCGACGACGGCGTTGAGCGGTTGGTCTGTCGGCCAGACCCGGATGCCCACCAGGGCCGCGTTGGCGGGGTCGTGGATCTGTACGAATGACGGATTCGATCCGTCGACCCGCCAGCCGGGGGGATAGCTGATCGACCAACCGTTCACCGGGTCGACGTACCAGTCCATCCCGGGGACCGGCGCTGCCGGAAACGACGGGGAGGTCATGACCGGCGTCGGCGAGCCGAGTGCGTGGGGTGCGCAGTACCCGACAGCGCCGAGCAGAACCGTCACGAGGACAGGAGCCGAGCGCGCCGCCCATGCGGTCATTCGAATAACCTCCTGAGGTTGGAGTGACTCAGCGTATCCGGCCGACTCAGGTCGCCGCACCGACCGCGCTGACAGTCAGTTCGAAGGGGCCCTGCTGCTTGTCGAGAATGTAGAACGAAAGCTGGCTGATGCGTGACGGGTCCAGAGTCTGCGGTGCGTCGGGTGCGGGATCAAGGCGCATGCCCACCGCACGGAAGTTCGCAACGGGGAGGTCGTAGACCCGCTGGACGGCGGCCTCGGTGGAGAAGCGCTGGACGTAGGACCAGGGCTGCCCCGCGGTCCCCACCCTGAGTAAGTACGTCTTGCCGTCGCCGACCGCGCGCACCCGAAGCACCGTCGCGCCCGCCGCTCGTCGTCCGATGTCGGGGTCCTGCGGGCTGCGGGCGGAGGCGAAGCCGCCATTGTTCTCCAGCGAAATGGATCCGGAGAACATCAGGCCGCCGTCGCCGAACGTGACCTGCGAGGTGGACCGCCCACCCATGACGGGGTCGTTGACGGTTGTCCAGGCGGCCACCGCGCCCGCGTCGTCGACGTCCACCAGGGGTGTGCCGAAACCGTCCGCAACCGCCAGGGTGGACGTGGCTCCGCAGGACACAACCAGAAAGGTCAAGCAGGCCAACCAGATACCGAATCGCCGCCGCATCACTGGGCACCCGTCCCGCGGATGGCCTTCAGGCGCCGCTGATCGGACAGCACGCTCTGGTAGCTCTCGCGTTCGGCAATCAGCCAGTCCGGGCGCTCCTCCAGCAGCGCGGTGATCTGCTCGGAGGTCAGCGCCTCGGTGATGCCGCCGCGGAGAAGGCCCGAAATCGAAACGCCCAGTCTGGCTGCCACCAGATTTTTCGGGTGCGGCCCGTTCTTCCGCAGTTCCTGGAGCCACTGCGGCGGATCGGCTTGCAGTGCTGCCAGCTCATCGCGGGTGATCGCGTTCTCCTGGAACTCCGCCGGAGTCGCGGGCAGGTACACATCCAGCTTTTTCGCCGCCGTCGCGGGTTTCATGTGCTGCGCATTCGGCCTGCTCATGGGGCCAGCCTATCGGTAGCCTGAGCCGGTGACCTCGTCCTCACTGACCGTCGGGTACGTCCCCGGCGGGACACCCGCGAGGTGGGCGCGTATCTGGGCGCAGCGCCACCCCGAGGTACCGCTGAGGTTGTGCGCCGTTTCCGCAGCAGAGGCGGCCGACGAAGTCCGGGCCGGGAACGTCGACGTGGCGTTGCTCCGGCTGCCGACGGACACCTCGGCATTGGCCGTCATCGCTCTCTACGAGGAGACCACCGTGGCGGTGGTGCCCACCGACCACCTTCTCAGCGCGGCGGAGGAGATCACCTCGTCCGACCTCGCCGACGAGCAGGCGCTCCTGCCACTCGACGACGTGGTCGGATGGACGGACGCTCCCGGTGTCCCGATCGATCACCGGCCCGAGAACACCTCGGCCGCAATGGAACTCGTCGCCGCCGGGATGGGCGTACTGATGGTGCCGCAGTCGCTGGCCCGGCTGCATCACCGCAGGGATCTCACATATCGTCCGATCGCCGACGCGCCGAAGTGCGCTGTGGCGCTTGCCTTCCTGGCAGGGTCCCAGTCGGCGCTGGTCGAGGAGTTCACCGGGATTGTGCGGGGTCGCAAGCCGGGCTCGTCTCGGGGTCAGGTTCCGCCGCCGGCGAAGCGCACCGCCCGGGAGAAGACGCTGGCCAAGCAGGCCGCGCGTGCCGCCGCGGGAAAAGTCGCCCGCACATCGGGCCGGCCCGAGCGCGGGCGACGCTGACGGCAGCCCGGTGAACGCCAGCTAGCCTGAGCGCCATGGCTGTCGTCGTCGTAGGAGCAGGGCTGGCGGGGTTGGCTGCCGCTCGTCATCTCACCCGCAACGGTGTCGACGTCACCGTGCTGGAGGCCTCCGATGCGGTGGGCGGACGGATGCGCACCGACGTCGTCGACGGTTACCGCCTCGATCGCGGCTTCCAGCTCTACAATCCGGCGTATCCCGAGGGAGCCCGGGTTCTCGACCACGCCGGGCTGGATCTGCGGCCCTTCGTCGCCGGTGCGCGCATCGTGGCGACCCGGGGCGGTCGTCGCCACGTGGACCGAGTCGCGGACCCGCGTCGCCAGCCGTCGTGGGCCGTCCCGTCGCTGATGGCGCGCATCGGCTCACCGGTGTCCACCGCCCGCTTCGGCGCCTACGCCGTGTCGCGGGCCGTCCGGTCGGTGGAATCCCTGCGCCGCGATCCCGACGTCACCACCGCCGAGGCGCTGCGCCGCGCCGGTGCCGACCGCACGCTGATGGAACGGGTGCTGCGCCCCTTCCTGTCCGGGGTCTTCCTGGAGGCCGAGCTCAGCACGTCGCGGCGCTTCCTGGATGTGGTGCTGAAATCCTTCGTCCATGGCACGCCCGGCGTCCCGGCCAAGGGCATGCAGCGCATTCCCGAACAGCTGGCGACCGGCCTGGACGTGCGACTCGGGCATCGGGTCGCCTCGGTCGCGGCGCAGTCCGTTGACGTCGCCGACGGCGACGTTCACCGCGCGCAGGCCGTCATTGTCGCGGCCGATCCGCAGACCGCGGCCCGCCTAGTGCCGGATATCCCTGCGCCCGTGGGCCGTTCGGTCACCACCTGGTACTACCGGCCGGACTGCGCACCGCAAGCGCTCGCCGACGGCCAGGCTGTGCTCGTCCTGGACGGCGACGGCCGCGGACCGCTCGTCAACACCGTGGTGCTGACCCATGCCGCACCCGACTATGCCCCCGCGGGAAGCGCGTTGGTGTCGGCGTCGGCGCTGGGGGTGTGGAAAGACCCCGCGGACGAGAACGCTGTCCGAGGCCACCTTCAGTGGCTGTACGGCGTGCCGACCAAAGGCTGGGAGCTCATCGCGAGCTACCCGATTCCCTATGCGTTGCCCGCAATGCCGGTGCCGTTGAATTTCCGCAAGCCGGTGCGCACGGCCAACGGTGTCTACGTCGCGGGCGATCACCGCGACACGTCGTCCATCCAGGGAGCGCTGGTGAGCGGGCGCCGGGCAGCTCAGGCGGTACTGAAGGATCTCGGGACGCGCTAGCCGACTGAAGGATCTCGGGTCGGGCTAGCCGACGGTGCTCGGCCGGCCGAATCGGGTACGCACGCCGGGGGAGTACAGCGCAGGGATCGGCCCGCCGCTGGGTGTGACGCCGCTGGCGGCCAGCAGGTCGTCGTTGAGGTGGACGATGTCGGCGGACTGCAACGGCCATGGGTCGTGTTCGTTGGGCACCCACCAGGTGCGGCCGGCTTTGCGGGTGTGCGCGCCCCAGCGGGCGGTCAGCCACACCTGCAGCGGGCTCGGCGTGATCACCTCGCCGACGCGGACGATCAGCCGGCTGCGTAAGCCCGGCTCGGGCCAGCGCCGCAGACTGGCGTAGCTGAGGGTGGAACCGTTGCGGGTCAACCGCATTCGCGCCCAGGTGTAGGGCAGGCCCAGGCCGATGCGGGTCAGCGGAACCACCGCCAGCCGGCTGCTCTCCAGCGACCGGAACAGCACCCCGTGGCGGCCCGCGTCGTCGACCGAGTAGAGCCGGATATTGGTCTCCAGGAACGAGCCGAAGTAGGGCACCGGCGGGGAGAACCCCAGCCGGATACCGCCCATCACGAACGGCACCAGCCCGACGTAGGTCATCCCGTCGGCGAAAACGTCCGGGCGGGTTCCCGCCGGGTAGAGCTCCGCGACGGTCTCCGGCTGTACGGGCCAGTGCACAAACGTCAGGTCAGACCAGTGCTGATCGAAGACCACCGGGCGGGGCAACGCCGGCGGGGTCAGCGGGAAGCCGGCTAGCGCGTCGCTCGCAGGCCGATTCACAAGACCTTGTGCAGCGGCCCTTCGGCCCTCTTGTACATCGACTTCAGCAGCATGTCGCGGAACCGCGTGTTGTCGATCGCCTTGATCCCGGCATTGGCGATCCGCGGGTTGCCGGCCAGCTTGTGGAAGTAGCGGCCGCGCCGGTACTCCTTGCCCCAGGCGGCTTCCATCCGTTGTGCGTAATTGGTGAAGTCGTCGGGTCCACCGTTCTCCAGCGCGGCGATGGCGCATTCGCCGGCGGCTAAACCGGATTCCAGGGCCTTGGAGATGCCCGCCCCGGACGCCGGCTTGCCGGCACCCAGCGAATCGCCGGTGAAGAGAACTCCCGGGCGCCACGGCGGCCAGGCGGTGAAGCCCATGGGCAGTCGCCAGGCGCGCACGCTCTTGTTCTTCTTGAGCTCGTCGATGCTGGGCAGCTTCCACTCCGGCGGCAGGGTGCGCAGGAATTCGCCGAGGAACGCGGTGGCGTTGATGGCCTGCCAGTCCTTAAAGCTGTTGACGTAACCCAGGCCGATGTTGAGCCGGCCGCCGCCCATCGGGAACACCCAGCCGTAGCCGGGCAGTTGATCGCCCTGGAACTCCAGCTTCAAGTAGATGTCGAGGCTGTCGGAGTCGGCGACGTCGGCGTCCATCTCCGAGCGGATCGCGATCGCCGAGTAGCCGTTGTATTCGGAGTCCAGCTTCAGTGCCCGCTTGATGGGGGAGTAGGCACCGTCCGCGGCGATCACGGCGTCCCCGAATACCTTCTCGCCGCCCTTGAGCACCACACCGACGACCCGGCCGCGCTCGTCGAGGATCGGCTCGCTGACCTCGGCGCCTTGGCGGACCACGGCACCGGCCTTCTCCGCATGCTCCAGCAGCATGGTGTCCAGCAGCGTGCGGCTGACGGTGTGGCCGTGGTCGGGCATGCCCGGGCGCTTCGGGAACGAGAGCTCCCAGCGCGACGGGCTGAACACCGTCACCCGGTTGACCCGGTGGAACTGCGCTACTTCGTCAGCCAGGCCGATCTTCTGCAGATAGCTCACGGCGCGGGCGGTCAGGCCGTCGCCGCAGGGCTTGTCGCGGGGGAAGACGGCCTTGTCCAGCACCACCACGCGGGCGCCGGTCTGAACGGCCTGCCAGGCGGCCGCCGAGCCCGACGGGCCGCCCCCTGCAATCACCACGTCGAATCGCTCGGTCACAGTCGGCCCAGTCTCGTCGGTAGGAGATGTTCGGTCGCCCTTGATGTTAGCGGGACGCCAGTAGAGTGCTGTACGTGCGCAGGATTCCGGTTCCCCTGCCGGTGGCCAAGCCGGTGAAGTTGGACGCCCGCAGTGAGCGCTGGCGCGAGCACCGCAAGAAGGTTCGCGCCGAGATCGTCGACGCCGCCTTCCGTGCCATCGATCGGCGCGGGCCGCAGGTGAGCCTGCAGGAGATCGCCGCCGAGGCGGGTACCGCCAAGCCGAAGATCTACCGCCACTTCAACGACAAGGCCGACCTCTTTCACGCCATCGGCAAGCGGCTGCGCGACATGCTGGTTGCGGCGATCTTCCCGACGATCGATCTGGCCACCGACCCGACCCGCGAGGTGGTGCGGCGCTGTGTCGCCGAGTACGTCGCGCTGGTGGAGCAGCACCCCAACGTGCTGCGCTTCATCCTGGCGGGCCGTTTCCCCGAACCGGCCGAATCCAACACTCGCGGCCTGAACGAGGGCCGCGAAATCACCATGGCGATCGCCCAGATGTTCAATAACGAACTGCGCGAGATGCACCTCGACGAGTCGTCGCTGCAGTTGGCCGCGACGGCCTGTTTCGGGGCGGCGTCGTCGTCCACCGACTGGTGGCTGGGGCCCGGTCCCGAAGACCCGCCGCGAATGCCGACCGAGAAGTTCGTCGCGCACCTGACGACCATCATGCTGGGCACCATTGCGGGCATCGCTGATCTGCTCGACATCGACCTGCACCCCGATGAGCCGTTGCGCAGCGCCTCCCCGCGCAACGCCGCGGTGGGCTGACCGCCGAGGCGACCGATGCCGCCGAGGAACGAGGCGGCGGAGGAGCGAGGCAATTGAGCTACCGGCGCGTCGGCCGCGACACGCCAAACACAACCTGTTGTGTTGGCCGAGGTTGTCCGACACCACGAGTAGTGTTCGGGTTACCGGCCGGAAATCGGCCGAAATAGTGTTTGGCCGCAACTGAAGTGGGGTTCACCGGTGAGCGATGGAGTGAAGCTGATCGACCGGGCATCGGCGATCAACTGGAACCGGGTCCAGGACGAGAAGGACGCCGAGGTCTGGGACCGGCTGACCGGCAACTTCTGGTTGCCCGAGAAGGTTCCGGTGTCCAACGACATCCCGTCGTGGAACACTCTGACCGCCTCTGAGAAGCAACTCACCATGCGGGTGTTCACCGGGCTGACCCTGCTGGACACCATCCAGGGCACCGTCGGCGCGGTCAGCCTGATCCCCGACGCCGTCACCCCGCACGAGCAGGCCGTGCTGACCAACATCGCGTTCATGGAGTCGGTGCACGCCAAGAGCTACAGCTCGATCTTCTCCACGCTGTGCTCCAGTAACGACATCGACGAGGTCTTCCGCTGGTCAGAGGAGAACCCGAACCTGCAGCGCAAGGCCCACATCGTCATGGACTACTACCGTGGTGACGATCCGCTCAAGCGCAAGGTGGCCTCCACGCTGCTGGAGAGCTTCCTGTTCTACTCCGGCTTCTATCTTCCGATGTACTGGTCCAGCCGGGCCAAACTCACCAATACCGCCGACATGATCCGGCTGATCATCCGCGACGAGGCGGTGCACGGCTACTACATCGGCTACAAGTACCAGCGCGCCCTGGCCGAGGAGAGCGAGGCGCGCCGCGCCGAGCTCAAGGACTACACCTACGAACTGCTCTTCGAGCTCTACGACAACGAGACCGAATATGCCCAGGACCTTTACGACGAGGTCGGGCTGACCGAGGATGTCAAGAAGTTCCTGCGCTACAACGCCAACAAGGCGCTGATGAACCTCGGCTACGAGGCGCTGTTCCCGCGCGACGAGACCGACGTCAACCCGGCGATTCTGTCGGCGCTGTCCCCGAACGCCGACGAGAACCACGACTTCTTCTCCGGGTCGGGGTCGAGCTACGTCATCGGCAAGGCCGTCGTCACTGAGGACGAGGACTGGGACTTCTAAGGTTTTTCTGATGCAGTCGAGTCTGCCGGCCGGATCCTCGGATCCGGCCGGCAGTCTTTGTCCACTAAGGGCATCGTTTTAGCTGCGGAAACCGACGGAACCTGGCTGGCGTTGTGGGCCCCAGGTTTCTTAATTTTTGTTCAGGAAAAACTTCAGAAATCAAAGACACGTCATTAGTATCCGGTCATACTGCTCGGCAGTGCGCGGAGGATTCGACCCCCGCGAAGGACCGGTTAAGGATCAGCGGCAGGTGCTGCTGCGACAGCTGTGGCACTCGGCCTTGCGGTGGCTCCGGGCGCCAGCGCGGCGACCACGATCAACGTCAATTGGGATCCGGCGTACACCGCAGGTGCACTGGCCGGTTTGCTGAACTTTGTCGGCAATGCGGTCCCAGGGTTGAGTGTCGGCGGCGGCCTCTACAACTCGGGGCCTCCGCAAAACCTCTTCGCCAGCGTTGATGCCGGCAACATCCCGTTGCTCGGTCAGACCACGTTGAACCTCACGCTTCTGCTGAAATACCTCTCCGACAGCTCTGTCAACAATCTGTACAACACCCTCGCGGGGATTCCGCAGCGCGGTTGCAGCGCCTCCTATGCGACCAATTGCCGGTACGCGCTGGAACTCGCCACTTCGCAGGCCACGCTGAATCTTGCTGAGGCGTACCGCACCCAGATTCAGAGCGTGACCACCGGCACGACGCCGGCCGGATTCATTCCGTTCGAGGCAGCGCCCAACTCGACGAGCGTCAAGCCGACCCAGACCAATCAGGCTCTCGGTTTCGTGCAGAATCCGTTGCGGCCCAATGGCGGCTTCTACTCCCGATTCCCGGATTGGGCCGAAGCCTTCGGCATCAATCCGGAGATGCCGGCTGCTGGGAAATACACGTCCAAAGATGTCGATGGCGGCAAGATCGCGTTGAACACCTCGACCCTGGACATCACGTGGGCCTATGACCCGACGTCGGATCTGCCCGAGGTCTTCAACCTCTTGGCCTTCGCCAACTCGCTCAGCGCGGCGCTGCCGATCAACCTGGTGACCGGATCGCAGACGGATCTTGTGATCACTGACGCTGCCGGCACACCCGTCACCACGACGAGCCTTGGGTTGAACGTGGCTGCGGTCCTGCAATTGGGGCCGCTGCCCCTCATCGGGGCCCTGCCGATGACAGACGGTTTGGCCTACTACATCACTTTGGTGTCCGATCAGCTGCCGCTCCTGACGCCGGTTCGGCTGCCGGGACTCGCTATCAATGCCGCACTCAATGCGCTGAACAGCCCCTATCTGCTGGGCAACCCATTTGCGGATGCTATCGAGCCGGCGCTGAAGATCCTCGTCAACATCGCTTATCCCGACGTACTGTCTCCTGAGAAGCTGACCCAGTGCGCTACCGGATGTGATCTGGGGGGCACCCCGCAGACGTGGGCCGAACTGGGCTATACGCCCTACCAGCGGACGTTCCTGCGGTCCGGGGTGAATATCCCGTTCAACTCGGTGGAACCGCTTACCCCCGACGAGAAGAAGGCCGTGCCCGGCGATGTGTGGAACGCCTTCAAGGCGGGCGTCGACGAGCAGTTGGACAAGCCGTTCTGGGGCATTCTCGTGCCGAACCCGGACAACCCGCCGACGGAGGTCACCCCGCCCGCGGCGGTGCAGCCCGCGGCTGCGGCGCCGGCGGTGGAAGCCGAACCGATCGCCGCCCCGATCGTCGACCCGATCGCCGACGACGTTGCGCCCCCGGCTGATCCTGCTCCGGCCGTGCAGGTTTCGGCTCCGGCCGACGACCCGGCCCCGGCGGCGACGGGGCGCGGCGGCTCCCGGCACGGCCGGGGATCGGCGGATTCCGGCGACTCCGGGTCGGGATCTGGCGGACGGCACCGCGCCGCGGACTAATCGAATCTGGGTCTGGATCCGCGCCGGCCGTCTTCGACACACCCGACTTTTAGTCGGAAAAGCCTGACGATTCGCGATCTCACCGCGCATACTTCCCCGCAGTGTCGGGGGATCGCCCCTCGCAAGGGACTGTGAACACCTGCGCCTAGGACTGCTGCACCGCCAACCCGAAATCCTGGGCGGATGCTCGCCGATCCCGCGCCGGCGGTCGAACTTTCTGCGCCGATCGACGATCCGGCTCCGGCCGTGCAGGTTTCGGCTCCGGCCGACGATCCCGCTCCGGCGGCGACCGGGCGCGGCGGCTCGCGTCACGCCCGGGGATCCGCGGATTCGGGTGACTCCGGATCGGGCGGACGGCACCGCGCGGCCGACTGACGCACAGGCATTACGACTCCACCGGGTACCGGACTACGGGCCCGGTGGAGTCGTCTGCTGGGTGAATCTCGGTTAATTAGCCGACAGGTAGGGCGGACAGGCGCGAGACTGATTGCATGGTCGGAAAGTCGCTGGTTTCCTCCATCGTCGATTGGCTGCGCGCCGGGTATCCGGGCGGGGTGCCCGGGCCGGATCGGGTGCCGCTGCTGGCGTTGCTGGCCACCACGCCGCTGACCGACGACGAGATTCGGGATGTGGTCCGTCTGCTGACCGCGGAAGATTCGCCCGCCCTGGCGGACAACGTGATCGACCGCGACGAGATCGAGGAGTTCATCGAGGGCGTCACCCATCACAGCGCCGGTCCCGAGGACATCCGGCGGATCGCCGACAAACTCGCCGCCGCCGGGTGGGCTGTCGCGGACGTTGACCGGCTGCCTCCGCAGAGCGAATAGTCGCGCCGGGTTAGTCGCGCAGGGTCTATGGCGCGCCGCTCACGCGTCGCGCAGCGACTCCGTGTCGATCACAAACCGGTACCGCACATCACTGGCCACCACCCGCTCATAAGCCTCGTTGATGTAATCCGGCTGTATCACCTCGATTTCCGAGGCGATGTTGTGGGCCGCACAGAAATCGAGCATCTCCTGTGTCTCGGCGATCCCGCCGATCACCGAGCCGGCGATGCTGCGGCGCATTCCGATGATGGAGAACGGCGGAACCACCAGCGGGTTCTCCGGCGCACCCAACTCCACGAAGACGCCGTCCAGATCGACCATCTCCAGGTAGCGGCCGAGGTCGAGGTTGGCCGAGACGGTATTGAGAATGACGTCGAAGGAGTTCCGCAATTTCTTGAAGGTGTCGGTGTCGCTGGTGGCGTGATAATTGTTGGCGCCCAACCGCAGGCCGTCCTCCATCTTCTTCAGCGACTGCGACAGCACGGTCACCTCGGCGCCCATCGCCGTCGCCAGTTTGACGGCCATGTGGCCCAGCCCGCCCAGCCCGACCACACCAACCCGGCTGCCCGGGCCGACGTTCCAGTGCCGCAGGGGGGAGTAGGTGGTGATGCCGGCGCACAACAGCGGTGCGGCGGCGTCGAGAGCCAGCGCGTCGGGGATGTGCAGCACATAGTTCTCGTCGACGACGATGCCGCCGCTGTATCCGCCGTGCGTGGGCTGGCCGTCGCGACCGACAGCGTTGTAGGTGCCGATCATCCCGCCGCCGATGCAGTACTGCTCCAGCCCGGCCTCGCAGTTGTCGCAGTCTCGGCAGGAGTCCACGAAGCACCCGACGCCCACTCGGTCGCCGACCTTGAAGCCGGTCACTTCCGAACCGACTTCGGTGACGATCCCGGCGATTTCATGTCCGGGGACAACCGGATAGCGCGCCGGCCCCCACTCGCCGCGGACGGTGTGGATATCCGAGTGGCAGATGCCCGCGAAGTGGATGTCGAAGCGCACATCTCGGGGGCCTACATCACGGCGTGTGATGGTGGTCTTGGTCAGCGGTTCGGAAGCCGAGGTGGCGGCATAGGCGGCGACGACAGTCATGGTCGTAGCCTATGCAACGCGGCGGGCTGGCACTCATCGAGATGTCCCACGGGAGGGCCCTGGGTACTCGACGTGACCGTAAACCGTTGGAGATCAAAGATATTTGCCACTCGGAGAGGAACTCATGTCGCAGTACCTGGACGGCAAGGTTGTCGTCGTCACCGGAGCCGGTAGCGGCTTCGGTCGGCTCATCTGTCAGAAGTGCGCGGCCGGTGGCGCCATGGTGGTAGGCGTCGACGTCAATCCCGACACCGCCGAAGCGGTGGCCGCCGGCATTAGAGCCGACGGGGGATCGGCGCTGGCCCAAGTGGCCGATGTCGCCGACTTCGACCAGGTCCGAGCCGTCGCCGCCGCTGCCGTCGAGGCCTACGGCGCCATCGACGTGCTGGTCAACAACGCTGGAATCATGCCGTTGGCCTACTTCGCTGACCACGAAAAGGCCTGGCGCCGTTGGCATCAAGCCATCGACGTCAATGTCAAGGGTGTCGTCAACGGCATCGCCGCGGTGTACGACCAGATGATCACGCAGGGCCGCGGACAGGTGGTCAACATCTCGTCGATCTACGGCAACGGCGGTATCGAGGGGGCTGGGGTGTACAGCGCCACCAAGGCCGCCGTCACCGCGTTGTCCGATGCGCTGCGGGTGGAGACTCAGGGCCGGATCAAAGTGACAACGGTCAAACCGACCGGGGTGCTGGGCACCAACCTGGCCAGCGGCATCGTCAATCAGACCGCGATCATGGCGATGGCCGGGCAGCAGGGCGCGCAGTTCGCCGAGAATCTGGCCAACTTCATGTCCGGCTCGCTGCGCCCCGAGCAGACCGACGTCGACTCCGTCCAATACTGGCTCATCACCCCCGACGACCTGGCCGACGCGGTGGTGTACGTCATCGATCAGCCATGGGGGATCAGTCTGAGCGACGTGACGGTGCGGGCCAGCGGAGAGAACTACATCCGCTAGCGGCTAATTGATCGGCGCATTCAGCCAGCGCAGGTCCTCGATGACCCCGCGGGCCGCCACGATGCCCTGACCGGTCTGCCACACCTCGTTGTTGACGACGAACACCCGGTTGTCGCGGTTGGCCGACAACTTCCGCCAGGCCGCGCTGTCCAGCAGTGCGGGTGCACGGTCCTTGGCGGCCGGCGAGTCGAAGGACATATAGATGATGTCCCCGTCGGCCACGGACAGGTCGGGGGACTGCTGCAGATCGTCGTCGCTGATCCCGATCTCCAGGTAGGGCTTGTCGGTGAAGCGCTGGGCCGCAGGGCGGTCCACCCCCACTGCGGCCAGGACGCTGCCGGGGAAGGTGTCGGCTCCCCACACCCGCAGCGTGGAATCGGTCAGCTGGACGACGGAGGCCTGGAAATGGGCCGCGTCGTTGGCCTCACCCGCCTTCTTGGCCTGCCCGGCGAACCCGGCGATCAGATCGTCGGCGGCACGGGCCCGTCCGGTCGCCGCCCCGACCAGCCGCAGGTTGTCTTGCCAGCGGGCGCCGGCGGCCCCGCTGAACACCGTCGGGGCGATCGCCGCCAAGGCCGGGTAGGCCCCCGGCGCCAGCGACTGCGACCCCAGGATCAGATCGGGCTTGGCAGCGGCGATCGCGGCGATGTCCGGGGTGCTGCGGGTGCCTGCTGCCGGGACGGCGCGCACGACGGTGCCCAGATAGGACGGCTGGCCGGTCGCCCCCTCCGGCACGGCGGCGGCGACGATCCGCGACTGCAGGCCCAGCGCGCACAGGGCATCGAGCTCGTCGCCGGCCAACGCCACGATCCGCATCGGGTCGGGCTTCACCGGGCTCTGGCCGGCGGCGTGTCGCACCGGGCCGGGAGGTGCCCCGTCCAGCCGGGCCGGCTCGGGTGCGCAGGACTCGTCCGGCCGGCGCAGGTTGCCCAACACCCCGGCCGAGGCGATCTTGGTGGTGCTGGTGACGACACTGCTGGTGGAGCCCGAATCAGGCAGGGTCGCCGGTTCGCTGGAGTTAGAGCATCCGCTGATTGCCGCTGCAACGACCGAAAAGATGGCCACCAGGGGCAACATGGCGCGGATCTGCACCCAGCGACCGTAACACCCGTCGGCGCGCAAACCGCTTCTGACCTGGCCTTCACTGGCATTGACGCGACGGTGTGACGCCAATTACGACAGAATGTAGGACCAGGGGCCCGTAAGGGCTGGTTTGGGGATAAGATGCGCCGTAGATTTCTTGGGACATTCCCAGAGGGTTGGAGGATCTTGTGACAGCCGTAGTGCCCCCCCGTGGAGAACTAGAGGTCCGTCGCCCGGCACCGTTGCCCAGCGGACCCAAGGGCAGCCTGCTCTACAAGGTCATCACGACGACCGATCACAAGCTGATCGGCGTGATGTACATGATCGCCTGCTTCACCTTCTTCGCCCTCGGCGGCCTGATGGCACTGTTCATCCGGGCCGAGCTGACAGTCCCCGGCCTGCAGTTCCTGTCCAATGAGCAGTACAACCAGCTGTTCACCATGCACGGCACGGCGATGCTGCTGTTCTACGCGACCCCTATCGTGTTCGGGTTCGCCAACCTGGTTCTACCCCTGCAGATCGGTGCTCCCGACGTCGCCTTCCCGCGGCTCAACGCGCTGTCGCTGTGGCTGTTCGTCTTCGGTGCGCTCATCGCCCTCGCCGGCTTCATCACCCCCGGCGGCGCCGCCGACTTCGGCTGGACCGCCTACGTCCCGCTGTCGGACGCGGTACACAGCCCCGGCGCCGGCGCTGACCTCTGGATTCTCGGCCTCGCCGTCGGCGGCCTGGGCACCATCCTCGGCGGCGTCAACATGATCACCACCGTGGTGTGCATGCGCTGCCCGGGCATGACGATGTTCCGGATGCCGATCTTCACCTGGAACATCTTCGTCACCAGCCTGCTGGTCATTCTGATCTTCCCGCTGCTGACTGCCGCGCTGTTCGGCCTGGCCGCCGACCGTCGTCTGGGCGCGCACATCTACGACCCGGCCAACGGCGGTGTCTCGCTGTTCCAGCATTTGTTCTGGTACTTCGGCCACCCGGAGGTCTACGTTCTCGCGCTGCCGTTCTTCGGCATCGTCTCGGAGATCTTCCCGGTGTTCTCCCGCAAGCCGATCTTCGGCTACTCCACGCTGGTCTACGCCACCATTGCCATCGCTGCGCTGTCGGTGGCTGTGTGGGCTCACCATATGTACGTCACCGGCGCGGTGCTGCTGCCCTTCTTCTCCTTCATGACGTTCCTGATCGCGGTGCCCACCGGCATCAAGTTCTTTAACTGGATCGGCACCATGTGGAAGGGCAAGCTCACCTTCGAGTCACCGATGCTGTTCTCCGTCGGCTTCCTTGCGGTGTTCCTGTGCGGCGGATTGTCGGGTGTCCTGCTGGCCAGCCCGCCGCTGGACTTCCACGTCAGCGACAGCTACTTCGTGATCGCCCATTTCCACTACGTGCTGTTCGGGGTGATCGTGTTCGCCACCTACGCCGGCGTGTACTTCTGGTTCCCGAAAATGACCGGACGCCTGCTCGACGAGCGGCTGGCCAAGATCCACTTCTGGCTCACCATGATCGGCTTCAACCTGACGTTCCTGGTGCAGCACTGGCTCGGCGACGAGGGCATGCCGCGGCGCTACGCCGACTACCTGCCGTCGGACGGGTTCACCACGCTGAACATCGTGTCCTCCATCGGTGCGGCGACACTGGGTGTGTCGATGCTGCCGTTCTTCTTCAACATCTTCAAGAGCTGGCGCTACGGCGAGATCGTCACCGTCGACGACCCGTGGGGTCATGGCAACTCCCTGGAGTGGGCCACCTCCTCCCCGCCGCCGCGGCACAACTTCACCGAGCTCCCCAACATCCGTTCGGAGCGCCCGGCGTTCGAGTTGCACTACCCGCACATGGTCGACCGGATGCGCACCGAGGCCCACGTCGGTCGGCATCACGAATCCCGCGTGGTGGCTGCCGTGATCGGTTTCGACGCCAACAAGAAAGCCGAGTTCGAGACGGCCAAGAAGCCCCCCAAACGCGCCACTGAGAGGATCATCGACTCGGACGGCGGCGTCTAAAAACCCGGCGACCCGGACAGCGCCACGGTGCTCAACGGGATGACCAGGCCCAAGGTGTCGGTGCTGATCACCGTCACCGGAGTCGATCGGCCGGGCGTTACCTCGGCATTGTTCGAGGTGCTCGCCCGGTACCCCATCGATCTGCTCAACGTCGAACAGGTGGTCATTCGCGACCGCTTGGTGCTGGGGGTGCTGGTCTCCGGCCACGCCGACGTGGCCGACGGCCACTCCTTGCGCGGCGAGGTCACCGAGGCCGTCCTGCGGCTGGGACTCGATGTAAACATCGAGCGCAGCGACCACGTCCCGGTCATCGCCGAAGCGCCGACTCACACCATCGTGGTGCTGGGGCGCCCCATCACCGCGGCCGCGTTCGGGGCCGTCGCCCGCGAGGCGGCCGCGCTGGGCGTCAACCTCGACGTCATCCGGGGTATCTCCGACTACCCGGTGACCGGGCTGGAACTGCGGGTCACCGTGCCGCCCGGTCTGCATGACGCCCTGCAGGCCGCTCTGGCCCGGGTCGGCGCCGAGCAGGCGGTCGATATCGCTCTTGAGGACTACACCCTGGAGCGGCGCAACAAGCGGCTGATCGTCTTCGACGTGGACTCCACCCTGATCCAGGGTGAGGTCATCGAGATGCTCGCCGAACACGCCGGGGCCGGCGAGGCGGTGGCCGCTATTACCGAGGCAGCCATGCGGGGCGAGATCGATTTCGCCGAGTCGCTGCACCAGCGTGTCGCCACTCTGGCCGGACTGCCCGCGGAGGTGCTCGACGAGGTCGCCGACCAGGTGGAATTGACGGCCGGTGCCCGCACCACCATCCGCACCCTGCGTCGCCTCGGCTTCTACTGCGGCGTGGTGTCCGGCGGGTTCCGGCAGGTGATCGACCCGCTGGCGCATGACCTGATGCTCGATTTCGTGGCTGCCAACCAACTTGAGGTGGTTGACGGCCGGCTCACCGGGCGGGTAGTTGGCCCGATCGTCGACCGGGCCGGAAAGGCCAAGGCGCTGCGCGACTTCGCCGAGCAGGTCGGCGTCCCGATGGAGCAGACGGTGGCCGTCGGCGACGGCGCCAACGACATCGACATGCTCAACGCCGCCGGTCTGGGAGTGGCGTTCAACGCCAAACCCGCGCTGCGTGAGGTCGCCGATGCTTCGCTGAACCACCCCTACCTCGACACCGTGCTGTTCATCCTGGGTGTCACCCGTGCCGAGATCGAGGCCGCCGACGCTGTTGACGGCGTGGTGCGGCGGGTGGAGATCCCGGCGGACTAGCGATGGGGCACGATGATCGGGTGACCGAGGCACTCGACGACTCCACCCCGACGGACGGCTCCGACCCGACCGACGACGTCGACCCTGACTTGCTGATCGACTTCCGCGGCGTTCGGCTGCGCCGAGGCGGCCGGTTGCTCGTCGGTCCGGTGGATTGGCAGGTCGAACTCGACGAACGCTGGGTGGTCATCGGTCCCAACGGCGCCGGCAAGACGTCGCTGCTTCGGATGGCCGCGGCGATGGAACACCCCTCCGCCGGCGCCGCCTGGGTGCTGGGCGAGCGGCTGGGCCGGGTGGACATGGCGGAGTTGCGGCAGCGGGTAGGTCTGAGCAGCGCCGCCCTGGCCCAGCGGATCCCCGACGACGAAGTGGTCCGCGACCTTGTGGTCTCGGCGGGCTACGCCGTGCTGGGCCGCTGGCGCGAACAGTACGACCACGTCGACTACGTCCGCGCGGTGGACACCCTGGAGAGCCTGGGCGCCGAGCACCTGGCCGACCGCACCTACGGCACGCTGTCGGAGGGGGAGCGCAAACGGGTGCTGATCGCCCGCGCGCTGATGACCGACCCGGAACTGCTGCTGCTCGACGAACCCGCCGCCGGCCTGGACCTCGGCGGCCGCGAGGAACTCGTCTCCCGGCTGGCCGATCTGGCCGCCGACCCTGACGCGCCTGCCCTGGTGCTGGTGACCCATCACGTCGAGGAGATTCCGCCCGGCTTCAGCCACTGCCTGATTCTCTCGGAGGGGACGGTGGTGGCGGCTGGGCTGCTGCCGGACGTGATGACCGCCGAGAACCTGTCGGCCGCCTTCGGGCAGTCCATCGCCGTCGACCTCATCGACGGCCGCTACTTCGCCCGGCGGGCCCGTAGCCGCCCGGCGCACCGGAGGCCGTCATGAGCGACGCGCCGGAGCCGTTGCCGGTACGGCCGGCGGCGACGGTGATGCTGGTGCGGGAGAGGCCTGTTCGGCCTACCCGCATCGAGGTGTTCCTGATGCGCCGCCACGCCGCGATGGAGTTCGCCGCCGGGATGACGGTATTCCCCGGCGGCGGCGTCGACGACCGCGACCGGGACGCCGGACTGGTCGGTAACAGCGCCTGGTACGGGCCCGAACCGGGTTGGTGGGCAGAACGATTCGGCATCGAGGCCGATCTGGCGGAGGCGCTGGTGTGCGCGGCGGCGAGGGAGACCTTCGAGGAGTCCGGGGTGCTGTTCGCCGGGCCGGCCGACGACCCCGACGGCATCGTCAGCGACGCATCGGTCTACCACGGCCAGCGCGCCGCACTGGAGGACCGCAGCCTGGCCTTCGGCGACTTCCTGCGCGCCGAGAACCTGGTGCTGCGTGCGGATCTGCTTCGGCCATGGGCCAATTGGGTCACCCCGAAGGAGGAGCGCACCCGCCGCTACGACACCTACTTCTTCGTCGGCGCGCTGCCGGAAGGCCAGCGCGCCGACGCGGAGAACACCGAATCCGACCGGGCCGACTGGGCCAGCCCGGAGGCGGCCATCGACGACTTCGCCGAGGGCCGTGCGCTGCTGATGCCGCCCACCTGGACCCAGCTGGACTCCCTGGCCGGGCATACCGTCGCGGAAGTCCTTGCCGTGCAACGCCAGATCGTCCCCGTCGAACCGAGCCTCACCGTGCTGGACGACGGCAACTGGGAGATCGAGTTCTTCGACGCCGACCGCTATCTGCAGGCCCGTCGCCGCGCCCTGTCTCGGCTGCGGGCGGCCGGGCAGAGTTGAGCATGCGCGAATTCGTCAGCGTCCGCGTCAGCGACGACCAGCCGGGCATCGGCGCCCTGGTGTTGCACCGTGAGCCCACCAACGCCCTGACCCGGCAGGCCTACCGCGAATTGGCCGCCGCCGCCGAGGAGGTGTCGGCACGCGACGACATCGCCGCGGTGGTCTTGTTCGGCGGCCATGAGATCTTCTGCGCCGGCGATGACGTGCCCGAGCTGAAGACCCTGGATCGTGCCGAGGCCGAAGTCGCCGACCGGCTCCGCCGCCGCGCCCTGGATGCTGTGGCCGCCATCCCGAAGCCGACCGTCGCCGCGGTCACCGGGTACGCCCTGGGCGCGGGGTTGAACCTGGCGCTGACCGCCGACTGGCGGGTGTCCGGCGACAACGCCAAGTTCGGCGCCACCGAGATACTGGCCGGGCTGATGCCCGGCGGCGGTGGATGCGCCCGGCTGGCCCGCACCGTCGGCGAGGCCCGCGCCAAGGAGCTGGCGTTCAGCGGACGCTTCGTGGGGGCCCAGGAGGCGCTGAGACTGCGTCTGGTGGACGAATTGGTGGCACCGGACCATGTCTACGACGAGGCCCTGAACTGGGCGCGCCGCTTCGTCGACGCTCCGGCGGCCGCGTTGGCCGGGGCGAAGGCGCTGATCGACGGCCGTCTTGACCGTGATAGCGAGGTCGAGCGCTACGGCGAAGTTTTTGCGGCGGTAAATGGCCGTTAGGCTGCCCTGCATGACGACGACGGACGCCGGGGTTCCCCAGCCCAATCCGCACGCCACCGCCGAGCAGGTCGAGGCTGCACGACACGACACCAAGCTGGCCCAGGTGCTCTACCACGACTGGGAGGCCGAGTCCTACGACGAGAAGTGGTCGATCTCCTACGACCAGCGCTGCGTCGACTACGCCCGCGGGCGGTTCGACGCCATCGTGCCCACCGAGGAACTGCAGAACCTGCCGTATGACCGGGCGTTGGAACTGGGCTGCGGCACCGGCTTCTTCCTGCTGAACCTGATTCAGGCCGGCGTGGCCCGGCGCGGCTCGGTCACCGACCTGTCGCCGGGGATGGTGAAGGTGGCCACCCGCAATGGGAAGTCGCTGGGCCTGGACATCGACGGACGGGTGGCCGACGCCGAAGGAATCCCCTACGAGGACAACACCTTCGACCTGGTAGTCGGCCATGCGGTGCTGCACCACATCCCCGACGTCGAGAAGTCGCTGCGCGAAGTGGTCCGGGTGCTCAAGCCGGGCGGGCGGTTCGTGTTCGCCGGTGAGCCCACCACCGTCGGCAACGCCTATGCCCGCAGGCTGGCCGATCTGACCTGGAAAACCACGGTCAACGCGATGAAGCTGCCCGGGCTGGGCAGCTGGCGGCGCCCGCAGGCCGAGCTTGACGAGAACTCCCGGGCCGCGGCGCTGGAGTGGATCGTGGACCTGCACACCTTCGAACCGGCCGACCTGGAGCGGATGGCCACCAACGCCGGCGCCGAGCAGGTCCGCACCGCCAGCGAGGAGTTCACCGCCGCGATGCTGGGCTGGCCGGTGCGCACCTTCGAGTCCACGGTTCCGCCGGGCAAGCTCGGCTGGCGCTGGGCGAAGTTCGCCTTCGGCGGCTGGACCACCCTGAGCTGGATCGACGCCAACGTGTGGCGGCGGGTGGTGCCCAAGGGCTGGTTCTACAACGTCATGATCACCGGGGTCAAACCCTCCTGACGTTCAACCGCGCCGATGTCGCCTACCTGACCAGCGACGCCGGAACGGCCGCGCTGGCGCAGGTGGCGCGCTTCGCCCTCACCGACGCCACCCTGGTGGCCGACGTCGCCGCCGTCCGCGACCGGTTCGGTGCGCATGGTGCCGCGCTGGTGGCGACGACGGTGCTGCGCCGTAAGGCTGTGACCAAGTTCGCCGGGCTGGCCGATATCGGGGAGTGGCTGTTCACCGACGAGGCGCTGCAGCAGGCCACCACCGCCGCCGTCGCCCGGCACCGCGCGCAGCGGCTGGCCGGGCACACCGTGCACGACGCCACCTGCTCGGTGGGGACCGAATTGGCCGCGCTGCGTGATGTGGCGCCGGTGCTGCTCGGCAGCGACATCGATGAGGTGCGGCTGGCCATGGCACGGCACAACGTCGCGGGAGTCCCGCTGTGCCGGGCCGATGCCCTGCACCCGGTCAGCCGTGCGGCCGTCGTGTTGCTGGACCCGGGCCGGCGATCCGGTGGCCGGCGACGCTTCGACCCGCGCGCCTACGCACCGCCGCTGGACGACATCGCGGAGGTCTACCGGGGCCGCTCCACGGTGGTCAAGTGTGCCCCCGGGATCGACTTCGACGCGGTGGCGCAACTGGGATTCGACGGCGAGATCGAGGTGACCTCGTCGGCCGGTTCGGTGCGCGAGGCGTGCCTGTGGTCGCCGGCGCTGTCGACGCCCGGAGTTCGCCGACGCGCCACCGTGCTCGATCGCGACGAGCACGTCACCGACGCCGACCCCGACGACTGCCCGGTGGCCCCTGCCGGCCGGTGGATCGTCGACCCTGACGGGGCAGTGGTCCGGGCTGGTCTGGTGCGCCAGTACGCCACCCGGCACGGCCTGTGGCAGCTCGACCCCGACATCGCCTACCTCACCGGCGACCAGCTGCCTGACGAGGTCCGTGGTTTCGAGATCCTCGACCAGCTTCCGCTGCGGGAAAAGCCTCTGCGCCAAGCCCTTTCGGCCCGGGATTGCGGGACGCTGGAAATCCTGGTGCGCGGCGTGGACGTCGATCCCGATGCGCTGCGCCGGCGGCTGCGGCCATCCGGCACGCAGCCGATCTCGGTGGTGATCGCCCGGCTTGGCACCGGTGCGGCCGCTCGCGCCGTGGCCTTCGTCTGCCGGCCCTCCCGGTAGGCTGCCCGGTATGCGGCGAACCTCCGTTCTGGCGGCACTGCTGGTCACCGGCGCAGTCTTGTCGGCCCCGTCCGCATCTGCCGCTCCGCAGTCCTGCGCGGCGTTCGGCGGCGTCGTCCAGGGGGACACCTGCCGGGTGCAGGCCAGTACGGCGGAATACCTGATCGACATGACGTTTCCGCTGGACTACCTGGACGAGCACGCGCTCATCGAGTACCTCACGCAGACCCGGGACGGGTTCGTCAACGTCGGTCAAACGCCCAACTTTCGCAAGATCCCGCACGAAATGGACGTTGTGGCGCAATCTTTCGAGTCGGCCCAGACGCGCAGCGTCGTGCTGACGCTGTTCCAGGACATCGGTTCGGCGCACCCGACCACCTGGTACAAGTCGTTCACCTATGACGTCGGTAACCGGCGCCCCGTCACCTTCGACACCCTGTTCGCGCCCGACGCCAAGCCGTTGGACGCGATCTTCCCGATCGTGCAGCGCACCCTGGAGGGTGAAACCGGGCTGGTGGGCGGCATCTCGCCGGGCAACGGTCGCGATCCCGCGCACTACCAGAATTTCGCAATCACCGACGACTCGGTGATCTTCTTTTTCGGTCGCGCTGAGCTGCTGCCGTCTTTCGCCGGGGCCACCTCAGTCACTGTGCGGCGCAACGCGATTCCTCCGCTGCAGTTCTGAACCCCGGTTGTCCGGCTAATTCGGGCTGAAGCTATACACCTGCCCGGCGCTGGTGGCTGCCACCACCCGCCGGTCGAACCCGACCGACACCCCGACCGGGAAGCCGCCCGCGTCCGGCAGTGGGTAACTGTCGATTGTGCGGCCGCCGTCGGCGGGGTCGAACACCAACAGCGCCTGGCCTTTTCCGCCGTCGGCCACCACGGCGTAAGCGACCTGGCCGCCGGCCTGGCTCGAGGTGGTCAGCGGGGTGACGTCATCGCGGCGCCACGCCACCTCGGCGCGGTCACCCGAATCCTGCAGGGCCACCAGGCGGGTGTCCGGTCCGCCGCCGGCGATGATCAGCCCGCCGGGTGCCACCGTGGGCGGGGTCTGGGGCTGAAATTCAAGGGCGAACGACCATTTCGGCTTGCCGTTGGTGGCGTCCAGCGCCCACAGCTGCTTGTCCCGACCGTTGACGTAGACCGTCCTGCCGTCCGGGGCGAGGACCGGACTGGCGATCACGCCGGCGGGCACCGCGTCGCTGGTCCACTCCCGGACCAGCAGCTCAGGCTGCCCCGGCTGGTAGCGCAACGCCGTGAGCACAGACGCTTTCGCGCCGGGCTGCCACACCCCGAGCACCGCCATCCCGCTGGCCGCGGAGAAGGCCGGCGCGGAGGCCACCGGGCAACCGGGCAGCGACTGCTGGCAGTCGGTCAGTCCGCGGAAGGGGTCGGTCGGATTGACACCGTCGACCAGGTCCAGCGGAGTCCCGACCACCACGCCGCGGTGGGAGTCAAAGACCAGGACCTGCCCTAGGTGGGTCACCACCAGCAACTGGCCGTTGCCCAGGAACCGTGCGGTGGTCGGCATCCCGATGACGTTGGTGCGCCAGCGCACCCACTGCGTCGGCGGGTAGGACATCATCAGACCCGGCTGACCGATGTAGAGGTTGTCGAACCCGTCGAACAACGGGCTGGAAAACCCGCCGCCGAGAACCATCCGGGTGCACCAGCGCTGCCGGCCGTTGTTGTCGTTCTCCCACACCATCAGCGAGCAGCCGCCGGCGGTCTGTCCGTTCACCGCCAGGTATCCGTCGCCGCCGAGTGCCGCGGCCGCCCCCAGTTCGCCCTTGACCGAGCGACTCCAGGTCAGCGTCAACTCCGAGGCACCCGCGGTGGGGGAGTAGCTGCTGTTCTCGGCGTTGGCGTACTGGGTCGGCCAGCCGCGGCCCGCCGTGGACTCCACCCAGGAGTCGGTGGTGCCGCAGGCGGTCAGCGAGCCGGTCAGCAGCGTCGTCGACGCCAGCGCGAGCACGCGCGGCAGCACCGGTGTCCTGGCCATCCAGGGCAGACTAATGCCTCGGTGTGCCTGCGCCGTGTAGCCCGTTAGGCTCTCCGCCATGACGAGCATGTGGGGCGCGCCGATCCACAAGCGCTGGCGGGGCTCCCGGCTGCGTGACCCGCGCCAGGCCAAGTTCCTCACCAGGGAATCGCTGCGGTGGGTCATCGCCAACCGCGCCTACACACCCTGGTACCTGGTGCGCTACTGGCGGCTGCTGAAGTTCAAGCTGGCCAACCCGCACATCATCACCCGCGGCATGGTGTTCCTCGGCAAGAACGTCGAGATCCACGCCACCCCGGAACTGGCTCAGATGGAGATCGGCCGGTGGGTGCACATCGGCGACAAGAACACCATCCGCGCCCACGAAGGATCGCTGCGGCTGGGCGACAAAGTGGTGTTCGGCCGCGACAACGTCATCAACTGCTACATCGACATCGAATTCGGCGAGTCGGCGCTGATGGCCGACTGGTGCTACGTCTGCGATTTCGACCACAAGATGGACAACATCGAGCTGCCCATCAAAGACCAGGGCATTATCAAGACCCCGGTGCGCATCGGCCCCGACGTGTGGATCGCCGCCAAGGTGACCGTTCTGCGCGGCACCACCATCGGCCGCGGCTGTGTGCTCGGCGCGCACGCGGTGGTCAAGGGCGACATCCCGGACTACTCGATCGCCGTCGGTTCGCCGGCCAAGGTGGTCAAGAACCGCAAGCTGGCCTGGGAGACCACCGCTGCCCAGCGTGCCGAATTGGCTGCCGCGCTGGCCGACATCGAACGCAAGAAGGCTTCGCGCTAGGACTGCCCTCACCCAGTGAGAGGATGGGGCCGTGGGGAAATGCGCAATGCAGCCGCTTGGTGACCGTGGCAAAAGTCTTGTTGATCAAGTATTTGATGCCGCGCGCAAGGGAGTGGCACTTGAGATCGCGAGCGAACGTCCGAATCTCTCGTTAGAGGGCAATACCGTACCTGCCTCGATCATTCACGACGCTCTCGCTGGGGAAGTGATACCTCTTCATCGAAGAGGCCTCACCTTGCGTGGTCTATTCATCGCTGGGGACGTTGATCTTTCATACTTGCAGTGGCATGGTCAACTTTCCTTGCTCAATTGCCGTATCGACGGCGAGATCGTACTCGATCATTCCAAGCCGATGGGCGAAGTCCGTTTCGATGGCAGTTGCACCAAAAGAGTTAGTGCTAGATCTGCGGCAATTGACGGAAATTTTTTCATGCGAGATGGATTCTGCTCGAAGGAAGGTATCTATGCCATCGGTCTGCGGGTCAGTAATTCCTTTAGTCTGAGGAGGAGTCAAATATGTGGTCCGGAGGATATGTCTACCCGTATGGCGATCGAAATTTTCAGGGGAAATTTTGGCGACGTCTTCTTCCAAAACAGTGACATTCGCGGTGGTGTCTATGCCGCGGGAATCACCGTTGAGCGCAATTTTAGGATTCAAGGCAGCAAGATTCGGTCCAGGTCCGCAATGGGCTGGCGGCACACTGGGGTTGAATTCAAGGGAGCGATCACCCTTGCGGGGAGTGAGGTAAAAGGCTCCATCTATTTGTCCACCGAGTCAACGAAGAGTCCCAATCTTGTTGATGGACCGATAAGCCTTAGCTCGGCCTCATGTCGACAACTCTTCGTACATGAGGAATTGCTCGATCGCAGCACAATCGACTTGGATGGTCTTACGTACAAGAGATTACGCGGTGTAAACGTAGAAAGTCTCCTGAAACATCTGAACTCTCAAGAAAATATTCAGCGGCAGGCGTACGTGATCTTGTCGGAATACGCTCGAAGTGTCGGCAACCCAGCGGCAAGCAGGAATATCATGTTCGACCTGGAGCGCCGCACCACGTCGAAACTTCCCATCTGGTCGCGTCAGAGAATGACCCGTGCCATATACGGCGCCTCTGTGGGATACGGTTATCGTGTATACCTTTCAGTGCCTTGGCTCGGCGCCACAATCGTATTGGCGGCAGTTGTGATCCACTCCGGAAAGCGGTTCATGTTTCCGAAAAATGAAGCTCTTAATGGTCGGTTTGTTGACAACAGACCCGATTGGCATGAGAGTTTCACCGTCACTTTGGATAACTTCCTTCCATTTGCGTCGATGGGTGTGCGTGATTCCTGGGCGGTGCATATAACGACGCTCGAGCAGTGGCCGTACCTGGCACTTTTCTTGATGCTGAAATTTTTCGCATGGGGGCTAGCCGCTCTTGCGCTCGTCTCATTTACTTCCTCTGCCCGCAAATAGCGATTTGCAGACCGACCGTTGAACTCACTTTGCGCTTCTGTGGACCGCGTTGTGGACGGGATCAGCGGTCCGGTAGCGCCCGCTCGACGATGGGCCGGCGTGCCAGCGGCTCGCGTTCGCGTCGTTTGGCCGCCAGGTAGACCTGCCCGGTCTCGGCGGCCACCGAATGCCAGTCGAAGTCGGAGGTGAGCCGCTCCCGCGCCGCCAGCGCGCGCTGCTGGGCGGCGGCGGGATCGTCGAGGACCGTGCGCACCGCCCGCGCCAGCGCCGCGACATCGCGGGGCGGACAGGACATTCCGGTCACGCCGTCGATCACCGCCTCGCCCAGACCGCCGACGTTGGTGGTCACCAGGGGCGCGCCGGCGGCGATGGCCTCCAGTGCCACGATGCCGAACGGCTCGTAGTGGCTGGGCAGCACCGCGATGTCCACCCGGTGCAGCAGCCGAAGCAGCTCGTCGTGGTCGACCCGGCCGACGAAGCGAACGCACTTGAGAACCTTGTGCTTTCGGGCGACCTCGACCAGCCAATCCTGCTGGGTGCCGTCGCCGGCAATGGTCAGCGTGGTGCCGGGATGGCTGCGCCGGATGCGGGGCAGCGCCGCGATGGCGTCCTGGATGCCCTTCTCGTATTCAAGCCGGCCGAAGTACAGCAGCTCGGGTGGTCCGGGGTGGGGGCGTCGCGGCGCGAAAGCCCACTGCCGGGAGTCGATTCCATTGGGGATGACGCTGATCTGGGCAAGTTCGGGGCCGAACAGGTCGGCGATCTCGGCGGCCATCGACGCCGAGCAGGCGATCAGCGAGTCGGATTCGCGGGCCAGCCACGACTCCAGCGCGTGCACCTGCCGGCTGATCGGTCCGGACACCCATCCGGAGTGCCGGCCGGCCTCGGTGGCGTGCACCGTGGACACCAGTGGAACGTCGAAGAACTCGGCCAGCGCCACCGCCGGGTGGGCCACCAGCCAGTCGTGGGCGTGCACCACCTCAGGTGTCCAATTGCCGTGCAGGTGCATGCCGGCGCGGATCATCGCGTGACCCATGGCCAGCGTCCACGCCATCATGTCTTTGCCGAAGTCGAACTCGTGCGGGTCGTGCGCGGCGGCGATGACCCGCACACCCTCGCTGCGTTCGTCGGTGGTCGGGTGGCTGGCCGGGTCGGTTCCCGACGGCTGGCGGGACAGCACCACCACCTCGTGGCCTTCGGCGGCCAGGGCGGTGGCCAACTGGTACACGTGGCGTCCCAGCCCGCCGACGACGACGGGTGGGTACTCCCACGACACCACCAGGATCTTCACGGCGCTCCGATCGCCGCCGAGCGTGCGCACAGTGCGCCGCCCCGCGGCGTGTCGGCGTGCCGACACGCACGCTCGCCGAGGGAGCGCGGGTTCATGCGCGGGGCAGTCGCCGGGCGTCGAGCGCGCCGAACAACCCGTCGGCGCGATTCCAGCCTTCGGCCAGTCGCTCGGCGGCGTCGCGGCGGCCGGCGGCGAGTGTGTCGGCGATCTCCCGGGTGGCGTGGGCGTGCAGGTGCGCCCGGTAGCGGGCGTAGTCGGCCGCCGAGTCCTTGCTGACCATGAACGGCCAGTCGCTGGACACCGTCAGGAGCGTCTCGCGCAGAATCTGGTCGGCCACCAGGTCCCGCGACGACGTGGCGCCGGCCTGGGCCAGTGCCTTGTCGACGCATCCCAGCGCGGTGTCGACCACCTCGGCGTTGAGCTGGACCAGGTCGGCGACCTGCTCGCCGGCCCACACCTGCCAGTCCTTGCCCGAACCCCACGAGCTGGGCGGCAATTCCACCGGGGCGCCCACCAATCCGTTCTCCTTGGCCTGGCGCAGCGTGCCCACCTGAACACCGGCTTCGGGCAGCGCGCGCAGTAGCCGTTCCAGCCACACCGGACCCTCGTACCACCAGTGCCCGAACAGTTCGGTGTCGAACGCGGCCACCACGTGCGCGGGCCGGCCGATGCGTGCGGACTCCGAGATCAACCGGTCGCGGACCAGGCCGACGAAGTCGTCGACGTGGGCGTCGACCGCCCGGTCGGCGCGGCCGGGGTCATAGGGAGCCTTGGCCTGTGAGTCGATCCCCCGGCCGGTTACCCGGGCCGGCTTGAGGCCGGTGAGGTGGTCGTAGGTGTGGAAGTCCCGGTAGGCGGCGTGCCCCGGGTATCCCGACCGCGGCGACCAGACCCGGTAACTGACCTGCAGATCGCGACCGAAAGCCACCACGTCGGTGTCGCCGACCGGGCGGCCCAGCGCGGTGTCCCCGTGCAGCGACGGCCCGTCGACCATGAAGTGGCCGACGCCCGCGGCGGCATAGTCGTGTTCCATGCCGGGGGCGTAAGCGCATTCCGGCGCCCAGATGCCCGACGGGACGTGACCGAGCCGCTGGCCGGCGTCGGCCAGGCCCTCGCGCAGCGCGAACTCGCGCAGCCGGGGTGCCAGCAGCGGCTGGAACGGATGAGCCAGCGGGCCGCCGAGCAGTTCCACCGTGCCGGCGTCGATGAGCTGACGCAGCAGTGGGCTGGCACCGTGGCGCCACAGCGCGGTGAAGTCCTCCAGCGCGGAGGTGGCTTCGGCGTACTCCCGAACGCCGAACGCCCGCAGGGCTTCCGGTGTGGTCGCGGTACCCGCCGCCGCGCCGGTCGGGGTGCGCAGGTTCGCCGCTTCGAGGGCGCGCAGCTGCCAGTTGGCCAGCCAGCGGTGCATTCCGTCCAGGCAGTAGGGGTCGTCCAATTGCGCGGTGACCACCGGAGTCAGACCGAGGGTGATCAAACCGCTGCGGTCCTCAGCGGCTAGCGTCCGCAGCACGCGCAGCAGCGGCAGGTAGGCCGCAGCCCAGGACTGGAACAGCCATTCCTCGCCCACCGGCCAGCGTCCGTGGTGGGCCAGCCAGGGCAGGTGAGTGTGCAGGACCAGGCTGAACTGGCCGGGAACCGCGCCCGGATTCCGCTGGCTCACAGCCGCACCGCGATCGCCAGTAGATCGAGGCTGGCGTCGACGTCGCGGGCCGATTCGTCGCGAATGTCGAAGTCCTCGCAGCGCACCGCGGCCACGTCGGCCAGCAGATCGTCGGCCCACGGAGCATCGGCCAGCGCCCGGGCGATCTGGGCGTCGATGATCGAACCGCCGTGCCGGGCATCCATCTCGGCCAACCGCGGGCCGTGAAAAACCCCGTACATGGCCTCGACCCGGAAGCCGCCCTCTTCCAGCAGTTCCCGCAGTTCAGCGGCGTTGAGTTCACGAGTGTGGAACGGATTGAGCGGGGTGTCGCTGCCCGGGGTGAAGGTGATCCGGTTGGGCGTGGACATCAGCAGGCGCCCGCCGGGCCGCAGCACCCGTGAACATTCGGTGACAAACTGTGTCTGATCCCACAGATGCTCGATGACCTGGAAGTTCACCACGACGTCCACCGACGCGTCGGGGATCGGAAGAGCGACCAGATTGGCCGCCAGCACCTGCACCCGGGGGTATCGGTTGCGCACGTGTTCCACCGTCGCCGCGTCGTAATCCACAGCCACCACCCGGCGGGCTACCGAGGCCAGCAGATCGGCTCCGTAACCTTCCCCGCAACCCGCTTCAAGGACGTCTTGACCTGCGCAGATGTCGGCGCAATGAAGGTAGGCCACCTCGTGGCGGCGGAACCAGTAGTTCTCCACCGCCAAGCCCGGCACCGTCCGCTCGCCGGTCAGCGGCAGGCCGCCGTCGGGCGCGTCCGTCAGGTGTGCACTCATCGCAGGGAAGGCTAACCTGCCGCCGTTCATTCGCGTACCCGCCGGTAGGACGGGCCTGCGGGAACACCCCCGGCGGCAAGCTATCGTTAGGGAGCGATCCGCCATAAGTTACTGGCTAGTAACATGGTGTGGTCAGCGGATGTGACCCCATAGACATGCGACCGCCCCCGGTCGCATGACCCCTTCCCAGGAGGACTAGTTAAGCCATGACCAACATCGTGGTTCTGATCAAGCAGGTCCCGGACACCTGGTCAGAGCGCAAGCTTTCCGACGGTGACTGGACCCTCGATCGCGACGCCGCCGACGCGGTACTCGACGAGATCAACGAGCGCGCTGTCGAAGAGGCGCTGCTGCTCAAGGAGCGGGAAGGCGGCGACAGCACGGTGACCGTGCTGACCGCCGGCCCGGAGCGGGCCACCGAGGCCATTCGCAAGGCACTGTCGATGGGCGCAGACCGCGGCGTGCACCTCCTTGATCCGAACATGGCGGGCTCGGACATGGTGCAGACCGGTTGGGCGCTGGCCCGCGCGCTGGGCACCATCGAGGGCACCGACCTCGTCATCGCCGGCAATGAGGCGACCGACGGCACCGGTGGTGCGGTCCCGGCGATCATCGCCGAGTACCTCGGTCTGCCGCAGCTGACCCACATGCGCAAGATCGTCGTCGAGGGCGGCAAGATCAGCGGTGAGCGCGAGACCGACGAAGGCGTCTTCAGCGTCGAGGCCGACCTGCCCGCCATCGTCAGCGTCAACGAGAAGATCAACGAGCCGCGCTTCCCCTCCTTCAAGGGCATCATGGCCGCCAAGAAGAAGGAAGTTACGACCCTGACGCTGGCCGATATCGGTGTCGAGGCCGACGAGGTGGGCTTGGTCAACGCCGGTTCCACCGTGCTGTCCTCCACTCCGAAGCCGCCGAAGACGGCCGGCGAGAAGGTCAGCGACGAGGGTGACGGCGGCGCCAAGATCGCCGAATACCTGGTCTCGCACAAGATCATCTAGGCCCCTTCCCCTCCTGCTTCGTTTCCTGAAACCTCCCCTTTCCGAGAAAGAGAACTGCCATGGCTGAAGTACTCGTGCTCGTCGAGCACTCCGAGGGCGCGGTGAAGAAGGTCACCACCGAGCTCCTGACCGCCGCCCGTGCGCTGGGTGAGCCGTCGGCCGTCGTCGTCGGCGCCCCCGGCACCGCCGCACCGCTGGTCGAGGACCTCAAGGCCGCCGGTGCGGCCAAGATCTACGTCGCCGAGTCCGACGACGCGGAGAAGTACCTGATCATCCCGTTCGTCGACGTGCTGGAGAGCTTGGTCGAGTCGGCAAGCCCGGCCGCCGTGCTGCTGCCGGCCACCGCCGACGGCAAGGAGATCGCCGGAAGGCTGGCCGCCCGGATCGGCTCCGGCGTGCTCTCCGATGTGGTCGACATCAAGGCCGGCGGCACCGCCGTTCACTCCATCTTCGGTGGCGCGTTCACCGTCGAGGCCAAGGTCAACGCCGAGGTGCCGGTGATCACCGTTCGCCCCGGCGCCATCGACGCCGCGCCCAGCCCGGCTGCCGGTGAGCAGGTGACTGTCGCGGTGCCCGCCCCGGCTCCCAACGCCGCCCGGATCACCGCCCGCCAGCCGGCGGTCGCCGGTGACCGTCCGGAACTCGCCGAGGCCAGCATCGTGGTCGCCGGTGGCCGCGGTGTCGGCAGCGCCGAGAAGTTCAGCATCGTCGAGGATCTCGCGGACTCGATGGGTGCTGCCGTCGGCGCCTCCCGCGCGGCAGTCGACTCCGGCTACTACCCGGGTCAGTTCCAGGTCGGCCAGACCGGCAAGACGGTCTCGCCGCAGCTGTACATCGCCCTGGGCATCTCCGGAGCGATCCAGCACCGCGCCGGCATGCAGACCTCGAAGACCATCGTCGCCGTCAACAAGGACGAAGAGGCGCCGATCTTCGAGATCTCCGACTACGGCGTGGTGGGCGACCTGTTCAGCGTCACTCCGCAGCTGACCGAGGCCATCAAGGCCCGGCGCGGCTGATCTCATCTGCGTCAGCGCGAAAGGGCTCCCGACTTCGCGTCGGGAGCCTTTTCGTTTGCCGCCGGTATCCTGAACAGGCCATGAGCCAGCCCCGGTCGGTCTATCTCGACCACGCAGCCACCACCCCGATGCACCCACAGGCCATCGAGGCGATGACGGCCGCGCTGGGTGCCGTCGGCAACGCCTCCTCGCTGCACACCGCGGGTCGCGCTGCCCGGCGCCGGTTGGAGGAGGCCCGAGAAAGCCTGGCTGCCCGGCTCGGCGCCCGGCCGTCGGAGGTCATCATCACCGCCGGCGGCACCGACAGCGACAACCTGGCCGTCAAGGGCATCTACTGGGCTCGCCGGGACGCCGATCCCGGCCGCCGGCGCATCGTCACCACCGCTATCGAGCACCACGCCGTCCTCGACGCCGTGCAGTGGCTGGCCGAGCACGAGGGCGCCGAGGTGACCTACCTGCCCTGCGAGTCGGACGGCACCGTAACGGCGGGGGCGCTGCGCGACGCCCTCAGCGCGCACGACGACGTGGCCCTGGTCTCGGTGATGTGGGCCAACAACGAGGTCGGCACCATCATGCCGATCGCCGAGATGGCAGCTGTGGCAGCCGAAGTCGGTGTGCCCATGCACAGCGACGCGGTGCAGGGCGTCGGTCAGGTACCGCTGGATTTCGGCGCCTCCAAGCTGGCCGCGATGAGCATCACCGCACACAAGTTCGGCGGCCCGACCGGGGTGGGTGCGCTGCTGCTGCGCCGCAATGTCGCCTGCGTGCCCATGCTGCACGGCGGCGGTCAGGAACGCGACGTGCGCTCGGGCACCGTCGATGTTGCCGGCGCGGTGGCGATGGCCGCGGCCGCTGACATCGCCGTGGACTCTCAGGAGGCCACCGCCGCCCGGCTGACCGCGCTGCGGGACCGGCTCATCGACGGCGTGCTCGACTGCATCGACGATGTCGCGGTGAACGGCGCGACTGGCCCGCGGCGACTGCCCGGTAACGCGCACTTCACCTTCGCCGGCTGCGAGGGCGATTCGCTGCTGATGCTGCTCGACGCCAACGGAATCGAATGCTCCACCGGGTCGGCGTGCACCGCAGGGGTGGCCCAGGCCTCGCATGTGCTGCTGGCGATGGGCGCCGTCGCCGACCAGGCCCGCGGGTCGCTGCGGCTGTCGCTGGGGCACACCAGCACCGAGGACGACGTCGACGCCGTACTGCGCGTGCTGCCCGCCGCCGTCGACCGCGCCCGCCAAGCGGCACTGGCCAGCGTGGCGCTGGGCGGGTCGCGATGAGGGTGCTCGCCGCGATGAGCGGTGGGGTGGATTCCTCGGTGGCCGCCGCCCGCATGGTCGACGCCGGCCATGAGGTCGTCGGCGTCCACCTGGCGCTGTCGCACGCGCCGGGCGCCCTGCGCACCGGCTCGCGCGGCTGCTGCTCCAAGGAGGACGCGGGTGACGCCCGTCGGGTGGCCGATATCCTCGGAATCCCCTTCTACGTCTGGGATTTCGCCGATCGGTTCAAAGAAGACGTGATCGACGATTTCGTGTCGGCCTACGAGCGCGGCGAGACCCCGAATCCATGCGTGCGGTGCAACGAGCGGATCAAGTTTTCGGCGCTGTCGGCGCGGGCGCTGGCGTTGGGTTTCGACGCGGTGGCCACCGGGCACTACGCCCGGCTCTCGCAGGGCCGGTTGCGCCGCGCCGTCGACCGGGACAAGGACCAGTCCTATGTACTGGGTGTTCTCACCGCCGAGCAGTTGCGGCATGCGGCCTTCCCGATCGGCGACACGGGCAAGCCCGAAATCCGCGCCGAGGCGGCCCGCCGTGGCCTGGCGGTGGCCGACAAGCCCGACAGCCACGACATCTGCTTCATCCCGTCCGGTGACACCCGGGCGTTCCTGGGCGCGCGCATCGGGGTGCGGCCCGGCGCGGTCGTCGACGCTGACGGGTCGGTGCTGGCCCGCCACGACGGCGTCCACGGCTTCACCATCGGTCAGCGCAAGGGGTTGGGCATTCCAGGCCCCGGCCCCGACGGTAATCCGCGCTATGTCACCGCCATCGACGCCGACTCCGGCACGGTCCGGGTGGGTGCGGCCGCCGAACTCGACACCTGGAGTCTGACCGGACGCGATCCGGTGTTCACCTGCGGTGTGGCACCCGACGGCCCGATCGAGTGCGAGGTGCAGGTCCGCGCGCACGGCGGTGTGGCGCCGGGGGTGGCCCAGTTCGCCGACGGACGGCTGGCCGTGACGCTGCGCGCACCGCTGCGTGGCGTCGCCCCCGGGCAGACGATGGTGCTCTACCGTCCCGACCCCGACGGCGACGAAGTGCTCGCCAGCGCCACGCTGGCCGGCTAGGCCGGATCCGGCAGACCGGCTAGGTCAGGATCCGGCTCACGATGTTCGCCATCACCGCCCCGGTGGTCGCGTCGGGAAAGCCGCAGAACGTCACCTCCACGACCACCGACGATTTCAGCCGATAGTCCCGGCCGCAGGAGGCCAGCCGCATCCGCACCGAAGAGGTGTCAGCCTTCCACTCGCCGACCAGTACACGTCCGTAATGCGTGTCGGCGCAACCGATGACGGCGGTGCGCAGCCGGGCGAAGGCTTCGCCGGCCGCCTTGGCGCCGTGGTAGGCGGCCGCGGCCTCAGAGATGCGCTCGTTCCCGGCGGCGATGCGATAGCTGGTCTTGCGGAAGTCTTCGGTGTCGGGTCCGAAAGTGGAGCTGTCGGCGAAGACGAACTGGCAGGCCGACGGCACCGCCGTGGCCAGTTCCGGGTCGTCGATCGGCGCCTTGCCGTTCATGCCGGGACTGACCGCCAGGTCCAGGCTGCCGGTGACAGCCCGCATCTGGGCGGGCCCCAGCAGCACACCGTCGACCTTGACGACGCCACCCGGCGCCTGGCTCAACACCGGCAGCGCGGCCCCGTCAACCTGTTGGGTGCATCCGGCTGTCAGCACGGCCGCGGCGCAGACGAGCGCGAGCCGCAGATTCATGATCACCGCATGCCCCCAGACGTGGGCGTTTAATCCGACTCGAATACGGTTGCGCAGTGAGCGTTCTGGCAGCGGGGACCGGGATCGGCTCCTGGCCCGGTGTCAACCCGCGCCAGGCGGCCGAGGTGATCGTCGGGGAACTGGCGAACCTGCCGTACCTGCCGGAGCTGCCGGCCCGTGGCGTCGGCGCGGACATGATCGGCCGGGTCGGCGCGCTGCTGGTCGACATTGCCGTCGACGTTGTGCCACGCGGCTACCGGATTGTCGCTCGGCCGGGTTCGGTCAGCCGCCGCGCGGCCAGCCTGCTCGACGAGGACATCGACGCCCTGGAAGAGGCCTGGGAGAAGGCGGGCGGTGCGCAGCCGGGGCGGGTGGTCAAGGTGCAGGCGCCCGGTCCGATCACCCTGGCGGCGCAACTGGAATTGACCAATGGCCATCGCGCGATCACCGACCCCGGCGCGGTGCGTGATCTAGCGTCCTCGCTGGCCGAAGGCATGTCGGTCCACCGCGCCACGTTGTCCCGCCGGCTCGGCGTCCCGGTGGTGGTGCAGTTGGACGAGCCGCTGCTGCCGGCGGCGCTGGCCGGCCGGCTGACCGGAGTGACAGCGCTGAGTCCCGTCCACCCCGTCGACGAAGCCGTGGCGATCGGGCTGCTCGACCACTGTGTCTCCACCGTGGGTGGTGAGGTGTTGCTGCACTGCTGCGCCGCCGAAGTTCCGTGGAAGCTCCTGCACCGCAGTCAAATTCATGCGGTCTCGGTGGACGTGTCGACGTTGGACGCCCACGACCTCGACGGGCTCGGAGAGTTCGTCGACTCCGGCCGCACCGTGGTGCTCGGCGTGGTGCCCATCGCCGCGTCCGGCACTTGTCCCTCGGCGGAGGAACTGGCCGGTGCGGCGGCCGCCGTGATCGACCGGCTGGGCTTCTCCCGAGCGGTTCTGGCCGAGCGGGTGGGGATCAGTCCGGGCTGCGGGCTGGCGGGGGCCACCGACGCCTGGGCGCGCACCGCCACCGGGCTGACTCAGCGCACCGCCACCGCGATCGCCGACGATCCGGAGATTCCCGCGCGACACCAGTAGTGAGTTGGCACACCGCTATCTGAGCATGCAGGTGACCTTCGTCCCTTGTTCGTGCCGTTTCAACGGAGTTTGGTGGAGCGAACAGGCCATTGGTCTGTCTTCTTGATATCGGCGTACTCACTACGGGGGGAATTCAGCATGCGTGCTGCTGCGTACGGCAAAGGCCAGGGCAAGGCGACGGGGGGCCGGTCGGCCCGTCCGATAGCGGTAGCCCGCAGCGCTCAGGAGCCGATGACGCCGGGGTATGCCCGTCACATCGGCCGGGTGGGCGCATTGGCCGTGAGCTTGGGAATCGGCGCGGCGATCGTCTCGATGCCGGTGGGCTACGCCGATACCCGTGGTTCAGGCGGTTCGTCGGGTTCGTCGTCGTCGGATTCGTCGGCATCGGACAGTTCGTCGTCGTCGGATTCGCCGCGCGCGCCGCGCGCTTCGCGGGGATCGGTCCAGGAGCCGGCGCAGGATTCGGCGCCGTCGGGGAGGGCGTCCTCCCCGCGTGATTCGGCGGGGGATGCGCCGGTTGCTGAGGTGGACGTGCCGCGGAATCGTCGCGCAGAGACCGCGCCGGTCGGCGATCCGGACCCTGTGAGCGGGCCGAATGGTGTTGGTGAGCTGGAGGTTCCGAGTAGCGCGGGTGTTGAAGTGCCTGCAAGTGCATCGGTGGCGGCCCCGGTGAGCGGCGCCGCGGTGGTACCGGTGGCGCCGATGGATTCGGCGATCGCCTCGTCGCCTGCTGCGGCGGTGGCTGCCCCCGTGACTTCCGTGGCGCCGCCGGTGATGACGGCGTCGCCGCGGGTTGCCGATGCGGGTTCGGTAGCCGATCTGGGCCCGGATTTGCTGTCGTGGTTGACCACTGGGGGCAGTGGTGATGGGCCGGCTGTGGCGCCGTTGATGTGGACGGCGGTGGCGTTTTCGCGTCGGGAGCTTGGTGGTCGGTCGCGGACGGCGGCGCCGGCGGCGAGCACCACCAGTAGCGGTGAGCCCTTCGCGCTGCCGTCGGCGTTGTTCGCACCGCAGACGGCGACGGTGACGGCCGATCCGGTGGGGTCGTTCGTGCGGTTGTTCATCGGTGACGGAACCAAGGACAACCCGAATGCGGGGTTGCTGTTCGGCAGCGGTTACAGCTTCACCGACGCCACCGATTGCCCCACCGGTGCGTGCAACGGCGGTAACGCCGGGTTGTTGTGGGGCAACGGCGGCAGCGGGTTCAACGGCGGGTCCGGGGGATCGGCGGGCTTGCTGGTCGGTGATGGCGGGGCCGGCGGGGCCGGGGTGGCGACGATCAACAACGGGGCCGGCGGCAACGGCGGCCGAGGCGGGTTGTTGTTCGGTAACGGCGGCACCGGCGGGGATGCGGCTGCGGTAGTGGTTTACGGGCCAGCCGGTGCTGATGGTCTGGCGCGCTCGGCCGGAACCGGCCTGCCAATTCTCAGTGTGACCTACGGGCTGGCCGGCACTGGCGGGACGGCCGGCCTGCTGACCGGTGACGGAGGCAACGGCGGCAACGGTGCCGATGGGGTGCTGCCCGGTGAGGCAGGCAGCCCCGGAGGTGACGGTGGTGATGCCCCGGGCTTGATCGGTAACGGCGGTAACGGTGGCAACGGCGGTCGCGGTGCTGCGGGTGCGGCCGGGGTCAACGGTGCGACCCCTGGCGCTCCAGGCACCGCGGGTGGCCGCGGTGGTGACGGCGGTGCCGGCGGTAAGGGCGGTGCCGGCGGTTCGGTGTCGGGCAACGGCGGCAACGGCGGTCTGGGCGGTGCCGGTGGGGCCGGTGGCCGAGGCGGTTCCGGGTTGGCCGGTGCCGATGGTGTCGGTGCGGGGGCGGCCGGTCAGGACGGTGGTGCCGCCGGTGCGGGCGGTGCCGGCGGCAATGGCGGCGCCGGAGGTGCTGCAGGGGCGGCGGGCGGATCAGTCGGTGATCTGCCCGGGCGGGCCGGTTCCGGTGGGGCGGGTGGCGCCGGTGGGGGCGCGGGGACTGCCGGTGCCGGTGGTCGCGGTGTCGCCGGTTCGGCGGGCACCAGTGCCTCGCGCGACGGGATGACCGGCGGTGCCGGTGGACGTGGCGGTGCCGGCGCGGACGGCGGTGCCGGGGGCACCGGCGGTCTGGCCGGCGCCGGAGATGGCGGGGTCAACGGCGTCAACGGAACCACAGGCCTGGCCAGCAGCGGTGCCCGCGGCGGCTCCGGTGGTGCGGGCGGGTCTGGATTCAACGCCTCGGTGCTGACGGACGGCAGCGCAGGCGGTAACGCTGGTTCCGGCGGCGCCGGCGGTGCCGGTGGCAACGCCGGTGTCGGGTCGAATGCGGCTGCCGGCGGTGCCGGCGGTGCCGGTGGCAGTTCCGGGTCGGCGGGCTCGGGTGCCCGCGGTTCCAACGGTGGCGCCGGCACGAGTAGCTCGCGTGATGGCAAGGCCGGTAATTCCGGTGGTGCCGGCGGTAACGGCGGCAACGGTGGTGTCGGTGGTGCCGGCGGTCTGGGTAGCAACGGTGGCGCCAATGGGGCAACAGGTGCCACTGGTGTGGCCAGTAGTGGCGGCCGCGGTGGCGTCGGCGGGACCGGCGGGGCCGGATACAACGCTTCGTCGCTGACCAACGGCAGCGCCGGGGGCAACGGTGGTTCCGGTGGCGCCGGCGGTGCTGGGGGTAACGCCGGGGTGGGGTCGAATGCGGCCGCCGGTGGTGCCGGCGGTGCCGGCGGCAACGCCGGTGCGGCGGGCTCTGGCGCCCGTGGCGCCAGCGGAGGCGCCGGCACGAGTAGCTCGCGGGATGGCAAGGCCGGTAATTCCGGCGGTGCCGGCGGTAACGGCGGCAACGGTGGTGTCGGTGGTGTCGGCGGTCTGGGCAGCAAGGGCGGTCCCAACGGGGCCACCGGTGCCACCGGTGGAGCCAGCAGCGGCGGCCGTGGTGGTGCCGGCGGAACCGGCGGCGCCGGGTACAACGCTTCCTCGCTGACCAACGGCAGCGCCGGGGGCAACGGCGGATCCGGCGGCAACGGTGGCGCCGGCGGCAACGCCGGTATCGGGTCGAATGTGGCTGCCGGTGGCGCCGGCGGGGCCGGCGGCGGCGCCGGACTGGCAGGTTCGGGTGCCCGGGGTGTCAACGGCGTGGCCGGAACGGCCGGGTCCCGCAACGGCACCGATGGCGGTGTCGGTGGTGCGGGTGGCAACGGCGGCAACGGTGGTGTCGGTGGTGCCGGTGGTGTGGGCAGCAAGGGCGGTGCCACCGGGGCTACCGGCGCCACCGGGGTGGCCAGCACAGGCGGACGCGGTGGTACCGGCGGAACCGGCGGCACCGGGTACAACGCCTCGGCTCTGACCGACGGCAGCGCCGGGGGCAACGGCGGCTCCGGCGGCAATGGTGGCGCCGGCGGCAATGCCGGTGTCGGTGCTAATGCGGTTGCCGGTGGTGCCGGCGGTGCCGGCGGCGGCGCGGGCCTGGCAGGTTCGGGTGCGCGGGGTGCCAGCGGTGACGCCGGTACCAGTGACTCGCGTGACGGTACTGCGGGCCGTGCCGGTGGTGCCGGTGGCAACGGCGGCAATGGTGGTGTCGGTGGTGCCGGTGGTGTGGGCACCAAAGGCGGTGCCAACGGGGCAACGGGTGCCACGGGTGTGGCCAGTAGCGGCGGACGCGGTGCTGCCGGCGGTACGGGCGGGGCCGGATTCAGCGCCTCGTCGTGGACCGACGGCAGTGCCGGCGGCAACGGCGGCTCCGGCGGCAACGGCGGGGCCGGTGGCAACTCCGGTCTTGGTTCCAACGCGGCCAACGGCGGCAACGGTGGGGCCGCCGGGAACGGCGGCGCGGGCGGTGCCGGCGCCAGTGGCCTCGACGGCGCCAACGCGACGCTGGCCGGCGCTGCCGGCGGGAACGGATCGAACGGTGGCGACGGCGGCAACGGCGGTGCGGGTGGCACCGGCGGCAATGCCGGGGCGGCCCTGGGTACCGGCAGCTCCGGGGTCAACGGCAACGGCGGCAACGGGGGCGTCGGTGGCCGGGCCGGAAGTCCGGGCAACGGCGGTAACGGCGCCGATGGCGACGCCCTGATCCCTGACGGCGGCGCCGGTGGCAACGGCGGGGACCCGGGCGCGGTCGGCAGTGGCGGCAGTGAGGGCGCCGCCGGTACCGGCGGCACCGGTGGAACAGCCGGCAACGCCGGTGCATCCGGTGTCGCGGTGACCGTCGGCGGAAACGGTGGCAACGGCGGAAACGGCTGGGATGCAACGGGTGTCGTCGACACCCACACCGTCACCGACACCATCGGGGCGCCCGGCGGATACGGGGCCGCCGTCAGCCCGGACGGGAGCCGCCTCTATGCCACCGGCGGCGGCAGTCTGCTGTCCGTGATCGACACTGCAACCAACAGCGTGGTCGCAACGATCGGCGTCGGCAGCGCCCCGTTCGGGGTGGCCGTCAGCCCGGACGGCACCCGCGCCTACGTCAGCAACAACCTCAGCAGCACGGTGTCGGTGATCGATACCGCGACCAACAGCATCGTCGCGACTGTCGGTGTGGGCACCCGTCCCTCCTCGATCGTGGTCAGCCCCGACGGCACAACGGTTTACGTCACCAACAACCAGGGCGACGCGGGCAACTCGGTGTCGGTCATCGACACTGCCACCAACACGGCAACCACCATCGGCGGCTTCTCCATGCCGCTGGGTGTGGCCGTGAGCCCGGATGGCACCCGGGCCTATGTCACGAATACCGCAGGCGCTAATCAGGTTTCGGTCCTCGATACCGCCACCGACACGGTGATCGCGAACATCGGTGTCGGCAATAACCCGTGGGGTATCGCGGTCAGTCCCGACGGGGACCATGCCTATGTCACCAATTACGACGACAGCTCGGTGTCGGTGATCGACCTGGCCACCAACACCGTCACCGACACCATCGCTGGAGTGAGCCAGCCCAACGCTGTGGCGATCAGTGCCGACGGCCGGTACGCCTACGTGAGCTCCTACCCCAATAACGCGGCGTACGTCATCGATCTGATGACCAATACCCTCGCGAGCATCGTTGCGGTTGGGGCGAATCCGGTCGGCATCGCGGTCAGCCCCGACAGCAGCCAGACCTATGTCAGCAACACCGGCGGCAACTCCGTCACTGTCATCACCAATGCCACCACCGGTCTCGCGGGTGGTCACGGCGGTGCCGGCGGTGCCGGTGGCGCGGTGGGCAACGGCGGTAACGGTGGTATCGGTGGCGACGGTGCCGCGGGCACCGACGGCTTCAACGGTGCGACCCCGATCGCCCCGAGTTCGCCTGGCGCGCCGGGTGGTCCGGGTGCGGCCGGTGGCGCTGCCGGTAACGGCGGTGCCGGTGGCACCGGTGGTGTGGTCTCCGGAAACGGTGGCAACGGCGGCGCCGGGGGTGTCGGCGGGGTCGGTGGTGACGGCGGGGCCGGTGGCAACGGCACCGATGCGGTGCTGACCGGTGCGGTCGGCGGTGTGGGCGGTGACGGCGGCAGCGGCGGTGTCGGCGGGGCCGGTGGCATCGGTGGTGACGGCGGTGTGGCCCTGGGTGCGGGAAGCAACGGCCTCAATGGCGACGGCGGTGACGGCGGTGTCGGCGGCGACGCCGGGACACCCGGCAACGGTGGCAACGGCGCCGACGGAACCGCCGCGACGCCGGATGGCGGTAACGGCGGTGACGGCGGCGATCCCGGGGCCATCGGCAACGGTGGCACCGGCGGAGCGGCCGGAACCGGCGGAACCGGCGGCAACGCGGGCAATGCCGGTGCCTCGGGCACCGCGGTAACCTCCGGCGGCAATGGTGGTAACGGCGGAAACGGTTGGGATGCAACCGGTATCGTTGTCAGTCATAGTGCCACCGGCAGCATCGGGGTCGGTGACGATCCGTATGGCGTGGCCGTCAGCCCCGACGCAACCCGTGTCTATGTCGCCAACAACACCGGTGGATCCGTGTCGGTGATCGACGCCGCCACCGGCACCGTGATCTCCACGATCACGGGCGTGACCAACGCCATCGGGGTGGCGGTCAGCCCCGACAACTCCCGCGTCTACGCCGTCAGCAACAGCGCCAACGCAGTAGACGTGATCGACACCGCGACCAACACCGTCACCGCCACCATCGGTGTGGGCAGCCGCCCGTGGTGGGTGGCGGTCAGCCCCGACGGCGCTCGCGCCTACGTCACCAACAACGCCGACGGCTCGGTGTCGGTGATCGACACCGCGACCAATACCGTGACCGCCACCATCGTCGGATTCCCCGGCGGGCGCCCGTTGGGTGTGGTGGTCAGTCCCGACGGTGCCCACGCGTATGTCGCCAACACCCAGGGCGGCAATTCGGTTTCGGTGATCGATACCGCGACCAACACCGTCACCGCCTTAATCGGCGGCATGAATCCAGTGTCGGTGGCGATCAGCCCCGACGGCACACACCTCTACGTCACCAACGAGGGCTCTCCGTCGGTGTCGGTGGTCGACACCGCCACCAATACCGTCACCGCGGCCGTCCCTCTCGGCGGTAACGGATGGTGGGTGGCGGTCAGCCCGGACGGGGCGCTCGCCTACGTCACCACCGGCGCCAATTCGGTGTCGGTGATCGACACCGCCACCAACACCGTGATCGACACCGTCGCGGTCCCCAGTGCGGCGTGGGTGGTGGTCAGTCCCGATGGCAGCCACACCTACGTCACCGACAACGGCGGAGACGCGTTGTCGGTCATCTCCAACACCTCCACCGGTCTGGCCGGCGGTAACGGCGGCGCCGGCGGCGCCGGCGGCGCGGTGGGCAACGGCGGTAACGGCGGTACCGGTGGCGACGGTGCCGACGGTACGAGTGGTTTTGACGGCCTGACCCCGACCGTCCCGAGCGCTCCCGGTTCGGCCGGGGGTCCGGGTGCGGCCGGCGGCGCAGCGGGTAATGGCGGTGCCGGTGGCACCGGTGGTGTGGTCTCCGGAAACGGTGGCAACGGCGGTGCCGGTGGCGTCGGCGGGTCTGGAGGTGACGGCGGCAATGGCGGCAACGGCACCGATGCGGTGCTGGCCGGTGCGGTCGGCGGCGCCGGTGGTGACGGCGGCGCGGGTGGTGTCGGCGGGGTCGGTGGCACCGGTGGAGACGCCGGTGTGGCCCTGGGCGTCGGGACCGCGGGCTTCAACGGTGACGGTGGTGACGGCGGAGTCGGCGGCGACGCGGGCACGCCCGGCGACGGTGGCAACGGGGCCGACGGAACCGCCGCGACGCCTGATGGCGGGACCGGCGGCAACGGCGGCGATCCCGGCACGGTCGGCAACGGTGGCACCGGGGGAGTAGCCGGGACCGGCGGAACCGGCGGCACAGCGGGCAATGCCGGCGCTGCCGGCACCGCGGTGACCTCGGGCGGTAACGGCGGCAACGGCGGAAACGGTTGGGATGCAACGGGAGTCGTCACCAGCCACACGGTGACCGACACCATCAGCACTGGCGCCGGCTACGGTCTGGCGGTCACGCCGGATGGCCGCTACACCTACGTCAACGCCACCAGTGGAACGACGGTGTCGGTGATCGACAACTCCACCAACGCGGTGGTCGCGACCGTCGGCGTGGGCAGCAACCCGTGGGGTATTGCGATCACCCCGGACGGCACCAAGGCCTACGTGGCCAACCACTTCAGTCAATCCGTGTCGGTGATCGACACCGCCACGAACACGGTCATCGCCACCGTTCCGGTCGGGGTGCGCCCGTCGGGTGTGACAGCCAGCGCCGACGGCGCCCATGTGTACGTCGTCAACTACGACACCTACTCGGTGTCGGTGATCGACACCGCCACCAATACGGTGACGGCCACCATGGGGGTGGGTGTCCAGCCGATCATGGCCGTTGCCAGCCCGAATTCCAGTGTCGGCTACGTCACCAACTTCACCAGCGGTTCGGTATCGGTGTTCAACCCGGCCACCAATACCGTGACCGGTGCGATCGGCGGATTCTTTAACCCGTACTGGGCGGCATTCAGCCCTGACGGCAGCCACGCCTACGTCACCGACTACGGCGCCGACAGGGTCGCGGTGATCGACCCGACCACCAACACCGTCACCAGCACCATCAACGGAATCCAACGGCCCGTCGTTGCGACGATCAGCGCAGACGGCCATTACGCCTATGTGAGTTCGTCCATGGGCAACGCGGTGTACGTGATCGATCTGACGACCAACACTGTCGCGGATGTCGTTGCGGTGGGCTTTAATCCGATCGGCATCGCTGTCAGCCCGGACGGCAGCCAGACCTATGTCAGCAACACCGGCAGCATCACCGTGTCGGTGATCACTAATGCGACCACCGGTCTGGCCGGCGGCAACGGCGGCGCCGGCGGCGCCGGTGGCGCGGTGGGCAACGGCGGTAACGGCGGTACCGGTGGCGACGGTGCCGCAGGCACCGACGGCTTCGACGGTGCGACCCCGATCGCGCCGAGTTCGCCTGGGGCGCCTGGTGGTCCGGGTGCGGCCGGCGGCGCTGCGGGTAATGGTGGTGCCGGTGGCACCGGCGGTGTGATCTCCGGTGACGGTGGCAACGGCGGCGTCGGGGGCACGGGCGGAGCCGGTGGCGACGGGGGCAGTGGCGGTAATGGCACTGATGCGTTGCTGGCCGGTGCTGTCGGCGGGGCCGGCGGTGATGGAGGAGCCGGCGGTGTCGGCGGTGTCGGCGGCACTGGTGGCAGCGCCGGTCTCGCTCTCAGCGAGGGCGGCACCGACGGGACGGCTGGTACCGACGGCGCCGGTGGTGACGGCGGCGACGCCGGTGCCGGCGGTAGCGGCGGCAATGGCGCCGACGGCGATGCCGCCCATCCCGACGGCGGTGCCGGAGGTGTCGGCGGCAACGCCGGGGTGGAGGGTGCCGGCGGTGTCGGAACCCCTGCCGGCAATGGCGGCGCGGCGGGCGACGCGGGCAACGGGGGTAACGGCGGTGCGGGCTGGAATGCCACTACCGCGTACCTGGTGTCCACCGTCGCGTCCAACACGTTCGCCGGACCGAATGACGTGGCCATCAGTGGCGACAAGGTCTACGTCGCCAACTACAGCAGCACGACCATTTCGGTGATCGACCGGGTCACCGGTGCGACCATCACCGCGATCACCCACCCCAGTTTCGTCAACCCCACCGACGTGGTGGTCGGCGCGGACGCCAGAGTCTACGTCGCCAACAGCCAAGGCGACACGGTATCGGTGATCGACCCCGCCAACGGCAATGCGGTCAGCGTCATCGGTGGCTTCAACTGGCCGTACCTGATGGCGGTTGGGCCGGACCAGAAGGTCTACGTCAGCAACTACCAGGGCGATTACGTGTCGGTGATCAACCCCGCGACTGGCAATTCGGTCACCAACATCACCGATGCCAGCTTCAACCAGCCCTGCCAAATGGCATTCGGCGCCGATGGAAAGCTCTACGTCGCCAACGAGATCGGCAACTCGGTGTCGGTGATCGACACGGTGCATGGCAATGCGGTCAGCGTGATCAACAGCGGCAGTTTCAACGGCTCGCGCGCGATCGCCGTGGGTTCCGACGGCAAGGTCTATGTCGGCAACAGGTACGGCAATACCGTTGTCGTGATCAATCCGGCGAACGGAAACCAGATCACCGTCATCAGTGATCCCAGTTTCAGCCCGGGAAAGATGGCGGCAGGTGCGGACGGGAAGATCTACGTCACCAACCTTGCGGGCAACTCGGTGTCGGTCATCGATCCGGCCGATGCCAACTCCGTGACCGTGGTCACCGATCCCAACATGAAGTGGCCCGTCGGTGTTGAGGTTGCTCCCGATGGCACGGTTTGGGTCACCGACTTCGACAGCAACCGGCTGTCGCTGATCACCCAGGCGCAGACCATCGGTGGGAATGGTGGAGCCGGCGGTAACGGCGGTGGTGCGACCACAGGCACTGCCGGCCACGGCGGCGATGGTGGTGCCGGTGGATTCGGCGCCGACGGCGGGTCGGCCTTGCTGGTCGGCGCGGTGGGTGGTTCCGGTGGACCTGGTGGCGCCGGCGGTAACGCGGGCGCGGGCGGAAACTCGGCCGGCGGCGCCGGCGGTAGCGCCGGCCTGGCCGGCACCGGCGGAGCCGCCGGCATCGGTGGTGCCGGCTACTCGGCCAACCCTGTGGTGGCTCAGATTTCGGGCTTCAGCACCCCGCGCGGCATGGCGATCAGCCCGGACGGAACGCGCACTTACGTCACCAACAGCGGGGCCGGCACGGTGTCGGTGATCGACAACCCAACCAACACCGTTATCGGCGAGATCGCAGTGGGCAGTGAGCCTTTCGGGGTGGCGGTGGTGAGCACCCCCGGCGGCACCTTCGCCTACGTTACAAACCGGTCCTCGGGCACGGTGTCCTTGATCGACACGGCCACCAACGCCGTGGTCAACACCCTCTCCGTCGGCAACTATCCGTTCAACGTGACGGCAAGCCCCGACGGCAGCAAGGTCTATGTCACCGTCGGAAACGACGTCGTCTCGGCGAGCAACTGGGTCAAGGTGATCGACACGGCCACCAATACCGTCACCAACACCATCACCGGTGTCGGCTGGTATCCCGAAGGTGTGGCGTTCAACCCGGTGCTGCCGAAGGCCTACGTAGCCAACGGGTACACCACCAACCTCGGCGTGATCAACACCGCCACCGACACCGTGGTCGGCAGCGTGCCGGGCGTCAGCTACGCACAGCAGGTGGCCTTCAACGCCACCGGAACCCGGGCGTATGTCAGCAATTACGTCTCCACGATCTCGGTGGTCGACACCGCGACCGACACCGTGATCGCCACCATCGGCGGCTTCAACTACCCGACCGTGCTGACCGTCGTCGGAGACCGGGTCTACATCGCCAATTACGGCGATGGGACGGTGTCGGTGCTCGACACCACCACCGAGACGATCGTGGACACCATCGCCGTGGGCGGCAGTCCGTGGGGTTTGACGGTCAACGCCGCGGGCAGCCGGCTCTACGTCGGCAGCGGGGGCACCGACACCGTCACGGTGATCGATCTCGGCATCGAGAGCGGTGACGGTGGCAACGGCGGGGCCGGTGGCACCGGCGGAGCCGGCGGTGACGGTGCGCTCGGCGGCACCGGGTCGACCAGTGGCATGTCCAGCTCCGGTGCCGACGGCGGCCCGGGCGGCGGCGGCGGAGCGGGCGGGGACGGCGCGACCGGCGCTACCGGTGGCACTGGCGGCGACGGCGCCGTCGGCGGCGACGGTGGAACCAGCGGCAACGGCAATCCGGGCACCGCGGGATCGGCCGGCACGGTGGGCAGCCCGCCGGCAGGCTCCACCGGCGGAACCGGCGGCGCCGGCGGGGTCGGCGGACCCGGCGGAGTCGTCATCTAGCCGCTGCCGTCGATAGTGTGGAAGGAACAACCCCTTCGAACTGAGGTGGCGCCATGCCCGCTCCGTCCGCCGACGTCTTCGATCGTCTGCGTCCGCTCGCTGCGATCCAGGACGTCGCCGCACGACCGACGAAAACCATTGTGGAGGTGTTCACCGGCACGCCGTTGGCCACCATCCCGGTGGGTACCGCCGCCGACGTGGAAGCGGCGTGCGCCAAAGCTCACGCCGCCCAGGCGGATTGGGTCAAACGGCCGGTTTCCGAGCGTGTCGCGGTGATCCGTCGCTACCGCGACCTGGTCGCCGAGAACCGCGACTTCCTGATGGATCTGTTGCAGGCCGAGGCGGGTAAGGCGCGGTGGGCAGCTCAGGAAGAGGTCATCGACCTGGCCGCCAACGCCAACTACTACGCGGCGGTCTCCGAGGACATGCTGAAGACCCGCCGGGTGCCCTCGCTGCTACCCGGAATCGGCAAGACCACGGTCGGTTACCAGCCCAAGGGTGTCGTCGGCATTATCTCGCCGTGGAACTACCCGATGACGCTGACCGCCTCCGATGCGGTGCCGGCCCTGATCGCCGGCAACGCGGTAGTGCTCAAGCCGGACAGTCAGACGCCCTACAGCGCCCTGGCCTGTGCTGAATTGCTGTACCGGGCGGGCCTCCCACAGGCGTTGTACGCGATCGTGCCCGGGCCCGGCTCGGTGGTCGGCACCGCCATCGTCGAGCACTGCGACTACCTGATGTTCACCGGCTCCTCGGCCACCGGCAGCCACCTCGCCGAACAGTGCGGGCGCCGGCTGATCGGGTTCTCCGCCGAATTGGGCGGCAAAAACCCGATGATCGTCACCCGGGGCGCCAACCTGGGCAAGGCAGCCACCACCGCGGTACGGGCCTGCTTCTCCAACGCCGGGCAACTGTGCATCTCGATCGAGCGGATCTACGTCGACCAATCCGTCGCTGCGGAGTTCGCCGACAAATTCGGCGAGGCCGTGCGAGCGATGAAGCTCGGCACCGCCTACGACTTCTCCGCGGACATGGGCAGCCTGATCTCCGACGGCCAGCTGAAAAACGTCTCCGACCATGTGGAGGACGCCAAAGCCAAGGGCGCCAAGGTGATTGCCGGTGGCAAGGCCCGTCCCGACATCGGGCCGCTGTTCTACGAGCCCACCGTGCTCACCGGGGTCACCGCCGAGATGGAGTGTGCCGGCACCGAGACTTTCGGCCCGCTGGTGGCGATCTATCCGGTCGCCGACGTCGAAGAGGCGATCACCTTGGCCAACGACACCGAGTACGGCCTCAACGCCAGCGTCTGGGCGGGCTCGGATGCCGAGGGTGAGGCGATCGCCGCCCGGCTGCACTGCGGGACGGTGAACGTCAACGAGGGCTACGCCATGACCTGGGGAAGCCTGGGCGCGCCGATGGGCGGAATGGGCATCTCGGGTGTGGGCCGCCGGCACGGCGCCGAGGGCCTTCTGAAGTACACCGAGGTTCAGACCATCGCGACCGCGCGGGTGATGAACCTGGATCCGCCGTTCGGCATGCCGAAGGAGATGTGGCAGAAGGCGCTGTTCCCGTTGGTCCGGACCATGATGAGGCTGCCCGGACGCAACTAGCCGGCGGCGGCGTCGCGGATCGGGTGGCGATAGCCTGCCATAGTGCTACCCAACGACGCGGACACCGACCCGATCGACCCGGACGTGCGCCGCCGCTGGCAGGAAGTCGCCGACGAGGTGCGCGAGCACCAGTTCCGCTACTACGTCAAAGACGCCCCGATAGTCTCCGACGCCGACTTCGACACGCTGTTCAACGAGCTCGTCGACCTGGAGCAGCGGTATCCCGAACTGCGGGTGCCGGATTCGCCCACCCAATTGGTCGGCGGCGCCGGCTTCGCCACCGAGTTCACGCCAGCCGAACACCTGATGCGCATGCTCAGTCTGGACGACGTGTTCAACGCCGACGAACTCATCGCATGGTCGGCCCGGGTGGAGAACGAGATCGGACCGGACCCGCACTACCTGTGTGAACTCAAGGTCGACGGGGTGGCGATCGCCCTGGTCTACCGTGACGGCAAACTGGTGCGCGCCGCCACCCGAGGCGACGGGCGGGTCGGCGAGGACGTCACCCTCAACGCCAGAACCATCACCGATATCCCCGAAACCCTCACCGCCTCAGCCGGATTCCCGGTACCTGCCGTGCTTGAAGTTCGCGGCGAGGTGTTCTTCATGCTCGCCGATTTCGAGAACCTCAACGCCAGCCTGGTGCAGGCGGGCAAGGATCCCTTTGCCAATCCGCGCAACAGCGCCGCCGGTTCGCTGCGGCAGAAGAATCCCGCCGTCACGGCGCGCCGCCCGTTGCGGATGATCTGCCACGGTCTGGGCTACGCGGAGTTCTCCGGGGACTTCCGTCTGGCCACCTTGCACGATGCCTTCGCCGCGCTGAACGCCTGGGGCCTGCCGGTCTCCGACCACACCAGCCGGGTGCAGGGCCTGGCCGCGGTGCGGGAGCGTATCGATTACTGGGGGGAGCGCCGTCACCGGATCGAGCACGAAATCGACGGTGTCGTAGTCAAACTCGACGACCTGGCCCAGCAGCGCCGGCTCGGCGCCACCTCGCGCGCACCGCGGTGGGCGGTGGCCTACAAATACCCGCCGGAGGAGGCCCAGACCAGGCTGCGCGACATCCGGGTCAACGTCGGACGCACCGGGCGGGTCACCCCGTTCGCGTTCATGGACCCAGTGCGGGTGGCCGGTTCCACGGTGAGCCTGGCGACTCTGCACAACGGCTCGGAGGTCAAACGCAAGGGCGTGCTGATCGGCGACACGGTGATGATCCGCAAAGCCGGTGACGTGATTCCCGAAGTCCTCGGCCCGGTCGTCGACCTGCGCGACGGCTCCGAACGCGAATTCGTCATGCCCACCCACTGCCCGGAGTGCGGCACCCTGCTGGCGCCGGCCAAGGAGGGTGACGTCGACATTCGTTGCCCCAACGCCCGGTCCTGCCCGGCGCAGTTGCGGGAGAGGGTGTTTCACATCGCCGGCCGCGGCGCGCTGGATATCGAGGGCCTCGGTTATGAAGCCGCCGTGGCGTTGCTCAAAGCCGGCGTCATCACCGACGAGGGGGAGCTGTTCGACCTCACCGCCGATGAGCTTCTCAAGGCCGACTTCTTCCGCACCAAGAACGGGGCGCTGTCGGCCAATG
>JAULZA010000151.1:0-7100 GCA_032117575.1 Mycolicibacterium sp.
AGCGACCGCTGAAAAGTGTTGGCGCGCCGAGCGCGAAAGCGGTACCGTCGGCCGTACACAAGGAAGGAGGTGGTCCGGAACTTTGAGTACTTTTTGGACATGTGAGGTGGCTGCCCGCTAGCAGCACCAGGTGCCGGATTCCTTCCGCGTCTTGCGCGCGCTAGCGAATTTCAGGCAGCTACCCGGCCCCCGAGCTCCCGGTCCGTCCAACCTGGATCACAAAGCTCGGGGGCCGTCTCATGTCCGGGGTCGCCGCCGGGTTCACTTCCGGCCACGCCGGCGGGTCCGGGTGGCCGACTGCTCCAACTCGGTCAGCGCGGGTTCGATTCCGTCCGCCAGCCGGTCGAGGTCGTCGGCGATCTCCGGGGTGCTGATGAACCCGAAGTCCATCCAGCCCTGGTAGCTGAAGCAGGTGATGTTAAGCCCGACGTCCATCAGCAGCGGCCCGATCGGGATGAAGTCCTGCACCACCGCACCGGCGGCGTACAGCGGGACCGTCGGCCCCGGGACATTGGAGACGACCAGGTTGATCGGCGGCACGTTCTCGCCCAGCCGGCTGGCGGTGAACGCGAGCGCGGCCAGCCGGAATAGTCCCGGCGGCGTGGTCTCGGTCAGCCCCATGATCTGGTGGGCGGTCATTGCCTCGGCCATCTGCTTGGCCGCCTGAGTTTCCCGGTACACCGCGCTGACCCGCTCTGCCGGACCGGCCAGATCGGTGGGCAGGGTGACCGTCATGGAGCTGATCGCATTTCCGACGGCCGTGGCGTCGGTTCGGGTCGACACCGGAACCTGGGCCACCAGAGGCCGATCCGGCAACTCGCCGGTGCGGTCCAGGTACGACCGCAGCGCCCCGGCCACGACGGCCAGCACCACGTCGTTCACTTTGACGCCGTAGCTCTCCTTCAGTGCCCTGACCCGATCCAACGACACCCGCGTGGAACTGAACCGGCGCTGCTGGGAGATCCCCCCGTTGAACCGGGTGGGCGGCGCTGCGAAATACCCGGCCGGCTTGTTGCTCACGCCGCGCGCCGCGATGCGCTGTCGCAGCGTCTGGTCGACCAGCCGCACCACACGGTAGGGCGTCTTGATGCCGAATTCCAGCGCAGCGCCCAACAGCTGCACCTCGGGCCGCGGCGGTCGGGCCGGCCGGGTCGCCTGCCGGGGATCAATCGCGGGCGGCCGCGGTTGGGCAGTTTTGTCGAACAGGATCTCGCTGACTCCGGCGCCGGAGACACCGTCGACTAGGCAATGGTGGATCTTGGTGAGCAGTCCGACCCGCCCGCCTTCAAGCCCTTCGATGAACCACATCTCCCACAACGGTTTCGAGCGGTCCAATTTGTAGGACCACAGCCGTCCGACCAATTCCTCGAGTTCGGCTCGGCCCCCCGGCTCGGGGAGCGCGAGATGGCGGACGTGGTAATCCACGTCCGGTTCGTCGTCGACGAACCATGGCCGGTCCAGACCCAGCGGGCCACCCGCCACCCGGTACCGCAACTGGGGCAACTCGGCCAGTCGCTCGGCGACCAGCCGGCGGACGTTGGCGAACGAGAAGTCGGGTGCGTCCGCCGGATCGCAGATCGCCAGCGCTCCGATGTGCATGTGCCAGGCGGGGGTTTCAGCGAACCAGAACGCGGCGTCCACGCTGGACATGCGGGGCATGAACACCAGAGTAGATCCGGGAACGCCGAAGATGCCCCGCCACCGCGAAGGTCAGGCCGGCGTCTACTGCCCGGCCGGGCCGGGGGCCAGCGTGGAGCAGGCCTTCATGGCCGCCTCCCAGGTGGCCGGGTCGACCCCGGCCGGCGGCCCCAACACCGCGGCGGGGCCGCTCGACTCGTCGACGCCGTGGGTCTTGAGGCACTCGGCCAGGGAGCCGTGGCTGGCAGCCGGCTCGGTGCTGCTCGGCTCTGGCGGGGCCTGATTGCTCGAACAGGCCGCGAGGACGAAGGCGGCACCAACCACTGCCGCCGCGCGTAGCCGCCTCATCCGATGTGTCTGCTCAGCCGGGCGGACAGATGTGGGACCAGCCCGCCGTCCGCGTCGACCCGCTCCTCGACGTAGGCGAGGTCGCCGTTGTCGACGATGCCGTAGAGGCGTTTGGCGCCGCCCACGAGCATTCCGGACTTGCTGCGGGCAAGGGCATCGGTGACCAACTCCCACGACGACTGGGTGCGGGGGTGGCCGTAGAACAGTTCGACGTAGCCGGCGGAGTGCGCGAGCAACAACTCGATCGCCTGGGCCTCATCGGGGTCGGCCGGGTCGTGGACGAACCGCCAGAAGCCCGTCTCGCGCAGGCCGTGGCTGTGGTATCCGCCCTCGTCGTCCAGCCGCCAGGACCGCGCCTCCCAGTTGAGGTAGTCACCGCCGTCGTGGGAGACGATGATCTGCTGGCCGAATCGGTAGTCCCCGTTCGTGCCGCGGCCCTCGCCCTCGCCCCGCCATACGCCGACCAACGGAAGCAGAGCCAGCAGGGCATCGTGCAGGTTGGCTCCCCGACGAAGGTTGGCGGTGTCGGCCACCGGAATGTCCTCGAAGGACGGGATATTGCGGAGGGCGGTCTGCTTGGCCCGCTCGGCAGCCGCGGCTAGTGCCCGATCGCCGCTGCCCGCGGCTAGTGCCCGATCGCCGCTGCCCGCGGCTAGTGCCCGATCGCCGCTGCCCGCGGCTAGTGCCCGATCGCCGCTGCCCGCGGCTGGAGCCCGATCGCCGCTGCCCGCGGCTGGAGCCCGATCGCCGCTGCCCGCGGCTGGAGCCCGATCGCCGCTGCCCGCGGCTGGAGCCCGATCGCCGCTGCCCTTGACGTCGTCGGTACTCACGAATCGTCGGTGATCAGGCGGTACACCGCATACAAGGCGAACCAGGTGATGAGGACGGTCGCCACGACCAGCAGCATCTCGAAGAACAGGACCACGCAGGTGAGTCTATCGCTGCGGGGGCCGGGTGCGTCAGGCGACTTTGACGTCGACCTCAAGTAGACCGGTGCCCGCTGGCGCCACCGTGACGTCGCCCTCGCCGGCGTTGGACAGCGCGCGGACGGTCCAGGTTCCGGGCGCGGCGAAGAACCGGAAATCGCCGGTCGCCGTTGTGACGACTTCCGCAGTCGACTCCTTCGAGTCGTCCAGCAGGCGTACGGACGCGCCGCCGACCGTTCGGCCCGCGTCGTCGACAACGCGGCCGGTGATGACGGTCTCCTTGTCTAAGTCGATCTCGGCGGCCAGATTCCGGAGGTACGTCGGTGCGGAAATTGTGATGGTCATCGTTATCCCCATTCGAAGGTGACGTTGTGGTTGTCAAGAAGTTCACGAGAGGTCATGCCTGTGCGCCCGACTCGGGCGACACTGCGACATCGACCAAAGCGAAGATCAGTCCGACGAGTTCGACGGCCGGGCGTTGGATCGTGGTGATTCATGAACTTCTAGAACTCCTGTTGCTGGGCGTGGCTGAACGAGGCAGGCCGGGGCAATGCGGAGTAGGACGCGACTGACGCGATGGGGCCGCGGCTACTCAGCAGCTACAGCAACAACAGCAACAACCCGCGACGCGGCACAGATCGACTGCGCGGCGCTTGGTGAGCATCTGCTCAAGGCGGGAGGGCACGAAGGACATGCTACCCAACAACAGGGGCATCACGTCAAAAACGGCTGCAATGCGGCTTTCAGGTCGGCGGATTTGGGCACTCCAGCCGACCGGTAGCGCTGCCGACCGTCGGCGTCGAAGATGAACGTCGTCGGCAACGACAGCACCGACAGCCGGCGCGCCGCCGCCGGATCGGCGTCCATGTCGATCTCAATGTGCCTGACCTGCGGCAGCTCGGCACACACCTGTTTGATGACCCGTCGTACCGCGACGCAGGGACCGCACCACACCGCCGTGAAGTGCACGATCGTCGGCCCGCTGGTCGACAGGTCCACACCGGCGGTGTCCAGGTCCTGCGGGTGTTCGGTGTCCCGCACCGGCCCGGACCGTCGGTTGTGCAGTACGCCGACGGCCCCGGCCAGCCCTAGCGCGGCTGCAATGGACGCCGCGGCGGTGACGATGGCGCTCATCGGCGAAAGCCGTTCAGGCTGACGGTTACGTCCTCGGCGATGCCTTCGATGATGACGTCCGAACCGCGGGCGCCCTGGGCGGTGGGCCGCACGCTGAAAGGCAGCCGCTGCCCCGGAATAGTGGCACCGAATGCGCCCAGGATCGCTGCCCGCCGATCCTCGGGGACGGCCTGGTCGGCGGTGTTCGGTCCGGTCACCACCGCGGTCGGCGTGATCACCAAAGTGGTCTGGTCGGGCCCGGCGATCGAGAGGTCCACGGTGACACTGACCGGCTTGTCGTAGCCGGCTTTGGTCGGGGTGCCGGTGAACACCAGCCCCTCGCTGCCGGAGATGCCGGATTCGGTGGTCCCGCCGGTGGCGTCATCGGTCTCGTTTGCGGGTGCTTGAACGTTGAGGTCTTTGATTCCGATGAAGGCTCCGAGGTGCCGCGAATCGACGATGATCCGGCTCTCCAGCATGGCCATCGGAAGGTCGGCATCCGGCAGCATCAGCCAGGTTGAATCGGCCAGGCCGATGTCGTGCATGGTGGCCTCCAATGTGACCTTGCCCAGGGCGGTTTGCTCGACGCCGTTGGCTTTGATCTCCAGCTCGCTGTACCGGTGCCGCATGGCCTGCGGGATGAACGGGAAGCCCAGGATCGCCACCCACGGATCAAAGCCGATGTCCGCGGCGGTTCGGACGTGTCGGGCCAGCTGGTACTCGGCGTAGATGGCCGCACCGGTGTCGACGCCGGCCGCTGCGACGCCGACGACCAGCGCCGAGGCGCCCACTCGGGAGATCAGCTTCCGCACCCGCACATTCTGGCCTACCCGGGTCGGGCGCCGCCCGGATCGGCGAAATAGCAGGTCGGGCGTTAGAGTGGCATCAAACCGGGAGGGTTTTGTTGGACCTGTTGCTGCTCACTGCCGACCCGAATCCGGAGTCGGTGTTGCCCTCGTTGGCGTTGTTGTCGCACTCGGTGCGGTCGGCGCCGACGGAGGTCGCGTCGTTGTTGGAGGCCGGTTCGGCCGACGTGGCGATCGTCGATGCGCGGACCGACCTGGCGGCCGCCCGCGGCCTGTGCCGTCTGCTGGGCACCACCGGGGCCTCGGTCCCGGTGGTCGCGGTGGTCAACGAGGGCGGTTTGGTGGCGGTGAACGTCGACTGGGGGATCGACGAGATTCTGTTGCCAGGCACCGGGCCGGCCGAGATCGACGCCCGGCTGCGGCTGCTGACCGGCCGGCGGGGCGGACTAGCCGCCCAGGAGAGCGCGGGCAAGGTCACCCTGGGCGAGCTGGTCATCGACGACGGCACCTACACCGCCCGGCTTCGCGGCCGCCCGCTCGACCTGACTTACAAGGAATTCGAGTTGCTGAAGTACCTGGCCCAGCACGCCGGACGGGTCTTCACCCGGGCCCAGCTGTTGCAGGAGGTCTGGGGCTACGACTTCTTCGGCGGCACCCGCACGGTCGACGTACACGTGCGGCGGCTGCGGGCCAAGCTGGGACCGGAGTACGAGGCGCTGATCGGCACTGTCCGCAACGTCGGCTACAAGGCGGTCCGGCCGGCGCGCGGGCGGTCCGGACCATCCGATGTTCCCGCGGACGCCGACGGGTCCGACGACGGGTCCGACGACGGGTCCGACGCCGACGGCAGCGATGCCGACAGCGACGCCGGGATGTCGGCGTCGCTGCCCGGTCAGTGACCGGGCCGCACTGGCGAGAGATTCTCTCGCCGCCGGAACAGGACGGTGTGCGGACGCTGGCCGCTGCCGCCGAACGCGCCGACGGTGTCGCTCCGCTGGGCGAGCAGGTGTTGCGAGACCTGGCTGGGGCCCGAAGCGAGGCCCGCACCGAGCACCGGCTCGTCCATGACGCGGCCGGGGCGCTCGTCGGCTACCTCACTATCGCGCCCGGCGACTCCGGTGCCACGGCTGAGCTGGTGGTGCACCCGGATGCGCGTCGCCGGGGTATGGGCACGGAACTGCTCAGCGCGGCCGTCCAGCGCTGTGGTCGGGGATTGCGGGTCTGGGCGCACGGCACCCTGCCGGCGGCGCGCGCTCTGGCCGCCACGGTGGGGCTGCGCCCGGTACGCGAGCTGGTCCAGATGCGACGCCCGCTGGAGGATCTTCCGAAATCTGAATCACCGCAGGGGATTTCGCTCCGCAGCTACGGCGGCAGCGCCGATCATGCCGAGCTGTTGCGGGTGAACAACGCCGCTTTCGCCTGGCATCCCGAGCAGGGCGGCTGGACCGAGACCGAGATCGCCGAGCGGTTGGCCGCGCCGTGGTTCGAGCCCGACGGTCTCTTTCTGGCCTACGACGACAGCACCGGGGCCCTCTGCGGCTTTCACTGGACCAAGGTGCACGACGAAAAGTTGGGCGAGGTCCTGGGCGAGGTGTACGTGCTCGGGGTGGACCCGCAGGCACAGGGCCGCGGTCTGGGCCGGGCGCTCATCCTGCACGGCCTGGAGCACCTGGCAACACGGCTGCCAGGCCCCCAAACTGCGGTGATGCTCTACGTCGAATCGGACAACGCCGCGGCGATAAAGACCTACGAGGCGCTCGGCTTTGCGCAGTTCAGCGTCGACACCGCCTACGCGCCGGTGTGAGTTCAGCAATTCACTTCGCGTTCACCGGCCATCCCCGAACCGGCTACCCGCCGCGCATACGTTTCGGCTGAAGGCAAATGCGAAACAGGAAGCGGGAAAAGGTGTCCAGTCTCGGCAAGCTGCTCGGAGTGACTGCCTCGGCGGCGATGATCGCCGCGCTCACCGCATGCGGAAGCGACAACAACGCCGGCACCTCGGCCACTGGCGGTGAAGCCGCCGGCACCGTCGACTGTGGCGGGAAGAAATCCCTGAAGGCCTCGGGTTCGACAGCGCAGGCCAACGCCATGACCCGATTCGTCACCGCCTACGAGGCGGCGTGCGCCGGCTTCACCCTCAACTACACCTCCAGCGGATCCGGTGCGGGGGTGTCCGAATTCGTCGGCGGGCAGACCGACATCGGCGGCAGCGACTCACCTCTGAACCCTGACAAGGGTGAGGTCGAGAGAGCCGCCGCGCGTTGCGGCG
>JAULZA010000152.1:0-7867 GCA_032117575.1 Mycolicibacterium sp.
CCGAGTTCGCCCGCGACACCGCCGACATCTCCGACCGGCAGAACGTCCAGTACCACTGGATCCGGATCGAGGACATGCCGGAGATCTGGCGGCGACTGGACAGAGTGGGCCTGCAGACCACCGAGGCATGCGGCGACTGCCCCCGCGTGGTGCTCGGCTCACCGCTGGCCGGCGAATCTCTCAACGAGGTGATCGACGCCACGCCGGCGATCGAGGAGATCGTGCGCCGCTACATCGGCAAGCCGGAGTACGCGAACCTGCCACGGAAGTTCAAGACCGCGATCAGCGGTCAGCAGGATGTGGTGCACGAGATCAACGACGTGGCGTTCATCGGGGTCAACCACCCCGAGCACGGGCCCGGCCTGGACCTGTGGGTGGGCGGCGGTCTGTCCACCAACCCGATGCTGGCCCAGCGCCTGGGCGCCTGGGTGCCGCTCGACGAGGTGCCCGACGTCTGGGAAGCCGTGGTGAGCCTGTTCCGCGACTACGGCTACCGCCGGCTGCGCGCCAAGGCCCGGATCAAGTTCCTGGTCAAAGACTGGGGCGTAGAAAAGTTCCGCGAAGTTCTCGAAACCGAGTACCTCAAGCGGCCGCTCATCGACGGACCCGCGCCGGAGCCCGTCATCCGCCCGATCGACCACGTCGGGGTGCAGCGACTCCGCAACGGGCTCAACGCCGTGGGCGTTGCGGCAATCGCCGGGCGGGTATCGGGAACCATTCTCACCGCCGTCGCCGATCTGGCCGAGCGGGTCGGCTCGGACCGGATCCGGTTCACCCCGCACCAGAAGCTGATCGTGCTGGATGTCCCCGACGACAAGCTCGACGAACTCATCGAGGGCGTGGAGGCGCTGGGCCTGTCGGCCACCCCATCACACTGGCGGCGAAACCTGATGGCGTGCAGCGGTATCGAGTTCTGCAAGCTCTCCTTCGCCGAGACCCGGGTGCGTGCGCAGTCGCTGGTTCCCGACCTGGAGAAGCGGCTGGCCGATCTCAACGCGCAACTTGACGTGCCGGTCACCGTCCATCTCAACGGCTGCCCGAACTCGTGTGCGCGAATCCAGGTGGCCGACATCGGATTCAAGGGCCAGATGATCGACGACGGGGATGGCCCGGTGGAGGGTTTCCAGGTGCACCTCGGCGGAAGCCTTGGCCTGGACAGCAATTTCGGCCGCAAGTTGCGCCAGCACAAGGTGACCAGCGCCGAACTCGGGGATTACATCGAGCGCGTGGTGCGCAACTTCATCGCCCAGCGTGAGCAGGGTGAGCGATTCGCGCAGTGGGCGGTGCGCGCCGACGAGGAGGCCCTGCGATGAGCGCTCGCGCGAAGAGCGGAGCACACCGATGAGCGCTCGCGCGAAGAGCGGAGAACACGAATGACGGTCATGACTGAAGCCGATCTGCGCGAACTAGCCGCCCGCGGCGCTGCCGAATTAGACGGCGCGGGAGCCGAGGAACTGCTGGCCTGGACCGAACGCCATTTCGGTGGCCGTTACGTGGTGGCCTCCAACATGCAGGATGCGGTGTTGGTGGACCTCGCCGTCAAGGTGCGTCCGGGTGTCGACGTGCTGTTCCTCGACACCGGCTACCACTTCGCCGAGACCATCGGGACGCGCGACGCCGTGGAGTCGGTCTACAACATCACCATCGTCAATGTGACGCCGGAACACACTGTGGCAGAACAGGACCGGCTCCAGGGCAAGGATCTGTTCGCCCGCGACCCCGGGCAGTGCTGCCGGTTGCGCAAGGTGGTCCCGCTGAGCAGCACGCTGAGCAACTATGCGGCCTGGGTCACCGGTATCCGCCGGGTGGAATCGCCGACCCGGGCGAACGCCCCGTTGATCAGCTTCGACGAGGCGTTCAAGCTGGTGAAGGTCAACCCGCTGGCGGCCTGGACCGACGAAGACATGCAGGCCTACATCGAGGCCAACGGTGTCCTGGTCAATCCACTTGTCGACGAGGGCTATCCGTCGATCGGCTGCGCGCCGTGCACTGCCAAGCCGGTCGACGGCGCCGACCCGCGGAGCGGACGCTGGCAGGGTCTGAACAAGACCGAGTGCGGGCTGCACGTCTCGTGAGGCACCTTCGCTCCTGCCCGCCGGTCTTGATCCTCACCGCGCACGGCAGCGTCGACCCCCGTTCGTCGGCTACCAGCCACGCGGTGGCCGACCAGATCCGGCTGCTGCGACCCGGCCTTGATGTGCGAGTCGCGTTCTGCGAGAACAGCACTCCCAACCTGGCAGAAGTACTGGCTACACTGCGCGGACCGGCGGTCATCACTCCCCTGCTCCTTGCCAGCGCCTACCACGCACGGGTGGACATCCCGGGCATCATCGCCGCCTCCGGTGCCGAGGTGGTGCAATCCGACACCCTCGGTGAGGACCCGCGCCTGGTCCAGGTCCTGCGTGCCCGGCTGGCTGATCTCGGTGTCACTGACGACCACACCAACACCGGGGTTCTCGTGGTCGCGGTCGGCTCGTCGCATACCGCGGCAAACGCACGGACGTCGACCCTGGCCGCCGCCCTGGCCGAGCACAACCGGTGGGCCGGTGTCCGGGTGGCCTTCGCAACCGGTCCCGAGCCCACCGTGGCAGACGGCATCGAGGATCTGCGCCGCTCCGGCGCGCGTCGGATAGCCCTGGCACCGTGGTTCATCGCGCCGGGCAAGATCACCGACCGGGTAGCGCGGATCGCTGCGGAGGCCGGGGTCGAGATGGCCGCGCCACTGGGTGCGCACGCACTGGTCGCGGCGACCGCACTGGATCGGTTCGATCAGGCTGTCGCCCAGCGCTTGGTGGCCTGAGGCCGCTTAGCTGGGAGCTCCGGGCGTGCCCGGGGCACCGGGAGCGCCGTCGGCACCGTCCGCGCCATCGGCCCCATCCGCGCCGTTGACACCCCCGCGGCCACCGGACCCGCCGGAACCACCAGCTCCGCCGGCACCGCCAGCACCACCAGCACCACCGGCACCACCGGCTCCGCCGGCACCACCGGCGCCGCCTCGGCCACCTGCGCCGCCATTACCGCCGTTTCCGCCGTTTCCTCCGGTCACGCCGCCCTCCTCACCAGTGGGCGCCGGTACGGGTGCGCCTGCCGTCGACATCTTCGTCGTCCCACCGTTGGGGGTGCCCGTGGTGGTGACGCTACAGCCAGCCGCCGCCGTCACCGCGAGCGCACCGATGGCCAACAGCACCGGCACTCGGATGGTCGTCACAATTGCTCTCCGTTCGGACGTTGTTCGGTCCCGGCGATCGGCGGTATCCGGGTGGCCCGGGCATAAACGGTATCGCCATCCTTGAGTTGGAGCGCCTCGGCGTCACCCCGGGTGATCTGGGCGATGAACGGCTCCCCGGTGCTGGCGCTGGTCAGCTCGATCCGGACCTCGAAACCGAGGTAGACCACCCGGTCGATCGTTGCCTGGATGACCGCGGTGCTGTCCGCGCCGCCATCGCTGGCGGCGACCGCCATCGCCGGTGTGCGGCCGACCCGAATGTCGTGCGGCCGCACCATGATTCCGTTGAGCGAGGACACCGTGCCCAGGAATGACATCACAAACTCGTTGGACGGGCTGTCGTAGACCTCGGTGGGGCTACCCACCTGTTCGATGCGCCCCTTGTTGAGCACCGCGATCCGATCGGCGACATCAAGAGCCTCTGCCTGGTCGTGGGTCACCAGCACCGTGGTGACGTGCACCTCGTCGTGCAGGCGGCGCAGCCAGGCGCGCAGATCCTCCCGAACTTTGGCATCGAGGGCGCCGAACGGTTCGTCGAGCAGCAGCACCTCGGGATCGACGGCCAGGGCGCGCGCCAGCGCCATCCGCTGACGCTGGCCTCCGGAGAGCTGGTTGGGATAGCGAGTCTGGAAACCCGCCAAGCCGACCACCTCGAGAAGATTGTCGACCTTGGCGTCGATGTCGGCCTTTCGCTGTTTGCGGATCTTGAGCCCGAAAGCCACGTTGTCGCGCACCGTCAGGTGTTTGAACGCCGCGTAGTGCTGGAACACGAAGCCGATTCCGCGGCGCTGCGGCGGCACCTTGGTCACGTCGCGGCCGTTGATAACGACCGAGCCGGTATCCGGCCGGTCGAGCCCGGCGATCGAGCGCAGCAGGGTCGACTTGCCCGAGCCGCTTGGGCCCAGCAGGGCGGTGAGTGAGCCGGAGGGCACCACGAAGTCGACGTTGTCCAGAGCTGCGAAGTCGCCGTAGCGCTTGTTGGCGCCACTGACGACGATGGCGTTCTGCACGGCGTTCTTCACGTCCGGGTTCACGTTAGGGGTCATGCGCGATTCCTCCTGGCCTCCAGCACCGTCTGGGCCACCAGCACCAGCACCGCGATCATCATGAGCAGCGTCGAGATGGCATATGCCCCGTACTCAACACCCCGGTTGTACCGGTCTGACACCAGCAGAGTCAGCGTTTGGGACTCGCCCGGCAGGTTGGACGACACCATCACCACCGCGCCGAACTCCCCCAGCGTCCGGGCCACCGTCAGCACGACTCCGTAGGTCAGGCCCCAGCGAATCGAGGGCAGGGTGATCCGCCAAAACGTCTGCCACCACGTCGCTCCCAGCGTGGCGGCGGCCTCTTCCTGCTCGGTGCCCAATTCGTGCAGGACCGGTTCCACCTCGCGGATGACGAAGGGCACCGTGACGAAGATGCTGGCCAGGACGATGCCCGGTAGACCGAAGATGATGTTCACCCCGAGGTCGTTCTGGACGAATCCCAGCGCCCCGGCACTGCCCCACAGCAGGATCAAGGCCACCCCGACCACCACCGGCGACACCGCGAACGGCAGATCGATCGCGGCCTGCAAGATTCCCTTCCCGCGGAATCGCTTGCGGGCCAGCAAGAGTGCGGTAGGGACGCCGAACGCGACATTGAGCGGGACGACGATCGCGACCACCAGCAACGAGAGTTGCAAAGCCGAGATGGCAGCCGGAGTGGTGATCGAGCCGAAGAACGCCCCGACGCCGGGTTCGAACGTGCGCAGCAGAATCAGCCCTACCGGGACGATGACCAGCAGCAGCACGTAGGCCAGCGCCAGGTAGCGGCCGATGTAGCGGGCCAGCGGCGAGAGGATCACGCGGAAATCTCCTCGCGCCGGGCGGCGCGGGATCCGATGACGCGCAGTATGAACAACACCAAGAAGGAGATCGCCAGCAGGACAATCGAAATCGCCGCCGCACCGGTGCGGTCGTCGTTCTCGATCAGCGTCCTGATCCACTGCGACGAGACTTCCGTCTCGCCGGGGATCGCGCCACCGATCAGGACGACCGACCCGAATTCGCCGATCGCGCGAGAGAAAGCCAGGCCGGCGCCGGTGAGCAACGCGGGAAGCAGCGCAGGCAGGATCACCCGGATGAAGATCATCCGGTTGGTGGCGCCCAGCGACGCCGCAGCCTCCTCGGCCTCTCGGTCGAGTTCCAGCAGAACCGGCTGAACAGTGCGCACGACGAACGGCAGGGTGACGAAGAGCAGCGCGACACCCACACCCCACTTGGTGTGCTGCAGGTGCACCCCCACCGGGCTGGCGGGCCCGTAGAGGGCCAGCATCACCAAGCTCGCCACGATGGTGGGCAGCGCGAAAGGTAGATCGATGACGGCGTCGACAAACCGCTTCCCGGGAAACTCGTCGCGGGCGAGCACCCATGCGACCAGCAGACCAAAGACGGTGTTGACCAGCGTCACTCCGATCGAGACGGTCAACGTGACCCGGAACGACTCCAGCGCGGCGGGAGCGCTGACGGCCGCGACGAACGCCGGCCAACCGCCCTTGCCTGCCTGCCACACGATCGCAGCCAGCGGCAGCAGAACGATGACGCTGAGCCAGATCGACGCGGCCCCGGCCAGTGCCGGGGTGGGACCGCGCCGATGGCCCGCTCCCGCTGACAGCGTGCCGACGGCCGCCGTCATCCGGTGGCCTTCTTATAGATGTTCGTGATGGCCCCATTGTCCTTGTCGAACAGGGCGGTATCCACCACGGCCCACCCGCCCAGATCGGCGATGGTCCACAGTTTCCGCGGGGCCGGGAAGTCCTTGGCGAACTCGGCAATCACCGCCGGGTCGACTGGGCGGAAGCCGGCCCGCGCCCAGATTTTCTGACCCGCCGGGGTGTACAGGAAGTTCTTCAGCGCGGTGGCCTTGTCGAGGTGCGTGCTGGTGGTCAGCACGGCCACCGGGTTATCGATCTTGAAGGTCTGCGCCGGGATCACGTGCTCGACGGGCTTGCCCTGCCGCTCGACGTGGATGGCTTCGTTCTCGTAGCTGATCAGCACGTCGCCGGTGCCCTGCAGGAACACGTCAGTGGCCTCCCGGCCCGACCCCGGACGGGTCTTGACGTGATCGCCGACCAGTCGGGTGATGAAGTCCAGTCCAGCCTGCTGGTTCTTGCCACCCTCGCTCTTGACCGCATACGGAGCCAGCAGATTCCACTTCGCCGAACCCGAACTGAGCGGACTGGGGCTGACCACCTCGATGCCCGGCTGCAACAGGTCGTCCCAGTCTTTGATGTTCTTGGGGTTGCCCTTGCGGACCACCAGGGCGACCACCGAACCGAACGGGATGCCCTTGGTGACGTCGCTGTTCCAGTCCGGTGAGACCTTGCCTGCCTTCACCAGCCGGGTCACGTCGGGTTCGACGGAGAAGTTGACGATGTCGGCCGGCTTGCCGTCCACCACCGAACGGGACTGGTCACCGGATGCACCATAGGACGTCGTCACTGCGACTCCCTCCCCCTCCGGGGTCTGGGCGAACGCCGGGATGATCTTGCTCCAGCCGGGCTCCGGCACGGCGTAGGCAGCCAGCGTCAGGGTTGTCTCGGCGTCGTCACCGCCGCCACCGACGACATCGCTGGACCCGCCGCCGCAGGCGGCGAGCACGGTGGCGGTGGCGGCCAGCGCGGTGGCGGTGCGCCAGCGGCCGAATTTTCGGGGGCGCACGGACTTTCCGAACATCGATGAACCTCTCGGGTTGACGAATAGCGGGGACGCATACCCGTCACAACAAGGGTTCACAGGCGAGATGCCGTGACCACCACCGGTTCGAGACGGGCAGTTGGGTCAGCGACAACAGCAGTAGTCGGCGAACGCCGGCGACACGGCCAGAACGCCGTTGCCCGAACCGCTCACCGTACGCACGGACGGCAGCCTAACAGAGCACGCCGTCCGACGCCGCCCTCGGTGGACGGAACTCAGCGGTTGAAGAACCAGAACAGGATGACCAGGACGAGCAATGCCAGCAAGGCTAGCGTCACACGGGAACGGGGCATGGCGTCACCTCCTCGCCTCGACATCGCCACGCAGCCGGCGCACCACCCGGATACCGGCGCCGAGCACGGTGTCGATGGCCGTGGCCACGACGTAGGCCAGGCCCATCACCACCGGCATGACGAGCAGCGTCTGCGGTACGAAGGGCAGCCCGGACAGCCACAGTTCGAAGCTGTCCCACCAGTTCAGGAAGCCGCCCACCGGATCACCCTAGCGCCGGCCGGCTTGAACCAGTCGCGGGCCATCAGACGGAAGGAGGCTCAGCGCGGGGTGCGCAGTGCGTAGTAGCCCAGCTTGGAGTATCCCGACCCGGTGTTGGTGTAGAGCTTTCCGAGGTAGACGCCCGGCACGAGTTGCACGAGCTCGTCACGGGTCTTGCTGATGATCAGCTTCGGGTTCTTCTCGATGTCGGCGTAGTCGCCCACCATGACGTCGACATCCGGGTCTTCTTTGCCGGGCTCGACGTAGGTCTTGAAGTCGAAGGCGAGCTTGCCGTCGGTGTGGTCGCGCATCGAGTACAGCGGCCACAGCAGCTTGCCGAGCAGGCCGGTGCTCTTGGTCAGACGATTGCAGCCGGTGGCGGCCTGATTGTCGAAACGCTTGCCCTGCC
>JAULZA010000153.1:0-17592 GCA_032117575.1 Mycolicibacterium sp.
ACGAAGACGCCGGCGCCGATCATCGAACCCAGCCCGATCACCACGGCGTCGGTGGTGCCGAGGCGTCTCCGCAGCGGTGTCTGGTCAGCGCTGCTCATGAAGCATCCATGGCGGGATCGTACGGCGGCCCTAACGGCAGCGGGCCGACGTCAGGAGCTTGTCGACTCCTGCGCCGGCCCCGCCGGGTCCCCCGACCCGGATAGCGTTGACATCCTCACCCGCGAACGAAGCCGGGCTTGCTTATCCTAAGCCTTCCGGTGACATCGCCGTCAAGGTCGACGTCGGCTTCGCGCCGCTCCGAAGATCAAATAGCCCACGTAGCCGACCAGACCCGCGAGCGCGAACTTGCGGGTTTGCGGGGCCACCAGTGCCGCGCCCAAGGCGGTTTCGATGGTGCCGTTGACGTAGACGTGGCGGCGGGTGTTCTCTGGAAAGGCCGGAGCGGTGATCTTCTCGAACACTTGCGGTTTCGCGAAATGCGACAGCCCTATCGCGGCCAGTGCCACGCCTGCTCCGGGAAGCTTTGCCGACATGTGGGGTCCTCTCGACGAACGGTCAGCGGTGATCCTCACCGTGCGGATGGGGCTAGGCGATGCGGTAGTCGGTCAGCGGGAATTCGGAGGCCTGTCGAATCGCGGACTTCGTCGACGCTGGGCGCAGCAACGTCGCCTCGCCCTGCGGATTGAAGTAATACGAGTTCGACGTCGCGCAATTGCCGGCGACGAACACGGTGTTGCCGATCCGCTCGGTCATCGCGTCGAGGAAGCGGGCGTTGGCTTCCTCGGTGACTTCGAAGGTCCTGGCCCCGCATCGTTTGATTTCGCCGAAAAGCCGTTCCATCAGCCGCATCTGGTACTCCATGGTGTTGAAGAAGTTCAACCCCAGGAAGGCGTAAGGGCTGGCCAGGCTCAGATAGTTCGGGAAGTAGGGAACTGAAACACCTTGGTAGGCGGAGAATCTCGTGTCACGCCACCACTTGCCGAGGTTGCGTCCTTCGCGGCCGACGATTTCGATGGCGGGGAAGTTGGCCTCCCACAGGTCGAATCCGGTGGCCAGTACCAAGGTGTCGATGGTGGTCTTGGTGCCGTCGTTGGCGACGATGCCGTCGGCCTCGATGTGGTCGATGCCGCTGGTCTGCAGGTGCACGTTGGGCTTGGTGAAGGTGCGGTACCACTTGTTGGAGAACGTCGGCCTCTTGCAGCCCAGGTCATAGTCCGGTGTGAGTTCGCGACGCAACTGCGGATCCCGGATCTGCGCGAACCGCAGCACCTTGGCCAGATCGGTGGCGCCGATGTTGAGCCGGCGGTACGGCATCTGGCGGTGGTGCAGGCCGACGTGGATGAAGAATTCGTAGATGTTGTCGGTGATCATGCGGACGGCGCGCTGGGTGATCGGCAGGCGGTCGAACAGGCGCTTGGCCAGCGTGGGGAAGTGGATGTCGACCTTGGGCACCACCCAGATGGCGGTCCGCTGGAACACCGTGAGGTCGGCAGCGTTCTTGGCCAGTTCGGGAATGATCTGCACGCCGGTCGCGCCGGTGCCGATGATGCCGATTCGCTGGCCGGTGGCATCGAAGGAGTCGTCCCATTCGGCGGTGTGGACGACCCGGCCTTCGAAGCTGTGGATGCCGGGGATCTCCGGTGTCTTCGGTTGGGACAGGAACCCGGTGGCGGTAATGAGGTACCGGGCGCTCAGGGTGGAGCCGTCGGCCAGGGCCACCTGCCAGAGGTCGGCTTCGTCATCCCAGCGCGCGCCCTCGACAGAGGTGTTGAACCGCATATGGCGCCGGATGTCGTACTTGTCGGCCACGTCGTTGGCGTACTGCAAGATCTCCGGGCCGGTGGAGAACAACCGCGACCAATTCGGGTTCGGCTCGAAGAAGTAGGAGTAGGTGGTGGTGGGGACATCGACGGTCAGGCCCGGATAGTGGTTGACGTACCAGGTGCCACCCAGGTCGTCCTCCCGGTCCAGGAGCACGATGTTCTCGATGCCGAGGCGCTTGAGCTGAATTGCCGCGCCGATACCGCCGAAACCGGCGCCGACGATGATCGCCTCGAAGTTCTGCTCGGTCATGATACCGACGGTACCGGATTCATTGGATCGGTCGATGGCGCAGCGCCGCGGCAACGGCCAGTGTCGGGACGTCGATGACTGTGGACCCCAAATCGTGCCGGGCGCCGGTCACTTCGACGATCTCCGTCGGCGCCGGGATGCGCGCCGCGGCGGTGCGCAACTCGTCGATCGAGCCGAACGGGTCCGAGGTTCCGTGGGTGAATACGGTCGGCACGGTGATCGCCGGGAAGTGTTCGGTGCGCACGCGCTCGGGCTTGCCGGGCGCGTGCAGGGGATAGGAGAACAGCGTCAGTCCGGCGACCGTGCCGGGCTGGTCGGCCGCCACCATCGACGTCATCCGACCGCCGTAGGAATGGCCGCCGGCGAGCACCGGGCCGGCGTCCAGGCTGCCGGCCAGTTCGATCGCCTCGGCGACCCCGGCTTGGTCGGCCGTCGATCCGGACGGCGGTCCCTTGGGGCGTCGTCTTCGGAAGGGCAGGTTGTAGCGGATCGCGAGCCATCCCTGCCGGGCCCACTGGTCGCAGATGCGGATCAGCAGCGGGGAGTCCCGGCTACCGCCGGCGCCGTGGGTGAGCACCACCACGCCCGCCGGTGTGCCGTCGGGTTGATGGGCGATCCCGGCGATAGTTTCCAGCGCTTTTTCGAGGCTCATGGCCGATGCGCGATCCGCCTTCGGCTTCTCGCTGGTGGCTGATGCGCGATCCGCCTTCGGCTTCTCGCTGGTGGCTGATGCGCGATCCGCCTTCGGCTTCTCGCTCATGCCCGCAACCTGAACAGTGCCGACACCGGCCCGTGTCCGCCGCCCAAGGGGTATGCCGCGCGAAGGCATTCGGTCACCCAGGTCTTGGCGAAGGCCACCGCATCCGGCATCGGATAGCCGTGGGCCAGCGCGCACGCGGTGGCCGCCGCCAGGGTGTCTCCGGCGCCGTGGTCGTGGACCGTGTCGACCCGCGGGGCGTCGAAGCTGTGGAAGTCGCTGCCGTCGTAGAGCAGATCCGGGCTATCCGGCGCCGAGCGCAGGTGGCCGCCCTTGACCAACGCCCATTGCGGTCCGAGGTCGTGCAGCGCTTTGGCGGCGTCGCGCTGGCTTGCGCCGTCGGTGACGTCGATGCCGACCAGCAGGCGCACCTCATCGAGATTCGGGGTGACCAGGCTGGCAAGTGGAAATAGCACGGTGCGCAGGGTGTCCAGCGCCGACGGATGCAACAACGGGTCGCCGTGCATGGAGGCGCACACCGGGTCGACGACGAACGGTGTCGTGCCGGCGAGTCCGAGCGATTGCCAGCTGTCGGCCACCGTCTCGATGATCTCGCTGGACGCCAGCATCCCGGTCTTGGCGGCTTGAACCCCGATGTCGGTGGCGACAGCCGCGATCTGCCCGGCGATGACGTCCAGTGGGATTTCATGAAAGCCTTTGACGCCCAACGAGTTCTGCACCGTCACCGCCGTCACGGCGGCTAGCCCGTGCACGCCGAGCAGGGCAAAGGTGCGTAGGTCGGCCTGCAGGCCCGCGCCGCCGCCGGAGTCCGACCCGGCGATGGTCAGCACCCGCACCGGGGTCTGCCCGGCCGGAGTCAGCGGAAGAAAGGTGGTCACGTCATGCTCCCTACGTCGGCATTACCCGGTCAGGTTCGAACGGTCGACGGCCCACTAGCCGTCCTCTCAGCGCCCTGGCGTGCGCTCCCGCTGTTGTGTTTGGAACCCACGCTAGCAGCGGTGGGCCGGCTGTTACGGCGCGCACTGACGCGGTTCAGGCCCTGAGGCGTTCAGGCCGACCGGAAGGCTGACTGAAAGAGGCTTGCGTCGATGTGTGTCGGGGTGACTCCGGTGGTCGCGTAGCTGTACACCCCGGCACGGCAGATCGGCCCGAGTGCGCTGAAGACCACGGAAAGCGCCACCACGTACAGGGCGCACACTGCTCCCACGGTCGCGACGGCGACTGATCCCCCGCCAGCGATAATCAACAGTGCGCCGACGACGAAGACGGGCAACACGAACAGCACCGCGACAATGCCGAGTCCGGCTGCGCCACCCAGGGATTCGCCCCATGTTCTGCGCAGAATGGATGACGACCGCTTGATCGCTGCCACCGGCCCCAGGCCCTCGGTGACCACTACCGGGACCACGACGTAGGTGGCGACCCCCCACAGGCCCTGGGTGATGCCGCCGATGATGTTTCCGGGAATCCCGATCTTGTCGCGCAGCAGCGCTTGGACGGCCTCCAGGATCACGCCCACGGTGGTAGCGACCAGGGTCCAGCCGAGAATTTGTGGCAGACGCCGGGAGGCGGCGGCGAATCCTGACCGCACCGAGGCGGGCTGTCCGGCGAACCGTTGCAACGCGCAAGCGATGAGCGCTGCGTTGCAGAAGATCACCGCGAAGGCGCACACACACGACCGACTCGAACAATCGCCCCTCTTGCTCTTGGAAGGACGGCAGCGGTGAGCGGGTCGGTACGGTGCAGCTATGTGCCCACCGGACATAGAAACGGACATGGACAGGATGCCGGCGACAACCCGTAAGCCGGCGAACTGATGCGTGTCGGAATCGTCGGTGCCGGAATCGCCGGACTTGCCTGTGCCCAGGGTCTGGCCGGGCGTGGTCACGACGTCGTGTTGTTCGACAAGGGCCGTGGGCCCGGCGGGCGGATGTCGACGCGCAGGCTGGCCACACCGGCGGGCACGGCGCACTTCGACCATGGGGCGCAGTACTTCACCGTGCGCGATCCCGGCTTCGAGTCACAGGTGACCACCTGGATCGCCGACGGCGTGGTGGCACCGTGGCCGGCCGCGGGGGATGAGGCGTACGTCGGTGTCCCCGCGATGAATTCGCCGGTGCGCGATCTGGCCACTCGCCACGAGGTGCACTGGTCGACCCTGGTTACCGGGGTGCAACGTCGCGGCGACGGCTGGCGCCTGAGAGTCGACACCGCAGATGTTCACGACGTCGACCAGCTGGTGATCGCGGTGCCCGCCGAACAAACCGCCGCGCTGCTGGCCGATGCCGCCCCGGAGCTGGCGGCCCGCGCCGGCGCCGCGGTCAGTGAGCCGTGCTGGACGGCCATGCTGGCATTCGCCGAACCCCTTGCGGTACATCGGGATTGCTGGCGGTCCGACGGCCCGGGGGAGGGCGCGGGGGAGGACGTCGTCGGCTGGGCGGCGCGCAACAACGCCAAGCCGGGGCGCGCCGGACCGGAAAGTTGGGTCGTGCAAGCCACGCCGGAGTGGTCACGACGCCACGCCGAGGACGACCGGGATGACGTCGTCGCCGTCCTCGCCGCCGCGCTGTCCGAGGAGCTGACGGTGGAGTTACCGGCCCGCATCGCCACCGCGGGCCATCTGTGGCGGTTCGCCCGGTCGGCGCAGGGCGGTCCCGGGGCGATCCTGGACCGGGATCGCCGGCTGGGGCTGTGCGGCGACTGGCTGATCGGGCCGCGGGTCGAATCCGCCTGGCTCTCCGGGGCGAATCTGGCCGAACAGCTCTAACGGACCTCCACAAACACCGGCGCGTGGTCGCTGGGCGAGCCGATCCGGTCCTTGCCGGACTTGCGTTCGTCGCGGGCGATCTCGGCGTGCACCACCCGTTCGGCGAGCGCCGGTGAGGCCAGGATGAAGTCGATCCGCATCCCCTCGCGGCGCGGGAACCTCAGCCGGGTGTAGTCCCAGTAGGTGTACACGCCGGGCCCGGGGGTGGACGGCCGAACCACATCGGCGAAGGACTCCTCGATGGCGGCGAAAGCCGCCCGTTCCGGTGCGGTGACGTGGGTGCTGCCCTGGAAAACCTCCATGCTCCAGACGTCATCGTCGCGCGGGGCGATGTTCCAGTCGCCCATCAGTGCGATCTGTGCCTGAGTATTGGCCGACACCCATGACTGCGCGGTATCACGAAGGGCGGCAAGCCATTCCAGCTTGTACCGGTAGTGCGGGTCACCGACCGCTCGGCCGTTGGGCACATACAGGCTCCACACCCGCACGCCGGCGCAGGTGGCTCCCAGCGCGCGCGCCTCGTTGCGGCCTTCCCAGGTCGGTTGGCCGGGGAAGCCCACCTGGACGTCGTCGAACCCGACGCGGGAGGCGATCGCCACCCCGTTCCACTGGTCGTGTCCGCAGTGCATCACCTCGTAGCCGGCGCCGAGAAACGTCATCGCCGGGAACTGGTCGTCGGCGCACTTGGTCTCCTGCATCGCCAGTACGTCGATGTCGGCGCGCTGCATCCAGTCAACGACGCGATCCACCCGGGTGCGGACGGAGTTGACGTTCCAGGTGGCGATGCGCAGCCCCATGCCAATGTCCTAGTGGCCGAATGGATCCGGCTCTTCGCCGGGCATCCACGACAGGCCTGGGACGCCCCATTTATTCGACTTCACCGCCCGTTTGGCGGCGCGGGCATGCCGGCCGATCAGGGTGTCGACGTAGAGGAAACCGTCGAGGTGCCCGGTCTCGTGCTGCAACATCCGGGCAAACAGTCCGGTGCCCTCCAGGGTCACCGGGTTGGCGTCGGCGTCCATTCCGGTGACACGCGCCCACTTCGCCCGCCCGCACGGGAACGACTCGCCGGGCACTGACAGGCACCCTTCGTCGTCGGTCTCCGGATCGGGCATGGTTTCGGGGATATCGGAAGTCTCCAGCACCGGATTGATCACCACGCCGCGACGGTAATTGGCGCTGCCCTTCTCGTCGGCGCAGTCGTAGACGAACAATCGCAGCCCGACGCCGATCTGGTTGGCGGCCAGGCCTACCCCGTGGGCGGCGTCCATGGTTTCGAACATGTCCGTGATCAAGTCCGCCAGGTCCGCTGGCAGGCTGCCGTCGGGCCCGACCGGCACGGGCGCGGTCGGGTTGTGCAGGACGGGGTCGCCGAGGATCACGATGGGTCGGACTGCCATGACCAGGAAGCTTAAAGAGTGGCCCGACGCGCGGGGTCTGAAGGTGCCGGGCCAATTGCCGCGGACGTGATTCAATTGCCCCCAAGCAGGACTAGAACCACCAAAATGTCATTCGTTGAAAGGGTCCACTGATCGAATGGACGGCGCGACGGCACGGGCCGAGCGGGCGATTGACGACGCGGAACTACCTGATGGGTTGAGCCGTCGCGAGTACGACATCCTCGCGTTCGAGCGCCAATGGTGGAAGTACGCCGGCGCCAAGGAAGAAGCCATCAAGGAACTCTTCTCGATGTCGGCCACGCGCTACTACCAGGTCCTCAACGCATTGGTGGACCGGCCGGAGGCGCTGGCCGCCGACCCCATGCTGGTCAAGCGGTTGCGTCGGTTGCGGGCCAGTCGCCAGAAGGCCCGCGCCGCACGCCGGCTGGGCTTCGAGATCCACTAAAGAAGTGCCCGCGGGTCGGACCCGAAGTCGGCCGCGGATACAGTGATCACGATGAACGAGCGCGTTCCCGACTCCGCCGGGCTGCCCCTGCGCGCCATGGTGATGGTGCTGTTATTCCTCGGTGTGATCTTCCTTCTGGTCGGCTTCCAGGCGATGACCTCGGGGAACGACCCCTCCGACGACACCTCCGCGGTGACGGCGACGACGACCACCACCAGGCCGCCCGCACCCAAGTCCGATGTCCGCGTCTACAGCGTGGCCGATGACGAGGCGGGTGCCACCCGGACTGCCGACCGGCTGCGCGAAGCCGGTTGGAACGTCACTGAGGCGACCACGATCAGTGCGGCCGACGTGATCGAGACCACGGTGTACTTCGGCACGGCCGAGGGTGAACAGGCGGCGGCCGACGCGGTCGGCAAGGTGCTTGAGGCGCCGGTCGCGCCGCGAATCCCCGACATCGCCGAACAACCACCGGGCGTGATTGTGTTGGTGACGGGTTAGGCTCTGCGGCATGGTCAAGTCTTCCGGCCCGTTGTACTTTGCCGCTCTGCTCGTCGCTCCGGTCGCAGTGCTGAGCGCCTGTTCGCCCAATGAGCCGATCGCCACCCAGCCCGGCACCACCCCGGCGATCTGGACGGGTTCCCCCGCGCCGGCCTCGGCCGGTGGCGAGCACCACGGCGGCCCCGGACACCTTGGCCCCGGACCCGGTGCGCCCCCGGCGTCCCCGGCAGACACTCTCACCGCCGTGATCAACGGTCCGGACGGTACGCAGGTCGCCGCGGCCACCATCGAATTCAAAGACAACGATGCGTTCGCCACGATCACCCTGCAGACCACCGCGCCGGGCAAGCTGACGCCCGGAGCGCACGGACTGCACATTCACGACGTGGGCAAGTGTGAGGTGAACTCCGTCGCCCCCAACGGTGGCGCCCCGGGTGATTTCCTCTCCGCCGGCGGTCACTACGGCGAGGGCGCACACCCCAACCATGCGGGCGACCTGTCGTCGCTGCAGGTCCGCGGCGACGGGACCGCACTACTGGTCACCACCACCAACGCATTCGACAAAGCCGACTTGCTCGACGGAGACGGAACGGCATTCATCATTCACGCCGGCGCCGACAACTTCGCCAACATCCCCGGTGACCGGTACCGGCAGGCGGACGGCTCCCCAGCGCCGGACGACACCACACTGGCCAACGGTGACAGCGGCAAGCGGGTGGCCTGCGGTGTTATCGGCGCCGGGTAGGCCCGGCTGATGCGCGATCCGCTCCGGCTTCCCGCAGAGGACCGACGGTGACGGTCGGGCGGATCGATTTCAAAGGCTCACCGCGGCCGACGCTGGGTGTGGAGTGGGAATTCGCCCTCATCGAAGCCAGCACCCGCGACCTCAGCAACGAGGCTGCGTCGGTGATCGCCGAGATCGGCGAAAACCCGCACGTGCATAAGGAATTGCTGCGCAACACCGTTGAGGTGGTCACCGGTGTCTGCGACACGGTTGGCGAGGCCATGGTCGATCTACGCGGCTCCCTGGCGTCCGTCGGCGACGTCGTCCGCGACCGCGGAATGGAACTGTTCTGCGCCGGCACCCATCCGTTTGCCGAGTGGTCCTCCCAGAAGCTCACCGACGCTCCGCGTTACGCCGAACTGATCAAGCGCACCCAGTGGTGGGGTCGGCAGATGCTGATCTGGGGTGTGCACGTTCACGTCGGCGTCTCCTCGGCCCACAAGGTGATGCCGATCATCTCCTCGCTGCTCAACCAGTACCCGCATCTGCTGGCGCTGTCGGCCTCTTCGCCGTTCTGGGCCGGTGAGGACACCGGCTACGCCAGCAACCGCGCGATGATGTTCCAGCAGTTGCCGACGGCCGGGTTGCCTTTCCAGTTCGAGACGTGGCGGCAGTTCGAGTCGTTCGTGCACGACCAGAAGAAAACCGGCATCATCGACCAGATCAACGAAATCCGTTGGGATATCAGGCCTTCGCCGTATCTGGGCACCGTCGAGGTACGAATTTTCGACGGCGTCTCCAACCTGCGCGAGCTATCCGCTCTGGTGGCGCTGACGCACTGCCTTATCGTCGACCTGGACCGCAGGCTGGAGGCCGGCGAGGAGTTGCCGGTGATGCCGCCGTGGCATGTCCAGGAGAACAAGTGGCGGGCCGCCCGTTACGGCCTGGACGCGATCATCATTCTCGATGCCGACAGCAACGAACGGCTGGTCACTGAGGACCTCGACGACCTGCTGAACCGGTTGGAGCCGGTGGCGAAATCGCTGCACTGCGCCGACGAGTTGGCTGCCGTAGCCGAGATTCCCCAACGGGGGGCCTCCTACCAGCGGCAGCGCCGGGTCGCCCAGGAGCATGACGGCGACCTACGCGCGGTGGTGGACGCTCTGGTCGGTGAACTCGATGTGTAAGGAGACGCCGTGACCCGCCGCCGAACGGCCGTGGCACTGGTCCTGGTCGCGCTGTTGTCGGGCGGGTGCAGCAGAGCCATCGAGGGCACCCCGATGGCCACTCCCGGGCAGGGCGGGATCAGCGTGGGCGCCGCAGCGCTGGAGACCACCTGCGGGCAGTACCTCACCATGGGAAACGCGGATCGCCGAGCGGTGATCGTCGCCATCGGTGAGGACGGAAACCGACTCGTCGCGCTCAATCCCGACGCCTGGGTCGACCTGGCGGCGGCGCTGTGTACGTTCGTCAAGCCTGGCGCCGTGGTGCGCGATGTCCTCAAGGGAGCTGCGAGGTAAGCCGTGGACGCCCCGAATCGCACCGATCGTCCGATGTTTCCGCTGCAGTCGGCGTTGCTGCCCGGAGACACGCTGCCGCTGCGGATCTTCGAGCCGCGCTACGCCCGCCTGGTGCAGGACTGTCTGGCCGGGCCGGAGCCGGCTTTCGGTGTGGTGATGATCAGCCGGGGTTGGGAGGTCGGCGGCGGCGACGCCCGCAGTGATGTCGGTGCGCTGGCCCGCATCACCGACCACGCCGATCTGGGGACGGGCCAGTACGAGTTGCTGGCGACGGTCGGTGAGCGTATCCGGGTGACGCAATGGCTGCCCGACGACCCCTACCCCCGGGCCGTCGTAGAGGCCTGGCCGGATCAGCCCGGGCCGCCGGTCGGTCCCGAGCAACTCGGCGAGGTCGTGGACCGCATTCTCGCGCTCTACCACCGGGTGGCCGAAGCCCGTGGGCTGGAACTGCCGCCCGACGCGCTGGCCGTGAGCCCCGAGGTGGCCGACGACCCCGCCCGGCATCTCTACGCACTGGCCGGGAAGGTGCCGATGGGGCAGGCCGACCGGTACGCCGTGCTGGCGGCGCCGACTCTGGCTGAGCGGGTCGATGCCCTCACCGACGCGATCGACACCGTGACGGCGATGGTGGAGTTCCAGCTGTCAGAGGAGTAGGTGGCGCGCAGCCGCATCGTCGGGTCTACATCGGTGCGGCTATCCGCTCGAGTTGCTCCGCGACCTGTCGGACTGTGCTTAGTTCGCGGGTCGCCACCGCGATGATCAGATCGAATCGCTCATTCTCGGTGGCGACTATCCGGTAGTCGTTTAAGCCGTAGAACAGGCGTGTCGCCGCCCATGCGGTGCGCTTGTTCCCATCGGCCAGAGCATGGTTGGTGGCGAGGGATTGAAATAGCGCCGCGGCTTTTTCGTGGATGCCAGGGTAGGCCTCCTCGCCGAACACCGATGCGCGTGGGCGCGCCAGTGCGGACTCAACCAGCCCGTGATCGGTGATCGTGAATCCGGCTCGTTGAGTCAGCGCGACGATGTCATCAAGATCCAGATAAATCACGCGTCGGAGAGCCGGCGGAACAGTTCGGCGTCCTCGGTGAAGATGTGCGCGATGAGCTCGTCGCGGCGCTGGGTTCGGCGGTTGACGTAGTCATCGATGGCCTTGAGCGCGGCGGTCTGCATGGAAATACCTTCACGTTCGGCGGTGGCGCGCAGTTTGGCGCTCTGTTCCTCCGACAGCCGCAAGGTCATTGCCATCGTCCCATGATACCTGGTGGTATCGCCCGGCTGGTGCTGATCGCCAAGCCATCAACCCGACCCGACGTTTTCTCCACTGCGCTCTCTGCGTCAGCGATCGGCGGCGAAGGCCTTGAGCGACTCGATCTGCGCGGCATCCAGCGACGGCCGCACCGTCTCTCGGGCCTTGGCCACGTCCTCAGCGGTGACGTCGGCGGCGTCGATGGACCGGCGCATCGCGGTCAGCGCCGATTCGCGCAGCAGCGCGACGCAATCCGCGGCGCTGTAGCCGTCGAGTTCGGCGGCGACGGCTTTGAGATCGACCTCTTTGCTCAGCGGCACGGACTTGGCTGCGGTCTTGAGGATCTCGTGGCGGGCGTCGGCGTCGGGCGGCTCCACGAACACCAGCCGCTCCAGCCGGCCCGGCCGCAGCAGCGCCGGATCGATCAGGTCCGGGCGGTTGGTGGCGCCGAGCACGACCACGTCGCGCAGTGGTTCGATGCCGTCCATCTCGGTCAGCAGGGCGGCCACCACCCGGTCGGTGACCCCGGAGTCGTGGCTCTGGCCCCGCCGCGGCGCCAAGGCGTCGATCTCATCGAGGAATATCAGCGACGGCGCGGAATCCCTTGCCCGGCGGAATAGTTCACGCACCGCCTTCTCCGAGGACCCGACCCACTTGTCCATCAGCTCGGCACCCTTGACCGCGTGCACACTCAGCCGGCCGGAACTGGCCAGGGCCCGCACCACGAACGTCTTGCCCACCCCGGGCGGCCCGTAGAGCAGCACGCCGCGCGGCGGGTCCACCCCGAGCCGGGCGAAGGTGTCCGGATGCTGCAGCGGCCACAGCACCGCCTCGGTGAGCGCCTGTTTGGTGGTCACCATATCGCCGACATCCTCGAGGGTGACCGAGCCGACGGACAGCTCCTCGGTGTTGGATCGCGACAGCGGCCGGATGACGCTCAGTGCACCGATGAGGTCTTCCTGGGTGAGCACCGGCGGCTTGGCGTCGTCGCTGGCCCGGGCCGCGGCCCGCAACGCGGCCTCCCGCACCAGAGCGGCCAGGTCGGCGCGGACGAATCCCGGTGTCCGGTCGGCGATTGCGTCGAGTGCGAGATCTTCGGCAGGCACATCGCGCAGCAGCACCTCCAGGAGTGCCTTGCGGGTGGCGCCGTCGGGCAGGCTCAACCCCAGTTCCCGGTCGCACAGGTCCGGGGCGCGCAGCCGGTGGTCCAGCGACTCCGGCTGCTGGGAGGTCACGATCAGCGCCACCCCGGGTGCCGCCACCGCCTTGCGCAGTTCGGACAGGATCATCGTCGCGACGGGTTCGGGCGGTTCGGGCAGCAGTGCGTCGACATCGGTGACCAGTAGCACCCCGCCGCCGTTGATCACGTCGGCCACCGCCCGGGCGACGGCCTGTTGGCGTTCGGGAGCCGCCAGCGCGCCGGTGTCCGGGCCGTCCAGTCGCACCAGACGGCGCCCGGCGCACACCGCGCGCACCAGGCGAGCCTTCCCCACCCCGGCCGGTCCGGTGATGAGCACACCCAGATGCGGTTTCGCGCCAAGCTTTTCCAGCAGCTCGGGCTGGTCGAGAGCCAGCTTGAGCCATTCCGACAGCCGGCCGGCCTGGACGTGCTGGCCTTTGAGGTCGTCGATGGTCACCGCGGGCTCGTCGGGCCACTCGACGGGCTCGCTGACCGTCAGTGTGGATCCGGTGGCGGCGGGACTGCCGGCGCCCCATGTCACCGATGAATTCGGTTGCACTGAGACCGGTCCGGCCGGATCGGTGCCGGTGACGGTCAGTAGCTCGGAGGTCCAAGTGATGCCCACCGAGGTGGCCAGTGCCGCGCTGGCCTGCGAGGTGGAGGTGCCCGGCCCCAGGTCGCGGGGGAGCAGAGAGACGGTGTCGCCCACCGTGAGCACCTTGCCCAGCAGGGCTTGGCGCAGGGTGGTCGAGGACACCGATCGGGTGGCCAGCGTCGAACCGCTCAGCGTCACCGAACGGGCGCCGAAAACGGTGGCCGGCGACACCACCACGGTGGAGTTCTCGCGCAGTCCGGCGTTGGACAGCGTCACGTCGTCGAGCAGTGCGGTGCCGGTCGGCGTCCCCGGCGGAGCCATCCCGACGACGGCGGAAGTCGTGCGAGAACCCACCAGCGACACCGCATCCCATTCACGCAGGCCCAGCGCGGCGATGGCCTCCGGGTGCAAGCGCACCACGCCCCGGCGACTGTCCAGGGCGGCGGTGTTGAGCCGCGCGGTGAGCGTCAAGCTGTTGGTCGGGCCCTTCGGGTGGGAAAAGGCTTGCGTCACTCAGCCTCCTGGCTTGCGTAGGCCCAGCCGTGCCGCCGAACGTTGGTGCGGTTGCTGAGCGCGTCGGGTGGCCCGCCGTGCGGCGCGGCGCTGCCGCGAGGTGTCTTCCCACGTCTCCGGGTGGGCCGCGGTCCAGCGTTGGGTGCGCACCGCGAACGGGATGTGGAGCACGTAGGCGGCGATGATGATCATGATCAGCAGGTACGGGAAGATCAACGCTCCCGCGGCCACGATCGCCACCCCGGCGAGCAAGGGCGCCGCCATGTTCGGGGAAACCTTGAAGGTGTGGATCTTTCGCATCGGGATGCGGCTGACCACCAGCAGCGACACCGCCACCATCCAGACGATCACCACGATCTCTGCGGTCTCGGTCGACCACCAGGGTCCGGGGAACTGCATCTTTGCCGCCAGCGGTCCGATCGCGCCGATGGCTCCGGCCGGGGCCGGCATGCCGACGAAGTACTCCTTGGCGTAGGCCGGGACGTCGGCATCCAGCAGGGCGTTGAAGCGGGCCAGACGCAACACGATGCACACCGCGTAGAGCAGTACGACGATCCAGCCGACCCGGTTGTGCGAGAGCAACGTCGCGTAGACGATGAACGCCGGTGCCACACCGAAGTTCACCGCATCGGCCAGTGAGTCGATCTCCTCGCCCATCCGCGAGGTGGCGTTGAGCTGGCGGGCGACCCGGCCGTCGAGCGCGTCGAGGATAGCGGCCGCGGCCAGCAGCGCCATGGCTTCGGTGGGGCGGTTGTCGAGGGCGAACTTGACCGACGTCATGCCCAGGCAGATGGCCAGCACCGTCATGGCGCTGGGCAGAATCCGCCGGTTGAGCGGGTTGACCCGGGGCCGGGGTTTGATCATGGCAACCGCGCCAGCACCGTCTCGCCGGCCAGGGCGCGCTGGCCGGTTGCGATGATGATCTCCGAGCCCGCCGGCAGGTAGGTGTCCAGTCGGGAGCCGTACCGGATCAATCCGTAGGTGTCGCCGATGTTGACGTGCTCGCCGCCCCGCAGATCACAGACGATGCGGCGTGCGATCAGCCCGGCGATCTGTACGACCACCACGTCATGTCCTTCCGGCGTCCGGATCAGAACGCTGTTGCGCTCATTGTCCGCACTGGCCGCCGCCAATTCGGCGGAATGGAAACTCCCCGGACGGTGCTCCACGGCGATCACCTCGCCGCCGACCGGGATGCGTTGCACATGAGCGTCGAACAGGGACAGAAAGACGCTGATCCGCGGCACTGGCGTGGTTCCGAGTCCCAGTTCCGCCGGTGGTGCCGCGTCCTCGATGAGGCAGACCAGCCCGTCGGCGGGGGAGACCACCAGCCCGGGCGTGGTGGGTGGTGTGCGGGGCGGGTGCCGGAAGAACCCGGCGTTCGCCGCGGCGGCAGCCAGACCCACCGAGCGCACCCAGGGGTGGTTGCGGCCCAGCGCCGCCGCCGCCACACCGGCAGCGATGAACGGGAATCCGGCGTGGTGCACGGGCGGAACAGAGGTACGGACCAGAGCAGCCAGCCGCTGCGGGCCGGACTGCAGTTCGGTATCGGGGCGTCTGGCCATCGACGTGAGTCTAGTGGGCCACCCGGTGGTCTACGGGGCCAAGTCCCAGATGCTCACCTGATCGCCAGCATCGATCGATGTGACGTCGGCGCCGATATCGAGCAGGCAGTTTGCCGACGCCAGCCACCGCAGATGATGGGACGCCGGCGGCCCGTAACTGGTCACGGTGCCGGCGTCGGCGTCATAAACGCCGCGACGGAACTGCCGTTTCCCGGCCGGTGAGGTGATGGCCTCGGCCAGCACTGCGCTTCGGCGCGGCCGGTGCGGCTCGGGCATGCCCATCGCCGCTCGCAGCACCGGGCGAAGGAACACCTCGAAGGAGACCAGCGCGCTGACCGGGTTGCCGGGCAGCGTCACGATCGCCCGGCCGTCGGGCAGTCTTCCCGCGCCCTGCGGCATCCCGGGCTGCATGGCGACCTTGACGAATTCGACCGAGCCGGTCCGCCGGCGACCTTCGACCGGGGAGCCGGCCTCCGGAAAGGCGTCCTTGACCACCTCATAGGCGCCGGCGCTGACCCCGCCCGTGGTGATCACCACCTCGCAGTCCCCGGCGTACCCGTCGAGCAGCGCGCGGAACTGGCCGACGTCGTCGCCGCACGTCAGCACCCCCGCCACCGCGGCGCCGGCATCGCGCACCGCGGCGGCCAGCATGACGCCGTTGGACTCGTAGATCTGCCCCGGCCGCAGTTCCGATCCGGGTGCTACCAACTCAGAGCCGGTCGACACCACCAGCACCCGCTGGCGGGGAACGACGGCCAGATCCGCCACCCCCAGCGCGGCGACCAGCCCCAGCGCGGCGGGGGTGATCACCTGTCCGGCCCGCAGCACGGTGGTTCCCGCGGTGACATCCTCGCCGGCCCGCCGGATGTGCTGGCCGGCCCTGGCCTGCGAGCGGATCTCGACGGTGCGCACACCGGCATCAGTGAGCTCCACCGGCACCACCGCGGTGGCTCCGTCGGGGAGCGGCGCACCCGTCATGATCCGGTGCGCGGTCCCGGGCGACAGTGTCAGCCGGTCGGTGCGTCCGGCCGGAATGTCCTGTGCCACCGGCAGAGTCACCGGGTTATGCGTGTCCGCGCCGGCGACGTCGTCGGCGCGCAGGGCGTAGCCGTCCATGGCGGAGTTGTCGAAGACCGGTAGCGACATGCCGGCCACGACGTCGGTGGCCAGCACCAGACCGAGGGCGTCGGCCGGCGCAACGGTCATCGGCGGCCGAGCCCGGATCAGCCCGGCGACGACGCGCTGATGCTCCTCGACGCTGCGCATCTCTCGCTACACCGGGAAGGTGACGCCGGTCAGCTCCTCAGACACCTTCCACAGCCGCTCCTGCACTGCGACGTCGCGGGCCTGCTTGCTCGACGTCGCCAAGACCGGGTAGCCGCGCATTTCCCGGAACCCGTCTGGACCCCAGTACTGGCCACCTTTGACCGCCGGGTCGGTGGCGGCCCGCAGAGTGGGCAGTGCGCCCATTTCGGCGGTGTTGAGCAGTTTGCCGGAGATCCAGTTCACCCCGGGCAGGCTCGCGCCGGGGATGTGCCGGACCAGCTCGGTGGCAGCGACACCCGGATGCGCCGCGACCGCAATGGTTTTCGCGTTCGCGGCGGCCAGTCGCCGCTGCAGGTCGAAGGCGAACATCAGGTTGGCGAGCTTGGACTGGCCATAGGCCGCGACCCGGTCGTACTTGCGTTTCTCCCACGTCAAGTCGTCGAAATCGATCTTCGCCTTGATGTTATGGGCGATGCTGGCCACTACCACGACCCGGGACCGGTCCACCTCAAGCAGGTTGGGCAGCAGCAATCCCGTCAGCGCGAAGTGACCGAGATGGTTTGTACCGAACTGCAACTCAAAGCCGTCGGCGGTCGTCGACTTCGGTGGATACATGACGCCGGCGTTGTTGATCAGCAGGTCGACGCGCGGGTACGCCGCGGCCATCGCGGCACCGGCTTCGCGCACCGAGGCCAGCGAGCCCAGGTCGAGTTTCTGCACACTGACCGTGGCGCCGGGGGTCAATTGACGAATCCGCGCCGCCGCGGCCTCGCCTTTGGCGGTATCGCGGACCGCCATCACCACCTGCGCTCCCCGGCCCGCCAGTACCCGGGCGGTGTCGTAGCCCAGTCCGGTGTTCGAGCCGGTGACGATCGCCAGCCGGCCGCTCTGATCGGGAACGTCTTTCTCAGTCCATGCCATGCCATGAAGATACGTGGGGCTTAACCTCTCCTGCATGGCTGTCGGCGGGGTGCTCTTCGATATCGACGGCGTGTTGGTCACATCCTGGCGGGCCATTCCCGGCGCTGTAGAGACGTTGAGGTTGCTGGCCGACCGCCAGATCGCCTGCTCGTATCTGA
>JAULZA010000154.1:0-8186 GCA_032117575.1 Mycolicibacterium sp.
AGATGACGAAGACTGACATCGCAGTTACCGCACTGCTAGCCAACCCGTTCGCGGACAAGTGGCACGACTTCTGGCACGGCGGTATCGGCGAATGGATCCTCACCCGCGGTCTGCACATCGCCCTGCTACTGATCGGCGGCCTGCTCGGGGCCAGGTTCATCAACTGGCTGGCCGGGCGGATCAGCCGCCGTATCGACGACGATTTCAACGCCAGCGACGCCCTGGTGCGCACCGAAAGCGCCAAGCATCGCCAGGCCGTGGCCTCGGTGATCTCCTATCTGGCCATCGCGCTGCTGGCGGTGATGGTGGTGGTCGAGGTCACCGACGTGCTGGCCGTTCCGATCGGCTCGCTGGTGGCACCTGCTGCGGTGCTCGGTGCGGCGTTGGGCTTCGGCGCCCAGCGCGTGGTGCAGGACCTGCTCAGCGGCTTCTTCATCATCACCGAGAAGCAGTACGGCTTCGGCGACCTGGTCCAGCTGACCCTGGGTGCCAGTAACGATGCGATGGGCACCGTGGTGGACGTCACGCTGCGGGTGACGAAGCTGCGCACCTCGGACGGGGAGATGTACACCATTCCCAACGGCCAGATCATGAAGACGCTCAACCTGTCCAAGGACTGGGCGCGGGCAGTCGTCGATATCCCGGTGCCCACCACGGCCGACCTCAACGTGGTCAACGATGTGCTGCACCACGTCTGCGAGGCCGCTCCGCTGGATCCGCAGCTGCGTGATCTGCTGCTGGACAAGCCGCAGCTGATGGGTGTGGAGAGCATCGAGCTGGACAACGTGAACCTGCGGATGGTGGCCCGCACGCTGCCCGGCAAGCAGTTCGAGGTCGGACGGCGGCTTCGGATGCTGGTGGTCGCGACTCTGGCCCGGGCCGGCATCGCCACGAAGGCTGACAACGCTCCGGTGGTCGGCGCGGCAGTCCACCCGGCCACCGCCGGCGGCGCCGAAGAGCAGACCCAGGGGCCGGTGCAACGATGAGGTCGGTCAATCCGCGCGAGGGCCGCAGCTGGCCGGCGTACATGCTGGGTGGACGGCTGCGCACCACCACAGTGGCTCTTGTCATCGCGTTCTGCGCCATCTGGTGGCTCTACGAGACCTATGAGCCGGGTCCGCCGCCCCCGGAACAGGTGCCGGCCAGCGAAGTGGTGCCGCCCGGCTTCATCCCCGACCCGGCCTACACCTGGGCGCCGCGCACCAATGTGCAAGAGCCTGAACCGACGACGACATCGACCACCCCGACCACGTCGACGGCACCGACATCCGCCACGCCCACCACGCCGGTGGCGCCGACCACATCGGTCACTCCGACCGAACCCGGCGTACCCCCGCCCGCCCCGCCGGAGACGCCGGCTCCCGGCCAGCCGACTCCCAGCGCCCCGGAACCGGGCACGCCGGCCGCGATGGCGCCGGCCCCGGCTGGCGAACCCGCACCGGCCCCGGCAGCGCCGGCGCGGTAGCGGCGGCTCACCCGGCTACACTGGCGTGCCGTGATGATCACCCTCGACCATGTCACCAAGCAGTACAAGGCTTCGGCCCGACCTGCGCTGGACAACGTCAGCCTCAAGGTCGACAAGGGCGAGTTCGTCTTCCTCATCGGCCCGTCCGGATCGGGCAAGTCGACGTTCATGAGCCTGTTGCTGGCCGAGGAGGAGCCGACATCCGGTGAGATCCAGGTGTCGAAATTTCACGTCAACAAACTCTCCGGCCGGCACATCCCGAAGCTGCGGCAGGTCATGGGCTGCGTGTTCCAGGATTTCCGGCTGCTGCAGCAGAAGACGGTCTTCGAGAACGTCGCCTTCGCGCTGGAGGTGATCGGCAAGCAGCCCGACGTCATCAAGAAGGTGGTCCCCGAGGTGCTCGACATGGTCGGTTTGTCCGGCAAGGCCAACCGTATGCCCGACGAGCTCTCCGGTGGTGAGCAGCAGCGGGTGGCCATCGCCCGGGCCTTCGTGAACCGTCCGCTGGTACTGCTGGCCGACGAGCCCACCGGAAACCTCGACCCCGAGACCAGCCGGGAGATCATGGACCTGCTGGACCGGATCAACCGCACCGGGACCACCGTGTTGATGGCCACCCACGACCACCACATCGTCGACTCCATGCGCCAGCGAGTGATTGAGCTGTCGCAGGGCCGGCTGGTCCGCGACGAGCAGCGCGGCGTCTACGGAATGGACCGCTGATGCGCGCCGGCTTTCTGGTCAGCGAGGTCGCCACCGGCCTTCGCCGCAACGTCACCATGACCATCGCGATGATCCTCACCACGGCCATCTCCATCGGCCTGTTCGGCGGCGGCCTGCTGGTGGTCCGGTTGGCTGATCAATCCCGCAATATCTACCTCGACCGGGTCGAGAGCCAGGTGTTCCTCAACAACGACGTCTCGGCCAACGACCCGACCTGTGACGCCCCTCCGTGCAAGGCGCTGCGGGAGCAGATCGAAAACCGCGAGGACGTGAAGTCGGTGCGCTTCCTCAACAAGGAGGAGGCCTACACCGATGCCGTCACCAAGTTCCCCGAGTACAAGGACGTCGCCAGCAAGGACTCTTTCCCGGCGTCGTTCATCGTCAAGCTCAATAATCCTGAGCAACACACCGACTTCGACACCTCCATGCAGGGTCAGCCGGGCGTGCTCAACGTGCTCAACCAAAAGGACTTGATCGACCGTCTTTTCGCGGTGCTCGACGGGCTGTCGCGGGCCGCCTTCGCCATCGCGGTCGTGCAGGCAATCGGCGCAATCCTGTTGATCGCAAACATGGTTCAGGTAGCCGCATACACCCGCCGCACGGAAATCGGCATCATGCGGATGGTGGGCGCCACCCGCTGGTACACCCAGCTCCCGTTCCTGCTCGAGGCGGTGCTGGCCGCGACGATCGGCGTGGTGCTGGCCATCCTCGGCCTGATCGTGGTGCGCGCGCTGTTTCTGGAAAACGCCTTGGACCAGTTCTATCGAGCCAATCTGATCGCCAGGATCGACTACGCCGACATCCTCTACATCGCCCCGCTCATGTTCGCCGTCGGGGTGGCGATGGCTGCTCTGACCGCCTACGTCACGCTGCGGCTGTACGTGCGGAAGTAACCCGGAAATAACGTGGCCAAGCTATCGGTCGAGCGGAAGGCGGCGGCGGCCAAGAAGGCCGGTGACGCCAAGGGCGGCAAGCGGGTGATCGCCAGCAACCGCAAGGCCCGGCACAACTACGCGGTGCTGGAGGTCTTCGAAGCCGGTGTGGTGCTGACCGGCACCGAGGTCAAGAGCCTGCGCGACGGGAACGCCTCGATGGCCGATGCCTTCGCCACCGTCGACGACGGCGAGGTGTGGCTGCGCAATCTGCACATCCCCGAGTATCACCACGGCACCTGGACCAACCATCCGGTGCGACGCAACCGCAAGCTGCTGCTGCACCGGCGCCAGATCGACATGCTGGTGGGCAAGATCCGCGACGGCAACCTCACTCTGGTGCCGCTGTCGATGTACTTCCTCGACGGCAAGGTCAAGGTGGAACTGGCGCTGGCCCGCGGTAAGCAGACTCACGACAAGCGCCAGGACATCGCCCGCCGCGACGCCCAGCGCGACGTGATCCGCGAGCTCGGCCGGCGTACCAAAGGCAAGATCTGACCGGCATTCTGTTCGCGCTGAGCTCGGCGTTGTGTTTCGGGGTCAGCGATTTCGTCGGCGGACTGGCCGCCCGCCACGTCGCGGCGCTGCGTGTGGTGTTGGTGTCCTACCCGGTGGCTATGGTGATCCTGGGCATCATGGCCGTCGCTGTCGGTGGCACCATCAGCCCGGCGGCGGTGGTGTGGGGCGCGCTGTGTGGGTTGAGTCAGGGTCTGGCGGTGTGGTGGTTCTATGCCGCGCTGGGGTCCGGGCCGATCTCGGTGGTATCGCCGCTGACCGCCGTGCTGGCCGCCGGTGTTCCGCTGGCCATCGGTCTGGCCCTGGGGGAGCGGCCTGGCCCGGTGGCCGGCATCGGAGTGGCGCTCGCGCTGGTGGCCGTGGTGCTGGTCAGCCGGGAGGTCACCGATGAGGATGTCCGCCCACACCGGTTCACCCGCACCGTGGCATGGCTGACGGTCGGGGCGGGTCTGGGGTTCGGACTGAACTACGTGCTGCTGGCGCAGGCCCCCGCCGAGGCGCGGCTGTGGCCGCTGTTCTTCGGCCGGATCGCGGCCACCGTGGTGGTGCTGGCCGCCGCCGGGTTCACCGGGAATCTCAAGCCGCCGAAGGGCTTTCCGCTGCGTCTGGCTATCGGCGCCGCACTTCTCGATGTGGCGGCGAACATCACCATGCTGCTGGCGCTGCAGTCCTCGATGCTGTCGTTGGCCAGCGTGGTGATGTCGCTGTACCCGGCGGCGACCGTGCTGTTGGCGATCGTGGTGCTCCGCGAAAGGATCACCGGCGCTCAGATACTCGGCCTGGTCTCGGCGCTGGTTGCCGTGGCGCTGATCTCGGTGCGCTGACCAGTTCGGGTGCCGAACTGCATTACCATCGCCGGGGTGAGCTCCGAACGACCTGTCACTGTGGTGGACCAAGGCGAGGTCCTGGGAGGGCTTTTCGCCTCCTGGGACGCCATTGCGGCGTTACTGGCCAACGCCAGCGAGGAACAGTGGCGGACTCCGACCGCGCTGCCGGGCTGGGATGTGCATGACGTCGTCGCCCACATCGTCGGCACTGAGTCGATGCTCTCCGGCATCGCGACCCCCGAGCCCGATATCGACCTCGGCGAGCTGGAGCATGTCCGCAACCCGATCGGTGCGATGAACGAGCTGTGGGTGCGGTCGCTGCGCGGCGAGTCCGGGGCGGAACTGCTGCAGCGCTTCGGCGATGTCACCGGTAGGCGGCGTGCCGCGCTGGCCGCGATGAGCACCGAGGAGTGGAACGCGCCGACGCTGACGCCGGCTGGCCCGGACAGCTACGGGCGGTTCATGCGGATTCGGGTGTTCGACTGCTGGATGCACGAGCAGGACATCCGCGACGCGCTCGGCCGCCCGCCCGCCGACAGCGAATTGACCGGGCCGGACAGCAGGCTGTCGCTCGACGAGATGGCGGCCAGCATGCCGTTCGTGGTCGGCAAGAAGGGAAAGGCGCCGGACGGCTCCCGAGTGCTGATTGCCTTGACTGGGCCGCTGGCGCGTGAGATCCGCGTCGCGGTGGACGGCCGGGCCGCCCTGGTCGAGGATTTCGGCGGCGCGGAACCGACCGTCGCCATCACACTCGACGGTCTGCAGTTCACCCGCCGGGCCGGCGGGCGCCCCCCGATGGCGGGCCGGTCGGACGCCGTCGACTACCAGGGGGATGCGGTGGTTGCCGCCCACATCGTGGAGAACCTGGCCTACGTGATTTAGAGCATCCCGCTGCGTTGGTTTGCGGCTAACAAAGTCATCGAATTGCGAACCGGAACGCGTGATCGGCGTTACCGTGAAGTCCCTTGCACTCCTTGAATACTCGCAAAAATCTGTCCGTTATCGATCGCCGCTCGGAGGACCGTCATGCTGACTCAGAAAACCGTTGACATCGTCAAGGCCGTTACCCCTGTCGTCGCGGAGAACGCCGACACCATCACCAGCAATTTCTATCCGCGCATGTTCGATGGCAACCCTGAGGTGCTGGCGTACTTCAACCAGGCCCACCAGTTCGAGGGGGCGCAGCCGCAGGCCCTGGCCAACGCCGTGTGCGCCTACTTCGCCAACATCGACAATCTCGGCGCGCTGGGCCCGGCCGTCGATCTGATCGCCAACAAGCACTGCTCGCTCGGTATCCAGCCCGAGCAGTATCCGATCGTCGGCAAGCATCTGCTGGACGCCATCGCCGAGGTCCTCGGCGATGCGGTCACCCCAGAGATCGCCGCGGCGGTCACCGAGGCGTACGGCACCCTCGCCGACTTCTGCATCGGTCGCGAAGCCCAGCTGTACCAGGAGCAGCTCGATCAGCCCGGCGGGTGGACCGGGCACCGGACCTTCACCGTCAGCTCCAAGACCCAAGAGGCCGACGGGATCGCCTCCTTCGTTCTGACCCCCGCCGACGGAGGTCCGCTGCCCAAGCACCTGCCCGGCCAGTACATCGCCGTCAACGTGGACGTCCCCGGGGAGGCGGTGACTCCGCCGCGCAACTACTCCATCTCCGACGCACCGCGCGACGGCAGCTACCGCATCACCGTCAAGCGGGAGCCGTGCCTGCATGCAGCGGGCCCGGAGGGCGTCGTCTCCAACTACCTGCACGACGAGATCTCCGTCGGTGAGCAGGTGCGGTTGGCGGCGCCCTACGGCGTCTTCACCCTGGACCCCGGCGCCTACAACGGGCGGCCGGCGGTGTTCATCGCCGGTGGCATCGGCATCACCCCGGTGCTGCCGATGGCCAAGGCGCTGGTCGCGGCACACCCCGACGCGAAGGTCCGGTTCATTCACGCCGTCCGCACCGCCGATGCCCGGCCGTTCGCCGCGGAACTGAATGCGCTGGCGCAGAGCGGTTCGGATGTCGCGGTGCACTGCGCCGTCGAGGACGGCAGCGATTCGGCTGCCGCAGCCGGACGGATCACCCCTGAACTGCTGCGCGGTTGGCTGCCCGATTCGGACTTTGACGTGTACATGTGCGGGCCGCGCGTATTCATGTCCGCCGTCCACGCTCAGCTGGTGGAGCTCGGGGTGCCCGACAGCGCCATTAATTACGAGTGCTTCGGCCCGCTGCAGCCGGTCTAGGCCGGTCTGCACGGGAATCAGGGCTCGGCGTTGCCGGTTGTATCCCGTAGCATGGAAAATCCGGCCGAAGCCATCGGCTGGGATGCGAGGGGCTGAACGGTTTCGACTTCGCGCATCGAATCAAGGGAAGCGTGCCGGTGCAGGCAAGAGACCACCGTAAGCGTCATTGCAACCAATTAAGCGCCGATTCCAATCAGCGCGACTACGCCCTCGCTGCCTAAGCGACGGTGTGTCTGTCAGACCGGGAAGGCCCTCGGCCCGGACCCTGGCATCAGCTAGAGGGATCCACCGTTCAATCCGGTCGCGGGATTGAGCGGGACAACCAACAGCGACTGGGATCGTCATTCCGGCTTGTTCGCGGGACTGGAAGATCCAAGTAGAGGCATAGCGAACTGCGCACGGAGAAGTCTTGAGGGAATGCCGTAGGACCCGGGTTCGATTCCCGGCAGCTCCACCAGAGACAGGCCAGGGCCACAAGCCCTGGCCTGTTTTATGTCGTGTCTGGGACATCGGCACCAGCCACCGCGGGCGTGACCGTAGCGGCCGTTAGGAAAGATCAAGTAGTGCGTTGACCGCGACACTCAAGAGGGTCCAGGTCGTTGGCAATAACGTCTTCGATGACAGCTTCGTTGATGTTGAAGTATTCATGGATAAGGAAATTCCGCATGGCAGCGATCTGACGCCATGCGATCTCTGGCCGCTTGGCGATGACGGTGTCCGGTAGAGAATTGACCGCTTCGCCGATTATTCCGATCTCCCGAAGGATCGCTGACACCGTCTCGGAGTGCTCGCCTTTCAGGGATGGCCGATAGGCCTAGACCCTGGCGATCGCCGTCTGGATATCGTTCAGCCGGTCCTGCGCCGATCTGGTCACAACGCGATAGCCTGGCTTCGAGCAGATTCTGAAACGCCCTCTTTGAGAAGGTCTTCACAGGCGACGTCGACTGGCATCTTGAGTAACGTTTCCAGTTCCAACCGGATCCCCGAGAGTCGAGACAGTCGACTACCGGACCCCGTCGCGGCGAGGTCTAGCAGTATGTCGACATCACTGTCAGGCCCTGCGTTGCCCTGCGCGATCGATCCGAACAACCGGGGATTGCTCGCACCGTAGCGGGCCAGCACATCGCATATCGCCTCCCGGTGCTCGCGCAGCCGGGTCAATGCCATGTCACTGGCAGCGCTGGTCATTCTCATTATTCTACGTGCGTTCTCGGACAATCCGGCTGTGCTGGTTACCGCCGGTTAGGTGGCTAGGCATCCTGTATATCTGCTGACAACGTCAACACACCGCACGTTCCAGCAGGTATTTTTGCGTCAGCTGAAGTGCTGTCGCGTCGCGAAGTTCGGCGTTATCCCATTTCAGGACGGTTTCCGGAGCGGGTTCGATTCCCTGGCAATGTCAACTTGAGTTGGCCCCAGTAGGACGGCTTGATTTGGCCCCAGTCGCTTTGGGGGGTCGGGTATTTCGGGCGTGGGCGAGTCGGTAGGAGT
>JAULZA010000155.1:0-7526 GCA_032117575.1 Mycolicibacterium sp.
GACGGCGGGGGCGCCGCCGACCATCCCGATCACCTCGAAACGCAAGGCGGCGGCGGTCCCTTCGGCGATGTGCCCGCTGGCGATGTCGAACGCCTCCGGCGCCGGCTCGCGGATGTACATCTCCTCCAGGCCGTCGAGTTCAAGCCCCAGACCGGCGGCCAACTGCCGGACCACCGACCCCCAGCCGATGCTGAGCACGCCCGGCTGCAGCAGAATCGGGATCTCGTCCATCGGCTTGCCGAAGCCCATCACGTCGAACATCACCGTTGCGCTGTCGTAGGTGGCGTAGTTGACGATTTCCATGCAGCGCACCTGCTCGATGCTCTGGCAGGTTCCGGCTAGTGCCAGCGGGATCAGATCGTTGGCGAAACCGGGGTCGATGCCGTTGACGAAGAGACTCGACTTCCCTTGCCGGGCAGCCTCTTCGATCGGCGCGAGCATCTGGTCGGGGATCACCTGCCACGGCCACTGCAGGAACACCGGGCCGCTGCCCACCACGTTGACACCGGCCGCCAGAATCTTGCGGTAGTCCTCCAGCGCCTCCATCAGCCGGTTGTCGGCCATCGCGGTGTAGACGGCGCAGTCGGGTGCGGTGGCCAGCACCGCGTCGAGGTCGTTGGTGGCCAGCACGCCGGTGCGGATGTCCAGCCCGGCGAGTTCGGCGGCGTCCTTGCCGGCTTTGGCCTCCGAGGACACCCACACCGCGGTGAGTTCGTAGTCGGGGTGCGAGATCAGCGATCGCAGCGCATGGGTGCCGACGTTGCCGGTGCCGATCTGCGCGACACGAATGGCCATGGTGTCCTCCTACAGCTGTGGGCCTACAGGTCCGGGATGGGCAAGTCGAGGTTGGGAACCACCAGGCCGCCATCGACCTCGAGCATCTTGCCGGTCAAGAAGCTGCCGGCGGGTGAGGCCAGATAGACCGCGGCCGCGGCGATGTCGTCCGGTTCGCCGAGACGGCGCATCGGAGTGGCTTTCTCCATCTGCTCGCGCAATGTGTCGTTGGAAGCCACGACCTGCAGTGCCGACGTCAGAATGGAGCCGGGCGCTATCGCGTTGACCCGGATCCGCGGGCACAGGTCCAGTGCGGTGAGCCGGGTGTAGTGCGCCAGTGCGGCTTTGGCGGTGCCGTAAGCGGCGAAGCCACGACCGGAAAGTCGGCCCATCGTGGAGCTGACGTTGATGATCGAGCCGCCGCCGGAGTGCTCCAGCATCAGCGGGACTGCCGCCACCGTCAGCGCATGGGCGGTCAGCACGTTGAAGGTGAAAGCGTCGCGCATATCTTTGACCGTGGTGGTCAGCAGCGTATTGGGCATGCTGCCGCCGACGTTGTTGACCACGATGTCCAGCCTGCCGAATGCCTCCACCGCGGCGCCGGCCAGCGTGGCGGTGCTGTCCGGCTGGGCGAGGTCGGCGACCACGACGTGTGCGCGCCGGCCGGCGGCTTCCACCTGCGCGGCCACCGCCTGAAGTTCGCCCTCGGTGCGGGACGCGATCACCACATCGGCGCCGACTTCGGCGAAGGCCACCGCGATCGCCGCTCCCAGCCCACGACCGGCTCCGGTCACGACAGCGACCTGCCCGTCCAGCCGGAACTTGTCCAGGATCACGTCGGCTCCTTGTCACGAACCCTCGTCGCCAGCCCCCACCGTAATCTGTAACACGTTCTATTTCTTGGCGGGGGCCTTCCGGGCGGGCGCCTTCTTCGCGGGCGCTTTCTTGGCGGCGGCCTTCTCCGCTGGGGCGGTGGCTTCAGTGGCTTCCGGTTCGGCCTGGCTGCGGGCGGCAGACTCCTCGCGGCGGCGCTTGACGCTGGCCTCCAGCTTGGCCAATAGGTCCGACACGTCCTCGGTGTCGTCGAGCCGGGCCGGCTTCTCCTCGGTGGTGAAGGCCTGGCCGCCGGAGAGCTTGGCCTCGACGAGTTCCTGCAGTTGCTCCTGATAGGTATCGGTGTACTGCTCGGGATGGAAGTCGTCGGCCATCGACTCCACCACCTGGCCGGCCATCTTCAGTTCAGCCGGTCGGACTTCGACGTCGGCGTCCAGAGACGGGAAGTCGGGATCCCGGATCTCGTCGGGCCAGAGCAGCGTGTGCACCACCATGACGTTGCGCTTGGAGTAGTCCTTGACCCGCAGCGCCGCGAGCCGGGTCTTGTTGCGCAGCGCAAAGTTGACGATGGCCACCCGGTCGGTCTCCGACAGGGCTTTGGCAAGCAGCACATACGATTTCGACGACTTGCCGTCCGGCTCCAAGTAGTAGCTGCGGTCGAACATGATCGGATCGAGATCGCTGGCCGGGACGAACTCCAGCACCTCGATTTCGTGGCTGCGTTCCTCCGGCAGGGTGGCGATGTCCTCGTCGGTGATCACCACCGTTTGACTGCCCGACTCGTAGGCTTTGGCGATGTCGCGGTACTCGACCGCTTCCCCGCACTCTTCGCAGACCCGCTGATAGCGAATGCGGCCGTTGTCCTTGGCGTGCACCTGATGGAATTTCAGGTCGTGGTCCTCGGTGGCGCTGTACACCTTCACCGGGACGTTCACCAGACCGAAGGCGACGGAACCCTTCCAGATCGAACGCATGTGGCAATCCCGCCAGTCAGAACATTGACTTGGTTGCCGGATTGAGGCCGATCGGAAGCCCCGGGTCGAAGCCCATCCCGATGCCGGGATCCAGCCCCGTCGGGGACTCCTGGGAAGCGGCGTTGGGTGCCGGTTTGCATTCGCCCGGGGTCGGCCTCTGGCCAGCGGCGCAGTAAGGCAGCCGGTCGTCGGGATCGGCGGCCGCCGGCGATGCGGTCAGCAAACCCACGGCCAGCGCAGCTGCAACCGAGTACCTGATCATTGGTCCACCGTAGCAGCGGGTAATACCGTGAGGTGGTGATCGACGTCTGGCCACCGGGAGCGACGAGCGGGCCGCTGGTCAGGCTGACCAACCCGGACAAAGTGCTGTACCCGGAGACCGGCACCACCAAAGCCGATGTGTTCCGGTACTACACCACCATCGCCGAAGTGATGGTGCCGCACATCGCCGGGCGGCCGGCCACCCGCAAGCGCTGGCCGAACGGCGTCGAGGGCACCGCGTTCTTCGAAAAGGAACTGGCGAAGTCGGCGCCGTCCTGGTTGCACCGGGGCATCCTGGTGCACAAATCAGGCGCGACGGCATACCCGATCATCGACAGCCCCACTGGGCTGGCCTGGATCGCCCAGCAGGCTGCACTGGAAGTCCATGTGCCGCAATGGCTTTTCGGTCCGGACGCGCGGCCCGGCCCGGCTAACCGGCTGGTGTTCGATCTCGACCCCGGCGAAGGCGTGACCATGCCGCAGCTGTGCGAAGTCGCTCACGCGGTACGGGAGATGATCGACGACATCGGCCTACGGGTGTACCCGTTGACCAGCGGAAGCAAGGGTCTGCATCTCTACGTCCCGCTCGCCGATCCGATCAGCAGTGCCGGTGCGGCGGTGCTGGCGCGCACGGTTGCACAGCAACTTGAGCAGAGCATGCCCACCCTGGTGACGGCGACCATGACCCGCAGCCTTCGCGCGGGCAAGGTGTTCCTGGACTGGAGCCAGAACAACGCGGCCAAGACCACCATCGCGCCCTACTCGCTGCGCGGCCGTCGGACGCCCACGGTCGCCGCCCCCCGAACCTGGGAGGAGATCGGCGATCCGGAACTGGAGCAGCTGCAGTTCGAGGAGGTGCTGTCCCGGGTCGCCGACCACGGCGATCTGCTGGCCGGTCTCGACGAGCAGGCCGGGCCGTCCCCGGTCGATCGATTGACGACCTACCGCCGCATGCGTGATGCCGCCAAGACCCCGGAGCCGGTGCCTTCCGCCGCGACACCACCTGCGGCGGCCGAGGGCAATCGGTTCGTCATTCAGGAGCACCGGGCCCGTCGTCTGCACTACGACTTCCGGTTGGAGCGCGACGGGGTCTTGATGTCGTGGGCGATTCCCAAGAACCTGCCCGACACCCCGTCGGTCAATCATCTGGCCGTGCGCACCGAGGATCATCCCTTGGAGTACGCCACCTTCGAAGGCGCCATTCCCGCCGGCGAGTACGGCGCCGGCACGGTGACGGTGTGGGATTCCGGCACCTACGAGGCCGAGAAGTTCACCCTGGCCGGCGAACCGGATGGCAAGGGCGGGGAGGTGATCGTGGACCTGAGCGGCCGGCGGGTCACCGGACGTTACGCACTGATTCAGACCGACGGCGACCAATGGCTGGCGCACCGGATGAAAGAGCAGCCCGGCGTCCGGCTGGCCGACTTCTCGCCGATGCTGGCCACCCTTGGTTCGGTGGACAGGCTCACCTCCGCGCACTGGGCGTTCGAAGGCAAGTTCGATGGCTACCGGCTATTGGTCGAGGCCGACCACGGCCGGCTGCGGCTGCAGACCCGCAACGGACGCGAGGTCACCAAGGAGTATCCGCAATTGCAGCAGTTGGCCGGCGCGATCGGCGCACACCACGTCATCCTCGACGGTGAGGTGGTTGCCCTCGACGACCGCGGCGTGCCTAACTTCGGTGAGATGCAGAACCGGGCCCGGGCAACCCGAATCGAGTTCTGGGCCTTCGATATTCTGCACCTCGACGACCGCTCACTGCTGCGGGCCAAGTACCGCGACCGGCGTCGCGTGCTCGAAACCTTCTCGCAGGGAACGGATTTGATCGTGCCGCCCCTGCTCGACGGTGACGGCCCGGCAGCCCTGGCCTACTCGCGCAAGCGGAGGTGGGAGGGGGTCGTCGCCAAGAAGTGGGACTCCACCTATCAGCCGGGCCGGCGCTCGTCGGCGTGGATCAAGGACAAGAACTGGAACACCCAGGAGGCGGTCATCGGCGGCTGGCGCAAAGGTGAAGGGGGGCGCTCCAGTGGCATTGGTGCCCTGCTGCTGGGTATCCCCGAGGGCGAGGGGTTGCGCTTCATTGGACGGGTGGGCACCGGATTCACCGAGAAGGACCTCGCAGAGCTGAAATCCATTCTGGCGCCACTGCATACGAACCGCTCGCCGTTCCACCCGGCACTACCCCGGCCGGAGATCAAGGATGTGACGTTTGTGCGGCCCGAGCTGGTCGGCGAGGTCCGCTACGGGGAGATGACGTCAGACGACAGGTTGCGCCATCCGAGTTGGCGGGGTTTGCGGCCGGACAAGTCCCCGGCGGAGGTGGTGTGGGAGGAGCCCGGGTAACGGATACCGCGGGCGGCACCCTTGAGCAGGAGCGCTTCGATCATCCCAAGGGCCAGGACCGGCCACAGCATTCCGGCGATCGCGGCGATCACTACGGGATGCTCGGCGGCGGCGTCGGGCTGCTGGGTGAGCCACTGGCCGGCAACGAAAATCGCTGCTGCAGCCACCGGCGCAATGATGATATAGACGCCAAACCACGGCATCGGCGGCTCCTTTGCCACGCAGGTTTGCTTCCTGCTTTCGAATCGATGGTCGCATGCCGAAACCGAAAACTCCTGCACATTGTTCGCGACGTGCCGATGCTGCCGCCCGATGCTCAGCTCCGAAGAATTGGCAACAATGTATCCAAAACGCTGGGATCCTCGATGGTCGACGGCACGGGTTCGTCGCGACCGTCGGCGATGCCGCGCATGGTTTTGCGCAGAATCTTGCCTGAACGGGTCTTGGGCAGCGCCGGAACGACGTCCACGGTGTTGAAGCACGCGACGGCGCCGATCGCGTGCCGCACAGCCGTAATCAGTTCAGCGGCCAGGCCGTCATCGGACGCGCCGGCTTTGAGCACCACGAAGCCCCTCGGCACCTGTCCTTTGATCTCGTCGGCCACGCCGATCACCGCGCACTCCGCGACGGCTGGATGGGCGGCCACCACCGCCTCGATCGCGCCGGTGGACAACCGGTGGCCGGCGACGTTGATGACGTCATCGATGCGGCCCATCACGAACAGGTAGCCGTCGCGGTCGAAGAAGCCGCCGTCGCCGGTGAGGTAGTAGCCCGGGTGCTCGCACAGGTACGAGGCCTCGAACCGCGCGTCGTCACCCCACAAGGTCGGCAGGGTGCCCGGCGGCAGCGGCAACCGGATGCAGATGGCGCCCTCCTGCCCTTGCTCGCACCCGGAGCCGTCCGGGTGCAAGATCTGCACGTCGTAACCCGGCATCGGCACCGTCGGTGATCCCGCCTTCAATCGAAGTTGTTCTAGTCCAACGGGATTAGCGGCAATCGCCCATCCGGTTTCGGTCTGCCACCAATGGTCGATCACCGGGATGCCCAGCTTCTGTGAGGCCCACTCGTAGGTGTCGGGGTCCAGTCGTTCGCCGGCCTGGAACAGATACCGCAGGCACGAAACGTCGTAGCGCGAGAGGTGGGAGGCCTCGGGGTCCTCCTTGCGGATGGCGCGCAGCGCGGTCGGCGCGGAGAACAACACGTTGACCCCGTGCTCGGACACCACTCGCCAGAACGCCCCGGGATCGGGTGTGCCGATCGGCTTGCCCTCGTAGAGAACGGTTGTCGCGCCGGCCAGCAGCGGCCCGTAGACGATGTAGGAGTGGCCGACCACCCAGCCGACGTCGGAGGCCGCCCAGAACACCTCCCCGGGGCCCACACCGTAGATATTGCGCATGCTCCAGGTGAGGGCCACCGCATGTCCGCCGTTGTCGCGGACGATGCCTTTGGGCTTGCCGGTCGTCCCCGAGGTGTAGAGCACGTACAGCGGATCGGTCGCGGCAACCGGCACCGGATCGGCCGGTTCCGCGCCTGCCATCACCTCAGCCCAGTCGTGGTCGCGGCCCTCGACGAGTTCGCAGCGGTGCCGGTCGCGCTGGACGATCACGCAGGCCTGCGGCCGGTGCGACGACCGCTGCAGCGCGTGGTCGAGCATGGGCTTGTATTCGACCACCCGGGTCGGTTCGATTCCGCATGACGCCGAGACGATCACCGTCGGCTGGGCGTCGTCGATGCGGGTGGCCAACTCGTGGCTGGCGAACCCGCCGAACACCACCGAGTGCACCGCGCCGAGGCGGGCGCAGGCGAGCATCGCCACCACGGCCTCGGGGATCATCGGCATGTACAACACCACGCGGTCGCCTTTGGCTACTCCGAGCGCGCGCAGGGCGCCGGCGAAACGTGCTGTCTGGTCGAGCAATTCGCGGTAGGTGTAGGACCGTGTGACGCCGGTGACCGGGGAGTCATAGATCAAGGCCGGCTGATCGCCGCGCTCGGCGATGTGACGATCGAGCGCGTTAGCGCAGGTGTTGAGTTCGGCGTCGGGAAACCATCGATAGAACGGCGGATTGTCATCGTCGAGCACGCGCTGCGGGGCCCTGGTCCAGGTGACCGCGCGGGCGGCCTGCGCCCAGAACCCAGCCGGGTCGTCGAGGCTGGCCTGAAAGATTGCTCGGTACTCGCCCACGGCTAGAACGGTAACCCGACGGGCGGTGTTCAGGCCGGTTACGTCACCTTGCCGATGACGTTCTCGGCGAACATCTGAAGATTGCGGATCTTGGCGTCCAACGGTTCGGTGTCCGGGCCGTTGATGTAGGGCAGCCGGAAGCCGACGATGACGTC
>JAULZA010000156.1:0-9710 GCA_032117575.1 Mycolicibacterium sp.
GAACTCCTGGCCCTCTTCGAGCATGTCCTCGGTGAAATCGCCGTCGTAGGCGCCGGAGACGTAGCAGGTGCTCACGTACTGCAGCCGACGGAAGTTCGACCGCTCCCGGCAGAACTGCAGGACGTTGCCGGTGCCGACGATATTGACCAGCTTGGCGATGTCCTCAGGGACGGAAAGGTCGTAGACGGCCGCCAGGTGCCAGACCTCGTTGACATCGTCGACCGGAACCGAGTCTGCAAGCCCGAGGCCCCGCGCCGTGATGTCGCCCTCGACGAGGTGGACCCGGCCTTCGGTGTGGGGATGGGTTGCCGCAATCTCGGCCAGCTTGGCCTTCGCGGCATCCATGTGCCTCGCCTGCACGACACAGATGATCCGGGCGCCTTCCCGCTTGGCAAGGATTCCGGGGAGTAACGCCGACCCGAGAAAACCCGGGAACCCCGTCATCAGCACTGCACTCATTTTTTCCTCGCGTCCGCTTGTCGAAGATCAGTGGCGTTTCGCGCCTCACGCAGGTCTGTAGCCCTGGTTTGAATACTTCCAGAACATGCCCGGGCAGACATGGCGAAAGGCCCGCGCGGTAACTACCGCGGAACGTGGAATCGCAGCAGTTCGGCGCCTTCCACCGTGAGGTTCGACCACGACCCCTGCACGGTGAGCACCGCGATCGCCGACGTCGGGTATTTCAGCGCGACCTGCTGGGCGGCGTCGCGGTCGCTCCCCGGCCCGGCCAGTCCGAGCGCCAGATGGCTCATCGTCGGTTCGTGACCAACCACGAGCAGCGTCGCGACGTCGTCATCCACTCCGTTGATCTCGACGATCACCGTGCCCGGGCTCGCCCCGTAGAGCTGGTCGCGGAAACTCGCCGGCGCGTCCACGCCGGTGCGCGCCAGCGTCTGGCGGGTGCGCACCGCCGACGAGCACAGCACCGCGTCGATCCCCGGGACGTTGGACCGCAGCCAGTCGCCGGCGACACCGGCCTCGCGCACACCCCGGTCCGCCAGCGGCCGTTCGTGGTCCGGCACGCCATCCGGGTAGTCGGATTTGGCATGCCGCATCAGCACCAGTGTTCTCATCCGCCCAATTATCCCGACGACGATGCGGGACGGAGTCCCGAGGAGGAGTTTGGGAAATTCAGGTCACAGCGGGCACATGCCGGGCGGCGTCCCCGGAGTTGTCCGACCCCGGCCATACACTCGCGCAACGAGAGACCGGACACCGCATCGAAAGGACCGTCGGGGGTATGAAGTTCCTGCACACCGCGGATTGGCAGCTGGGTATGACCCGCCATTTCCTGGACCCGGAGGCCCAGGCGCGTTACTCGGCGGCCCGCCGGGACGCCGTCGCCGCGCTGGGTGAGCTGGCGCGCGAGACCGGCGCGGAGTTCGTCGTGGTGGCCGGTGATGTGTTCGACGCCAATCAGCTGGCACCGAAGGTGGTCAGCCAGTCGCTGGAATCAATGCGTGCCATCGAGGTGCCGGTGTACCTGTTGCCCGGCAATCACGACCCGCTGGACGCGCTGTCGATCTACACCAGCTCGCTGTTCGCCCGGGAATGCCCCGACAACGTCACGGTGCTGGACCGCGCCGGCAGCTGGGATGTGCGTCCCGGCGTCCAGCTGATCGCGGCGCCGTGGCGTTCGAAGCGCCCAACCACCGACCTCACCGCCGAGGTGCTCGCCGACCTCCCGGCCGATGGCATCGCCCGGATCCTGCTGGCGCACGGCGCCGTCGACGTCTTGGACCCGGACCCCGCCAACCCGGCGCAGATCCGGATGGCCGGGATCGTCGATGCCCTTGACCGTTCGGCGCTGCACTATGTCGCGTTGGGGGACAAGCACTCCCGGACCGAGGTGGCCGACCGGGTGTGGTACTCCGGCTCCCCGGAAGTCACCAATTACGACCACCGGGAAGCCGATTCGGGCCATGTCCTGGTCGTCGACATCGATCTGGACGACCCGGCGCACCCGATCAGCGTCGAGTCCCGCACGGTGGGCAGCTGGCGCTTCATCACCCTGCATCGGGAGCTGTCCGACAGCCGTGACATCGCCGATCTGGACGTCAATCTCGATCAGTTGCCGGACAAGGACCGCAGTGTCGTTCAGCTCGGTCTGGTCGGCACTCTCACCGTCACCGATCGCGCCGCACTCGATGTCTGCCTGGACAAGTACGCGCGGCTGTTCGCCGGGCTGGGCACGTGGGAGCGGCACACCAACCTGGTGGTGATGCCGTCCGACGACGAGTTCGACGATCTGGGCATCGGCGGTTTCGCCGCCGACGCGGTCGCCGAACTCAAAGCGGCTGCCCGCTCCGAGGGCGCCGCCGCCGTCGCTGCCCGCGGAGCGTTGGGCCTGCTGCTGCGGCTGAAAGAAGAAGGCGCGGCGTGATCCTGCACCGGTTGCGGCTGACGAACTTCCGCGGGATCGCCGACCGCGAGATCACCTTCCCCGACAACGGAGTGGTGGTGATCTGCGGACCCAACGAGGTCGGCAAGTCCTCAATGCTCGAAGCGCTCGATCTGCTGTTGGAGTACAAGGACCGGTCGGCCAACCAGAAGGTCAAACAGGTCAAGCCCACCCATGCCGACGTCGGCGCCGAGGTTGAGGCCGAAATCAGCACCGGCCCTTACCGATTCGTCTACCGCAAGCGCTTCCACAAGAAGTGCCTCACCGAGTTGACGGTGATCGCACCGGCTCGTGCCCAGTACAGCGGAGACGAGGCCCATGAGACCGTCGTGGCGATGCTCGACGCGACGGTCGACACCAAACTGTGGGAGGCGCAGCGGGTGCTGCAGTCGGCCGCGGCCGCACCGGTCGACCTGTCAGGGTGCGATGCACTGTCACGCGCGTTGGACACCGCCGCCGGTGAGGTCACCTCGGCCGGCGGGGTGGACTCCCTGCTGATCGACCGCATTGACACCGAATTCGAGCGGTATTTCACCCGCGCGGCCGGCAAACCCACCAAGGAGTTCAAGGAGGCTATCGACCGGGTCAAGGCGGCCGAACACCTGGCGGCGCAGTGCCGGTCCGCGGTGGGCGAGGTGGAGGAGCGGCTGCGCCGCCACGAGGAACTGACCGCGCTGCGCGTAGAGCGCAGCGCAGCGCTGCAGCCGGCCAACGAGCGGCTGGCTGCCGCGCATGCGGCCGACGCCAAGCTCGGCGAGCTGCGCGAGCAACTGCAGCAGGCCCGCCTGGTCGCCACCGCCAAGGCTGCCACCAGCGCCAATTCGGCGATCGCCAACGGCGAGCGCCAGCAGCGAATCGGCAAAGTCGAGCGGCGCGCGGCGACGTTGGCCGGACTGCGCGAGGAGCTCACCGCCGCGACCGATCAGGAAGCGGCCGCCCAGCAGGTCGCAACTGCCGCCGCCGGCGCCGCCGAGCGCGCCGCCGCCGCGGTGGGCGCCGCCCAGGAGAAGTTCGACGCGGCCCGCGCCACCGCGCAGGAATGTCTGGCCCGCGACGAGGCCGCCCGGCTGGCCGCCCGCCTGCACCGGATCGACGAGGCCCGGCACGCTCTCGCCGACGTGGCCAAGCAGTTGGACGCCATTACTCTCACCGACGCGGTGCTGGCCGATATCGACCGCAGCGCCGCCGCGGTCGACCGGCTCGACGCCCAACTGCGCACGGAAGCTGCGACGGTCGAGTTCACCCCACACGCCGATCTGGACATCACCGTCGATGGCGAATCCCGCACGCTGCTGGCGGGTCAGGCGTGGGTGCAGCCCGCGTCGGCTGCGGTCACCGTGGAACTGCCCGGTGTCCGGGTGCGGATCGACCCGGGTGCCTCCGCGGTGAAACTGCGTGCGGAACTGCACACCGCGCGGCAGGCCCTTGCCGATGCCCTGACCCGGGCCGGTGTGGCCAGCCCGAGCACCGCGCACGAACTCGACCGGCGCCGCCGCGAACTGAGCGCCACTGGTGGACAGCTCGCGGCTGCCCTGGAGGTGCTCTGCAACGGAGACGATGTCGACGCGCTGCGCGCCCAGGCGGCGGAGCTCGGGGCTGCCGACTCGGCTGCGGCTGATCCCGACATCGACACCGCGCAGGCCGCCGCCGATCTGGCCGCCGCCGACAGCGATCTCAAAGCCGCCCGGTCCGCCGCGGTCGCTCTGCAGCAGAACGCTACGGCGGCCGTGGCCGCGGTAGCCGAAAACGGCACCACCACAACGGTTCTGCAAAGCCGGATCAGCACCGCTGAGGCTGAGCTGGCTACCGTGTGCGAGGAGCTGGCCACCCTGCGCGCTGCCCTCGCCGACGAGGTGGTGGCGGCCCAGGCGGCCGCCGACGCCCAAGAGCAGCTCCGCGCCGACACCGACGTCGCCGCGCTGGCCGAGCGGTACGCCGCGGCCGACCCGGACACCGTCGCCGCCGCACTGGCCGACGCCCAGCAGTCCGCCGAGCGGATCGCCCGTGAGCACGACGCCACCGCCCGCGCCCTGCACGATCTCACTGTCGAGTTGGGCGTCATCGGCAGCGAGGGTCGTCAGGGCCAGCTCGCCGACGCCGAGGCCGAACTTGCCCGCGCCCGTACCGATCACGCCCGGATCGCCGAACGTGCGGCTGCGGTGACAATGCTGCGCGAGACCATGGGTCGCCACCGCGACAGCACCCGCCAGCGCTATGTCCGCCCGTACCGCACCGAACTGGAGCGCTTGGGTCGCATCGTGTTCGGGGCGTCGTTCGAAGTGGAGGTCGACACCGACCTGACGATCCGGTCGCGCACGCTGCACGGCCGCACCGTGCCCTACGAATCGCTGTCCGGCGGCGCCCGCGAGCAGATCGGCATCCTCGCTCGGCTGGCCGGGGCGGCGCTGGTCGCCACCGAGGACACCGTGCCGGTGGTCATCGACGACGCACTCGGTTTCAGCGACCCCGACCGGCTGACGAAGATGGGCGCGGTGTTCAATTCCGTCGGCGACCGCGGCCAGGTGATCGTGCTGACCTGTCAGCCCAGCCGCTACGACGCGGTGGCGGACGCGGCGGTCATCGAACTGACCGCCTGACCATGGTGTCTCAGCCCGCCAAGGCCAGTACCTCGTCGAACCCCTGCACCAGGCACTGGTAGAACGCCTCGAAATCCGGGATCGCGCCGGTGTCGACGTCGATACCCAGCGCACAGGTGTCGACGTAGGTCAGCAGCGTGACGTTCACCGCCGACCCGATGGTCGGCCCGAACGCATACTGCATCCGCACCTTGGCTCCCGCGAGATACACCGGCACCGGGATGCCCGGCACGTCGCTGGCCAGGAAGTCGACCTTGCGCAGCATCGACCCGATGTACCAGCGCGGCATCAGGTTCATCGCCCCGGCCAGAATCTGGACGTAGTCCGTCGACCGCTCGTTGCGCACCTTCTGGGTACGCTCGCGGGTTTCGCTGATCCGTTCGGCCGGGTCGGCCACACCCACCGGAACGTCGAAGCGCGCCAAGGTGATGTGGTTGCCGCCCTCCACATCGCCGTCGTGGCGGATGTTGATCGGCATCGTCAGGTGCAGATCGCCCACTGTCGCGCCGTGCTTCTCGTGGTAGCGGCGCAGCCCTCCGGAGATGCCGGCCACGAAAGCGTCGTTGAGCGACCCGCCGCTGCGATGCGCGGCCTCCTTCAGCGCGGCCAACGGCACCTCGTGGACCCCCAGCCGGCGCACCAGCGACCGTTGCTTCATCAACGGCGACCCGGTGCTGCGCACCGGCCGGGCGAACCGGTAGACCGACCCGGCCAGTTCGGTGGCCGACGCGGCCGTCTTCAGCGGCCGGCGGACGGTGTCCAGCAACAGTTTCGGTGCTTTCGTCACCACGCCGGTGACCGCTTTGCGTACCAGTCCCGCGTCGTAACGCACCACGTCGACGTACTCGCTGAGCGGTCCGTGCGGGTGCACCTCGGGATGTGCGGTTTTGGTGGCCACCTCTTCGATGGCACGCGGCTGCTCGGTCAGGTCGAAGAGGTGCATCGCGATCTGCACCCCGCCCACCCCGTCGGTCAGAGCGTGGTGGAACTTGCACAACACCGCCGCGCCGCCGTCCGCAAGTCCGTCGATCAGGGTCGCCGTCCACAGCGGACGGGCCCGGTCGAAATCGGCCATCGCCGCCAGCCGGGCCATCTCCAGCACCCCGTCGAGGTTGCCCGGCACCGGGGCAGTGCCGCGGCGCAGATGGAAGTCGACGTCGAAGTCGGGTGCGGTCTCCCAGCGCGGCGGCGCCGGCGGGGGAGACTCGACCACCCGTTGCCGCCAGATCGGCAGTGTGTTCGCCAGCACTTCGAAGCGGGACCGCACCACGTCCCAATCGGGGGAGCGATCCAGCAGAATCACCGTCACCACGGTGGAGCGCAGCCGGGGATCGGACTCCATGGCCCAGGTGAACGCGTCGGTCTGGCTCATGAATTCAGTCATCGTGACTTGACGCTACGACCGTGCCAGGCCCTGAGTCACGACCTATGGGGCAACTGGTGACTTTGTTCCCTGTGCGAAGCCCGCCCTTGGATGCCGTCGTCAGTCAGGGCGACATCCAAGGGCCCGGCTCGGCGTTAGTTCACGACGCCGTTCTTACCGTCCACGCCGGCTTTGCCGTCCGGGCCCTTGGCGCCGGCGGAGCCACCCATCCCGGCGGTGCCGTTCGGTCCCGAATTGCCGACGAAGCTACCGCGCCCGCCGGGTCCGCCCGGCCCATTGGGCAGAATTGGAACCTATGACGCGGCAAGCGACCCGTGGCCGGCCCAAGCTGGCGGCGCTGCCCGGGGTGCAATCCGTGCGCCGCCCGGTGACTTCGGCGTCCGGCGAGCATTTCGACCTCTACTACGCGCGCACCGGACCGGCGGGTGGACCGCCGGTGGTGATCATTCCCGGCGGCCCCGGCATGGCGTCGATCGCCAGTTACCCGGGGCTTCGGAAACGGATGGCGGCAATGGGTCTCGACGTCATCATGGTCGAGCACCGCGGAGTCGGGTTGTCGCGGCGCGGCGACACCGGTGTCGATCTCCCGGCCGACGCCCTGACCATCGAGCAGGTGGTCGACGACATCGAGGCCGTTCTCGACGACGCCGGCGTCGGCACCGCCGTCGTATATGGAGCCTCCTACGGCAGCTACCTCGCCGCCGGCATGGGAGTGCGACATCCCAGCCGGGTGCGGGCGATGGTGCTGGACTCGCCTCTGCTCAACCGCGACGACTTCGACCTCGTCCGTCGCCACTGCCGCGAGTTGTTCTGGCACGCCGACACCACCGTTGCAGCCAAGGTGCGCGCGCTGAGCGAGACCGGCCGGTTGGTGCCCGAGGATCTCAGCATGGCCTCCGCGATCTACGGCGTCGGGGGCCCCGATCTTCTGGAACGTCATCTCGACCTGCTGCTGGACGGACGTAGTGGGCTATGGACGGCGATGCGCCGCATCACCCGTTACGCGGCGCGCCAGAAAGTGCCTTATCACCACGAAGCCGACCTGGTCGGACCGATCGGCTTTCGTGAACTCAACTTCGCCGGTACCCCCGACGGTCTGCCACTGGACACCACACTCACCTGGCGGGGAGTTCCTGGGGCCGATACCCCGTTCACCGGCGAGCCCTTCGATCTGATCGCCGAACTGCCCGAATTCCATTGGCCCACGGTGGTCGTCTCCGGCGACCGCGACCTCGTCACACCGACGCCGGTGGCCGAGCGCATTGCCGAACTTGCCCCGGCGGCGACGCTGGTGCGGCTGCCGACCGCCGCCCACAGCATCCTCGACACCCGTGAACCCGCCGCCCTGCGCATCGTGGCGGAGGTGACGGCCGGCTGCGCTGCCGGCCTATCGGTTGACGGTGCGATGCTCGACCGTTTGCCGGCACGCCCCGAACTGAAGTTGATGGGCTGGGCAGTGGCGGGAGTCGCCTGGGGGGAGCGGCTGATTCCGGCCCTGGTGGGCCGCCGCGTTGCCGCGATCATGTCATGAAAGCAATTGCGCCGTAGCTCAACTCGCGGGGATAGGGCGGGCATGGTGCGGGCATGGTGCGGGCATTGTGCGGGCATGGAAACGCCCGTCCGACGCGGTCGACAATTTCAGCTGAAACCAACAAAAAGTAGGTTTTAATGGCCCATACTCGGCCGATGCGCGGGCACCTCGCCCGGACTTGGGCGGGAGGCAACATATGCGTGAGTTAGAGCGCGTCGGCAAGATCGGTTCCCTGGCGGTGGCGCTGGGCCTGGGTGCCGCGGTGGTCGCGCTCCCGGCCGTTGCCACAGCGGACGACACCGCGCCGCCGATTCGAGTTCGGCCGGACCGGCCAGCGTCAGGTCCGGACTGAGTCGTCCCGCAAACGCCGGGAGCGGCGCTGCTCGTGCCGTCGATTCGACGACGGCATCGGCACCGCGGTCGGCCCGCGGTGGACGTGATAGCGACGTCGACAATGAACTGCCGGACTCCCCGCTGCCGGAGCCCCCGCTGCCGGAGCCCCCGCTGCGGGAGTCGCCGGCAGCGAAAGCATCCACGCTGGCCCGCGCTCAACCGGCGCTGACGGCTGACCCGGTGGCACCGGATGCCGGCCCGGCGCCCGATGCAACGCCGGCACAGGCCGCACCGGAGTTCTCTGCCGCGCTCACCGAAGCGCCCGCTGGCGCGGCGTCTGATCCGGTGGTTCCCGCTGCGTCGGCCATCCCGGTCGTGGCTTACTTGACGGCACCACAGATCATCGAAACATCGCCGACCCTCACAGCGGAAGCGGCGCCCGCCCCGGCGCCGGTCCCGTTCGCAGCTGATGGCGGGTCGATCGGCTCGGGGTTCGGCAGCGTACTCACCTCGTGGTCGGATTCGTTGTCGCGCAACACTTCTACTCTGCCCGTCGATGCCGCGACCGCGGTGCTGTTGGCCGCCGCACGGCGTGAGCACGCGGCCGGTGCGGTCACGCCCGCTGCGGCGGCCGCTACGACAGTCAGCACCGGACCGGCTAATCCCGCGGCGGCGGCTTCTTCGGATCAGCCGGTGAACCTCACTTCCATCGCGGGCAATCTCATCTACAACCCGCTGCACACCGTCATCCAAGCCTGGGTGACCAGCGACCTGGGGTTGAAGGTCGACGCGGTTCTGAACGCGCTCGTCGGGTCCTACATGATCGGCAACGGCGCCGACGGAACCACCGCTGCGCCCGACGGCGCTCCCGGCGGCTGGTTGTGGGGCGACGGCGGCAAGGGCCTGGATAGCGCGCGCGCGGGCGTGGCCGGCGGCAAGGGCGGCGCGGCCGGGGCCGGCGCGGCCGGCGTGAGCGGTCAGGCCGGCGGCAACGGCGGCGCCGGCACGGTCGGCGACTACAGCCGCGGCGGCCGGCGACATCGACAGCATCGGCGACGCCTGGTACTGGTCAAGGATCCCGCCAAGCCGCTGGTCGGGGACAACGTCAACACACCGAAGCTCAAGGCGTTCGGTCAGGCCTACCCGCAGCTGGTTTCCGGCGTCCCGCAGAATGTGTCGTACTCCGACAACAAGCTGGAGTTCAGCTACTCCACTCAGATGCCTGACGGCTCCGGCTCCTTCGCCGCCGGTTCGCAGACCACTGTCGCGGTGCCCAAGATCAACTTCCCCAACGGCTATCAGGTGAGCGTCACCGGCGGCAAGGTCGTCTCCGGACTCAACGCGCCGATCCTCGTCATCGCCTCCGATGCCGGTGCGGGCACCGTCAGCGTCACCGTCACACCGGTGGCGACTGCGGTGTGAGTTCAGTCCATCACTTCATGAAACCGATTGCGCTGTAGTTCA
>JAULZA010000157.1:0-11307 GCA_032117575.1 Mycolicibacterium sp.
CCGCCGCGCTGCGGTGGAACTCGGCGGCGCTCACCCCGAAGCGGTGCGGCTCGCCGCCCACCTCGTTGAGCGAGACCAGACGGGCGTCGCGGTAGAAGTAGCAGTCCTCCACGGCCTTGGCCGTCATTGCGCCGCACAGCTGCTGCAGCCGGGCAGCCGCCTCGGCGTCGTGCAGCGCGGCGGAGACGATCTCCAGCGGCCCGGCAAGCTCGGGCCGCCGCTCTACGGTGATGGCCATCGCCGCACCGAGTACCTGTGCCAGCGCCGGGTAGTCGCTGCGGTACACCCCGACAGCGGCAAGAAGTTCGGCCACCGCGTCGGCCAGCTGCGGATGGTCGCTGCGCGTGCAGCGCCGAATCGTCCGGCACAGCCGGGCTAATTCGCTGGCCAGCGTGTCGGTGGTGGCTCGGATCTTCAGCTCCCGCAACACTTCGGCGCTCTCGGAGTAGGACATCCCGGCCGACTCGACGAGCGCGGTGAGCGCCTCGGCGCCCGACGGGTCGACGAACACCCCGCCGACCTCGCGCAGGGCGTCGTATCCGGTGGTGCCCTGGATCGGAAGGGCGGGGTCCAGCGGTTCGCCGGGCGCCAGGATCTTCTCGACGACGATCCAGGCGTCCGGGCCGAGCAGGCCGCGCAGTCGGTGCAGGTAACCGGCCGGGTCGGTCAACCCGTCCGGGTGGTCGACCCGGATGCCGTCGACAAGCCCCTCGGCCAGCCAGCGCGCCACCTCACTATGGGTGTACTCGAAGACGGCCGGGTCCTCCTGGCGCAGACCGGCCAGCCCGGAGACCGAGAAGAAGCGCCGGTAGCCGCATACCCCGGAGCGCCAATCCACCAGCCTGTAGTGCTGGCGGTCGTGGATCGCGGTGGGGGTCGCCCCGTCGTTGGCGGTGCCCGGGGCGATCGGCAAGCCCATCCCGTACAGCCGCAGCTCCCCGCCGTCGATCCTGAGGCGCTCCAGGTCGGCCTCGGAACCCAGGACCGGCAGCACGATGCGGCCCTGCGGGTCGGCCGACCAGTCGATGTCGAAGAACGTCGCATAGCGCGAATCCCGCCCGTGCCGCAGCACGTCGGACCACCACGGGTTGTGCCCGGGCGGGTCCACCCCGAGGTGGTTGGGCACGATGTCGACCACCAAGCCCAGGCCACGCTCCCGGGCCGCCTGCGACAACGCTGCCAGCCCTTGCGGCCCGCCGAGTTCAGCCGCCACCGTGGTCGGATCGGTCACGTCGTAGCCGTGCGCGGAGTCCGGCGCCGCTGCCAGCACCGGGGACAGGTAGACGTGGCTGACGCCCAGGTCGGCGAGGTAGTCCAGGAGCTTCTCGGCGTCGGCGAAGGTGAACGAACCGTCCAGCCCGCGCAGCTGCAGGCGATAAGTGGACAGCACCGGAGAGCGTGCGGGAAATGGCATAGCTGCCTGTTCCCGCTACGAGGTGCGTCGAAGCACAAGCACGGACCGGCCCTGGACGGTGAAGGTTTCGCCGGCCGACACTTGCTGCTCGGTCGCGCCCCGCGGGTCGAAGGTGTCGATGACCCCGCGCCAGTGCCGGGCGTAGGGGCTTTCGGGAACGACGAACTCGACGGGGTAGGCATGGGCGTTGAAGCACAGCAGGAACGAATCGTCGATGATGCGCTCGCCGCGGGCGTTAGGTTCGCGCAATGCCTCGCCGTTGAGGCCGACCGCCACCGACTTGATGCCGGAGTGCCAGTCGTTGGATGTCATCTCGACGCCCTTGCGGGTGAGCCAGTAGATGTCGAGCATGTTGTGGGGGCTGTCCGACGGTCTGCCGTCGAAGAAGCGCCTGCGCCGGAACACCGGGTGCTCGGCGCGCAGCGTGGTCACTGTGCGGGTGAACTCCAGCATGTCTTGGTATTGGTCGACGTTGCCCCAGTCGATCCAGGTGATCGCGTTGTCCTGGCAGTAGGCGTTGTTGTTGCCGCGCTGGGTGCGCCCGACCTCGTCGCCGTGGCTGATCATCGGGGTGCCCTGGGACAGCATCAGAGTGGTCATGATGTTGCGCATCTGCCGGTGCCGTAGCTCGATGATCTCCGGGTCTTCGGTGGGGCCCTCCACCCCGCAGTTCCAGGATCGGTTGTGGTTCTCGCCGTCTCGGTCGTCCTCGCGGTTGGCGTCGTTGTGCTTGTGGTTGTAGGCCACCAGGTCGGCCAGGGTGAAGCCGTCGTGACAGGTGACGAAGTTGATGCTGGCGGCGGGCCGCCGTCCGTTGGCTTCGTAGAGATCGGCGGAACCGGTGAGCCGGGAGGCGAACTCGCCCAATGCCGCCGGTTCGCCGCGCCAGTAATCCCGCACGGTGTCGCGGTACTGGCCGTTCCACTCGGTCCACAGGCCGGGGAAGTTGCCCACCTGATAGCCGCCCTCGCCGACGTCCCACGGTTCGGCGATGAGTTTGACCTGGCTGATCACCGGGTCCTGCTGGATGATGTCGAAGAAGGCCGACAACCGGTCCACGTCGTAGAACTCCCGGGCCAGGGTCGAGGCCAGGTCGAAACGGAAGCCGTCGACGTGCATCTCCAGCACCCAGTACCGCAACGAGTCCATGATCAGTTGCAGGGTGTGCGGGTGGCGGACGTTGAGGCTGTTGCCGGTTCCGGTGAAGTCCTTGTAGAGCCGCGGGTCGGAATCGAGCAGCCGGTAGTAGGCGGCGTTGTCCATGCCGCGGAAGTTGACCGTCGGACCGAGGTGGTCGCTCTCGGCGGTGTGGTTGTAGACCACGTCAAGGATCACCTCGATGCCGGCGTCGTGGAAGCTGCGCACCATGTTCTTGAACTCGCCGATCTCACCGCCGGCACTTCGGTTGGCGGCATACTGGTGGTGCGGTGCGAAGAAGCCAAATGTGTTGTAGCCCCAGTAATTTCGCAATCCCAGGTCCATCAGCCGCTTGTCGTGCATGAACTGGTGCACCGGCATCAACTCGATCGCTGTGACGTTCAGCGACTTCAGGTGGTCGATGATCACCGGGTGGGCCAGACCGGCGTAGGTGCCGCGCAGCTCCTCCGGAATGCCGGGGTGGGTCTGTGTCATACCTTTGACGTGGGCCTCGTAGATGATCGTCTCGTGGTAGGGCGTCCGCGGGGCATGGTCGGAGCCCCACTGGAAGAACGGGTTGATCACCACGCTGGTCATGGTGTGGCCCCGGGAGTCGACCCTGGGCGGCGTTCCGCCGGAGGCGCGGTCGTGCGCCGCAAGGTCGTAGGAATACAGCGCCTGGCTGAAGTCGAAGTCGCCGTGGAAGGCCTTTCCGTACGGGTCCAGCAGCAGCTTGCTGGCATCGCAGCGCTGTCCGGCCTCGGGGTTCCACGGCCCGTGCACCCGGAAGCCGTAGCGCTGGCCGGGGGAGAGGCCGGGCAGGTAGGCGTGCCAGACGAAGCCGTCGACCTCGTCGAGTTCGATGCGTTCCTCGGCGTCATTGTCGGTGCCGCCGTTGCCGATCAAGCACAACTCCACCCGGTCGGCCACCTCGGAGAACACCGAGAAATTGGTGCCCGCGCCGTCGTAGGTGGCACCGAGCGGATAGGGGGTTCCCGGCCACACGGCCCGGGCGATCGGGGACCCAGCGCTCGGCGACATGACGCAACCCTATCGACGCCGGCGCTGCGAGGAAGGGGTAGTCGGGGGGCTTGTCACCACCAGCCGGTGGCCGCACCGATCTGTCGGCCGAGTTCGGGTGTCATGGTGCGCATGTAGGTCGCCGACAGGTGATGGGCGTCGTGGTAGACCAGCACGTTGCCCTCGATGGCCCGGCAGATGTCCGCCCGGCACACCGCGTCGCTCATGTCGAGGACTTTCATCATCGGGAATCGGCTGACGAAGTCCCAGGTCTGGTTGCGATCGGAGAGCACCTTGGAGCGATCGATCCCACAGGAGTCCGCATCGCCGCCCTTGGCCAGGCAGTCCGCCGGCATGAACGGCTTGCCGTTGCGCACCAGCCAGGGCGTGTCCCGCATCGCCAGGATCGGGATCTGGTGCTCGGACAACTTCTGCCAGATCCCGATGTACTTAGCGGGCATGTTGTCGCCCGGTTTGGTGTTCCACGGCCGGGTTGAGGTGGTGAAGACGAAGTCGGGGCGGTCGCTGATGAGTTTGGCCATCACCCGCTCGTTCCACTGCCGGCAATTGGGGTAAGGGCGGTTGTCGCCCATCACCAGCGGCAGCGTTTCGGTGGTCAGCGGGCAGCCCATTTTCAGGTACGTGACCACCTTGAAGCTGTGCTGCTTGCCCAGGGCGTCCAGAGCGGTGATCCAGTGCTCGGCGTGCGAGCCGCCGGCCAGCGCGATGGTCCGGGTGGCGTTGAGGTCGCCGTAGGTGCAGTTGATGACGCCCACGTTGTCGAAGTCGCTGATGCAGCCGTCGTTGGTGGACTCCGGGATGTCGTCGTTAGCTTCCAGAACGGTCGGCCGGAACGGCAAATCGGGCACCTTGGCTCCGTCGACCAGTGCCCGTGCGCCGGGGTAGCCGTCGGGCGGCAGGCTGGCCAGTTCCTTGCCGCTGGCGCGCTGATCGGCGATGTGCTCGCGCCAGCTGAAGGAGGTCACCGTCAGGGTCACCGCCAGCAGGGCCACCGCGGTGCCGCCGACCACGGTCGGCCTGCGAAGACGGGCCCACCAGGACGGCCGCCACGACGGGTCTCCGTACCTGCCCGTGCGGACCGGGGCCCGCCGGTAGCGCAGCGGCTCCTCGATGAACCGCATCGTCAGATAGGCCAACACACCGGACAGCAGCAGGATCACCAGGCCGTCGCCGAATTGCGCCCGCGCTTCGCCGGTGTAGGCCAGCCAGAAGATCAGCAACGGCCAGTGCCACAGATACAGCGCATAGGCCATTGATCCCAGGGTCACAAACGGCCGGGTGGCCAGCACCCGGTTGGGAAACGGCAGCCGTGCGCCGGTCCCCGTCCGGTTGCATCCGGCGAGAATGAGCAGCACCGTGGCCCCGACGGGGACCAGCGCCCAGGGCCCGGGGAACTGTTTGACGCCATCGATCAGCGCGCCGCAGGACAGAATCGCCACCAGACCGATGACGGCGGCCACCGTCCGGGTTCGCATCGACCAGCTGATGAACGGCAGTACGGCGCCGATCAGAACACCGAGCAGCAGTTCCCATGCCCGCGCGAAGCTGTTGTAGTAGGCCGTCACCTGATCGGCCTGGTGGGCGATGATCGCGTAGACGAACGACGCCAGCGTCAGCACGGTCACCAGCACCACGAACACGGTGCGCAGCCGGGCACTGCCCAGCCATTTGCGCAGCAGTGCGGTGAGCCCGAGGACCAGCAGCAGGAACGCGAGGTAGAACTGCCCCTGCACCGACATCGACCAGATGTGCTGCAGCGGCGAGACCGCCTCCCCGGCGCGCCGGTAATCCGCGGCCGTCGCCGCCAGTTCCCAGTTCTGGTAGTACCCAAGGCTGGCCAGGCTCTGGTCGGCGAACGTCTCCCACCGGGTCTGCGGTTGGACCAGCACCGTCAGTACTGCCGAGACGGCCAGCACCACGACCAGCGCCGGCAGCAGACGGCGGATCAGGCGGGTGATCTGCGACCACGGTGACAGTGCGGACCCGGGTGTCAGCGCAGCGCGCAGCAGCGAGCTGCCGAAGAAGAAACCGGACAGCGTCAGGAAGACGTCGACACCGCCGGACACCCGGCCGAACCACACATGGAAGAGGGCCACCAGCGCGATCGCGATGCCGCGCAGGCCGTCCAGGTCATGCCGATACAGCGCCGTCCGACGAGCGGGTCCCGGCGCCGGTTCGGTCAGGCCCGGGAGCGTTACCGTCGGCCGGGGCGTGGTGAGGGTCGACATGATCGCCCGTTAATCTACCAATCCCGGGCACTTGTCCCGTTTCGGTCAAAGCACCGGCTCAGGACCTCTGCGTTCAGGCCCGGGAGCGCACCTTCGCCCGCCGCGCGCCGGTGCCCAGAGCGTCGTGGCGACGGAAGGTCCGGTCGCCGCGATGCAGCCGCATCGCATGTCCGGCAAGGAATTCCACGTTGCGCCGGCCGACGGTTTCGCGCACCCAGTTCAGGCCTGGCATGAACCGGGCCGGATAGCGCATCGCGAATCGGCCTGCGGCAAAGCCGGCCACGATCAGCTGCGCCGGCTTGTTGTCCGGCAGATCCAGGGCGTCGGCGTTGGAGCCGCCGAGAATCAATCTGCTGTAGGCGCAGAGCAATTCGACCGTCATGACCCGGCTGACCTGTGCCAGTGGACCCTCGTCGTGACCGATCAGCATGGTGCCCAGTGCCGACTTCAATGCTGCGGCCAGCCGTGCGGAGTCCTCGTCGGGGCGGAATTCGTAGTCGGCCTGCAGCCACAGCAACCGCCATGCGTCAGCTTCGGTAGCCGGCAGGAGTGCGGCGTCGACGCCCATCAGGTAACCGACGTAGCGCCAGAAGTGGTAGAGCGCGTCCTTGTCGCGCGAACTGAATTCCACGCCGAGGGCTTGGGAACCGATGACGCTGCCCATCGAGAACAACAGCAGCGTGCCGGCCAGCGTCGACTGGTTGATCGGGTAGTCCCAGCTCTCGAAATCCCAGTCCGGCCGGCGGGCCATGCCGGCGCGCACCATGGCGTGCATCAGCCGAACCCGCAAGGTGCCGGTGAAGCCGGCGGCCTGTCGCTCCAACCCGCCGCGGGCGGTGACGTCGACGGTCCAGATCAGGGTTTCGGCAAGACGTCGCGGCGCCATGCCCTCCAGGTCGCCGGTAGCCACCAGGGTCTTGTCGGCGCGCGACGCCAGGTAGCCGCCCATCAGCGAGAACATCGACAGCGAGGTGAAGCCCGCGATGACACCGAGGCGCGCGGAAACCCGGGCGGCGTGGTCGAGTTTTTCCTGGTTCACCCAGTAGGGCCTGGCTTCGACCTGGTCGAAGAACGCGACCAGTTCGGGCATCGGGTCCTTGACCGCCGCGATGCCGTGCACGATCGCTGTCTCGAACTGGGCCCGTCCGACCCCGGCCGGCAACCGCCGGAAGGCGGCCACCAGATCGTCGGCCAGCGGATCGCCCATCTGGGTGAACCGCAGATAGTCCTCGCGCTGCTCCGGAGTGGGCCGGATATCGCCGGGCGCCAGCAGGCGCAAGCCGATGTTGAACGGGAATTCCCGCAACAACGGCGGATCGACGAGATCGGACATATAGCACCTCCGGCAATTGGTGAAGCTGAGCACCAGATTATTCTGGTGCTAGGCTTCACCACAACATCGGACCTTGTCAAGAGGACACCCCAGTGACCACGCAGCCGCCCCGGCAGTACGCCGGTGCCACCGCCGAGCAACGGCGAAGTCGCCGTCGCGCCGCGCTGCTGGATGCCACCCTCGACGTCGTCGCCGCCAAGGGCGTCCAGGCACTCGGGGTCAAAGCCATCTGTACGGCGGCCGGACTCAACGACCGGTACTTCTATGAGCAGTTCCGGGACTGCGACGAAGCGCTGATGGCCCTCAACGACCACCTCATCCAGGAGGGGACCGCGGCGATAGCCCAGGTCATCGCCACCACCGAGCCGGACGCCCGAGTCCAGTTGCGCGCGACGGTCGCCGCCGCGTTCGATTTCGTCACCGTCGACCCGCGCAACGGCCGGTTCCTCATCGAGTCCCAGTCCACCGAACAATTGCGGGCCAAGCGGCAGGAGCTCGTGACCAGCCTCGCCGCGATGATGGTGGCCGGACGCGAGCTACTCGGCGCCAGTGCGCCCTCGGAAGAAGACTCGCGGATGATCGCGCTCACCATCACCAGCGGGGGACTGGACATGACCGCCATGTGGCTGCGCGGTGATCTCGACGTCGACCGGGATCATCTGATCGACTTCATGGTCGCGTTCATCCTGGCGTCCACCCGGATGCCCGCTCTGCAGATCTGATCACTCGGTCTGATCACTCGGTCTGATCACTCGGTCGTGGTGGCCGTGCCGGTGTTTGTTTAGGCTCAGCCCCGTGGCGTTGACCCCGCAGCAGATCAGCGCCATCGACGCCGCGCACATCTGGCATCCCTACAGCACCATCGGCACTGAAGCCATCCCGGCCGTCGTCGCGACGGGAGCCAAGGGGGCGTGGCTGACGCTGATCCGCGACGGTGCGGAGGTCCAGGCGCTCGACGCGATGGCGTCCTGGTGGACCGCCATCCACGGCCACGGCCACCCCGTCCTCGACGCCGCGATCACCCGCCAACTCGGCGAGCTCAACCACGTCATGTTCGGCGGTCTGACCCACGAACCGGCCGCGCGGCTGGCCCAACTGCTCGTCGACATCACCCCCGACGGCCTGGACACCGTGTTCTTCTCCGACTCCGGCTCGGTCGGCGTTGAGGTCGCGGTCAAGATGGCGCTGCAGTACTGGCGCAGCACCGGCCGGTTCGGTAAGCGGCGGCTGATGACCTGGCGCGGCGGCTACCACGGCGACACCTTCACCCCGATGAGCGTCTGCGACCCCGACGGCGGCATGCACTCGCTGTGGCGCGACGTGCTGTCCGAGCAGGTGTTCGCCCCGGCGGTGCCTCGGGAGTACGACCCGGGCTACGTCGCCGCCTTCGAAGACCAATTGCGCATCCATGCCGACGAACTCGCGGCCGTGATCGTCGAGCCGGTGGTCCAGGGCGCCGGCGGGATGCGGTTTCACGATCCGCGCTATCTGGCCGACCTGCGTGCCGTCTGCACCCGCAACGACGTGCTGCTGATCTTCGACGAGATCGCCACCGGGTTCGGTCGCACCGGGGAGATGTTCGCCGCCGACCACGCCGGGGTCAGCCCGGACATCATGTGTGTCGGCAAGGCGCTGACCGGTGGCTACATCACGCTGGCCGCCACCCTGTGCACCCGCGGCATCGCCGAGGCGATCAGCGGCGGGCCGGCCGGCGCGCTCATGCACGGCCCGACGTTCATGGCCAACGCATTGGCTTGCGCGGTGGCGGTGGCGTCGGTGGATCTGCTGCTTGCCCAGGACTGGCGGGCCCGGGTGGCTGGAATCGAGGCCGGCCTGGCCGCCGGTCTGGAGCCCGCCCGCACCCTGCCCGGGGTCGCCGACGTCCGGGTGCTCGGAGCCATCGGCGTGATCGAGACCCGCCGACCGGTCGACCTTCGGACGGCGACCCCGATCGCGCTGGACCACGGCGTGTGGTTGCGGCCCTTCCGCAACCTCGTCTACGCCATGCCGCCGTTCATCTGCACCGACGCCGAGGTGCGGCAGATCACCGCCGCCATGGTCGCGGTGGCCCGCGGGTGCTTAGGCTGAAGCCGCAATGACGCCCGACATCGACACCTCACCGCTGGCCTGGCTCGACGACGTCGAGCTGCGGCGCCGGCAGGCCGGTCTGCGCCGTGCGCTGCGGCCTCGGCCGGCGGTGGGCGTCGAGGTGGATCTGGCCTCCAACGACTATCTGGGCCTTGCCCGGCATCCCGACGTCATCGAGGGCTCTGTGCGGGCGCTGCGCACCTGGGGCGCGGGGTCGACGGGCTCCCGGCTGGTCACCGGAAATACCGAACTGCACGAGGAATTCGAGCACACGCTGGCCGATTTCGCCGGTGCGGAGTCGGCCCTGGTGTTCTCGTCGGGCTACACAGCCAACCTCGGTGCGCTGGTCAGCCTGTCCGGTGCCGGATCGCTGGTGGTCTCCGACGCCGCCTGCCACGCCTCCCTGGTGGACGGCTGCCGGTTGTCCCGCGCCCGGGTGGTGGTGACACCCCATCGCGATGTCGAGGCGGTCGAGACCGCACTGGCTACCCGCGACGAGGAACGCGCCGTGGTGGTCACCGACTCGGTCTTCAGCACCGACGGCGCGCTTGCTCCGTTGCGCCGGCTGCACGACGTGTGCCGGGCGCACCGCGCCGTGCTGCTGGTCGACGAGGCCCACGGTCTGGGGATTCGCGGGGCCGGCGGTCGGGGGCTGTTGCACGAAGTCGGCCTGGCCGGCGCACCCGACGTGGTGATGACGACGACGCTGTCGAAGTCGCTGGGCAGTCAGGGCGGGGCGGTGCTGGGCCCGGCGGCGGTGCGCGACCACCTCGTCGACTCCGCCCGCCCGTTCATCTTCGACACCGGCCTGGCGCCCGCGGCGGTCGGTGCGGCACTGGCGTCGTTGCGGGTTCTCCTCGACCAACCCTGGCGCGCGCAGGCCGTTGCCGACCACGCCCGCCGGCTCGCCGAGGCGTGCGGCATCACCGAGACCCCGCAGGCCGCGGTGGTCTCGGTGCTGGTCGGTGAGCCCGAGGACGCACTGGCCGCCGCCGCCGCCTGTCTGGATGCCGGGGTGCGGGTGGGGTGCTTCCGGCCGCCGTCGGTGCCGCCGGGCACCTCCCGTCTTCGGTTGACCGCCCGCGCGTCGCTCACCGGCGACGAACTCGACCTGGCCGCCCGGGTCCTGGCCGAGGTGCTCACCCGCCGATGAGCGTGCTCGTCGTCACCGGAACCTGCACCGGCGTCGGCAAGACCATCGCCACCGCCGCCCTGGCCGGCTGCGCGCTGCGTGCGGGTCTCGACGTGGCGGTGTGCAAACCGGTACAGACCGGGACGGTCGACGGCGACGACGACCTGGCCGAAATCGGCCGGCTCTCCGGGGTCCGCACGGGGGTATCGGTGGCCCGCTATCCCGAACCGCTGGCCCCCGCTGCCGCAGCGGAGCTGGCCGGCCGGCCGCTGCCCACGGCCGGGGAGATCCTGGCCGCCATCCGGGCGGTCGACCGGCCCGGCCGGCTGACGCTGGTCGAGGGGGCCGGCGGTCTGCTGGTGGAACTCGCGGCGGGCGGGGAGACGCTGCGCGACCTCGCCATCGCACTGAATGCGCCGGTGCTGGTGGTGTGCGAAGCCGGACTGGGCACCCTGAACCGCACCGCGCTGACCGTGGAAGCCATTGTGCGCGAGGAGCTTTTGTGCGCCGGGTTGGTGATCGGGGCGTGGCCCGCCGATCCGGGCGCCGCCGCCCGGTACAACCGCGTCGCGTTGGAGAAGACTGCCCCGGTCCGCGCCGTGCTGCCCGCCGGGGCGGCCGCGCTGGCCCCAGCGGACTTCGCCGCCATGAGCAGCCGGGCGTTCGACCTCGGCTGGGTCACCGGGCTCGTCTAGCGGTGGCGCACTCGATCGAACTGCTGCTCGACCCGCACAGCGACGCCGCCATCCGGTCGCAGTGGCAGGCGCTGGCAGACGCCGGGCTGCCCAGCCAGCTGCGCGTCAGCTCGCCGACGAACCGGCCGCACGTCACTCTCGTCGCCGCCGCGCGCATCAGCCCGGCGGTCGACGAGGCGCTGCGCGCGCTGGCCGGCCGGCTGGCGTTCGACTGCGTGGTCGGTGCCCCGCTGGTCTTC
>JAULZA010000158.1:0-9182 GCA_032117575.1 Mycolicibacterium sp.
GTGCGCACCCGTTCGATGACCACCGAGAGCAGAACCGGGATGACCATCATCGCCAGCATGGGCCCCATCCCGAAGGCCGGACCGATGGTGAGCAGCGACAACGCCAGGAATATCGACGCGAAATGGGCGATCGGGGAAATGCGGATCACCGTCTTGGGGCTGTCGGGTCCGTCCGTCATCGGAGAATCATCGCACTGCGCCGGATCGCCGGATCAATTTGGCCCCGGATCAATTTGACGCTTGACCTGTGCCGAGGCTAACCTTCGGGGTTATGACTTCCGGCGGAGAGCTCGTAGTAGGTCAGCGCGTTGGTGCCGCGCTAGCCCTCCGCCGGGTTTAGCCACACGCACCAGCGCGCAACCCTCGTACAGCCGCCATGCTGACGGGGGTTTTTTCTTGCCCAACCTGAATATCCGCACCCGACCGACACCGAGGACACCAGTGAGCGCACCTGCCACCCGAGCAACCGAGACTCCGGCCACGTCTGCGGCCACGTCTGCGGCCACGTCTGCGGCCACGACTGCGGCCACCCCGACCAACGGCGCACACGACACCCATGCGCAGGGCCACTCGCAGCGGCGGGTAGCCCCGCAGCAGATGACCGGCGCCGAGGCGGTGGTGCGTTCGCTGGAGGAACTCGACGTCGACCTGATCTTCGGCATCCCCGGCGGCGCCGTGCTGCCGGTCTACGACCCGCTGTACGACTCGAAGAAGGTCCGCCACGTCCTGGTACGCCACGAGCAGGGCGCCGGCCACGCCGCCAGCGGCTACGCCCACGCCACCGGCCGGGTTGGGGTGATGATGGCCACCTCCGGGCCGGGCGCCACCAACCTGGTGACCCCGCTGGCCGACGCGCAGATGGACTCCATCCCGGTGGTCGCCATCACCGGCCAGGTCGGGCGCAGCCTGATCGGCACCGACGCCTTCCAGGAATCCGACATCACCGGCATCACCATGCCGATGACCAAGCACAACATCCTCGTCCGCGACGGCAACGACATCGCCCGCTCGATCGCCGAGGCGTTCCACATCGCCTCCACCGGCCGGCACGGAGCGGTGCTCGTCGACATCCCCAAGGACGTCCTGCAGGGCGAGTGCACCTTCGCCTGGCCGCCGCAGCTGGACCTGCCCGGCTACAAGCCCAATACCCGGCCACATGGTCGCCAGATCAAGGAGGCGGCCAAGCTGATCACCGCCGCCCGCAAGCCGGTGCTCTACGTCGGCGGCGGGGTGATCCGCGGCAACGCGACCGAGGAACTCAAGGAGCTGGCCGAGCTGACCGGGATTCCGGTGGTCACCACTCTGATGGCTCGCGGCGCCTTCCCCGACAGCCATCACCAGAACCTGCGCATGCCCGGTATGCACGGCACGGTGGCCGCGGTGGCCGCCTTGCAGAAGAGCGACCTGCTGATCACCCTCGGCGCCCGCTTCGACGACCGGGTCACCGGCAAGCTGTCCACCTTCGCCCCCGACGCCAAAGTCATCCACGCCGACATCGACCCGGCCGAGATCGGCAAGAACCGGCACGCCGACGTCCCGATCGTCGGCGACATCAAGGCCGTCCTGCGGGATCTGATCGACGCCTTCACGCGGATGCCCGCCGGTGCCGAGCGGATCGGCAACGAAGGGGTTGCCGATCCCGACCTGGCCGACTGGTGGTTCTACATCAACGGAATTCGGGAGAAGTTCCCGCTGAGCTACGGCCCGCAGAGCGACGGCAGCCTCAGCCCGGAGTACGTCATCGAGACCTTGGGCAAGATCGCCGGTCCGGACGCCATCTACGTCGCCGGCGTGGGTCAGCACCAGATGTGGGCCGCCCAGTTCATCTCCTACGAGAAACCCCGCACCTGGCTGAACTCCGGCGGCCTGGGCACCATGGGCTACGCCGTGCCGGCGGCCATGGGCGCCAAGATGGCCTGCCCGGACGCCGAGGTGTGGGCCATCGACGGCGACGGCTGCTTCCAGATGACCAACCAGGAGCTGGCCACCTGCGCGGTGGAGGGCGTGCCGATCAAGGTGGCGCTGATCAACAACGGCAACCTGGGCATGGTGCGGCAGTGGCAGACGCTGTTCTACGGCGAGCGCTACTCCAACACCGATCTGGCCACCCACAGCCAGCGCATCCCGGACTTCGTGAAGCTCGCCGAGGCGCTGGGCTGCGTCGGATTGCGTTGCGAGCGTTCCGAAGACGTGGTCGACGTGATCAACCAGGCCAGGGCTATCAACGACCGACCGGTGGTGATCGACTTCATTGTCGGCGCCGACGCACAGGTTTGGCCGATGGTGGCCGCGGGCACCGGCAACGACGAGATCATGGCGGCCCGCAACATCCGGCCGCTGTTTGACGAGGACAACTCCGAGGGACGTGCGTAATGCCGACTTCTTCTAATTCAAGGACAGTCACCCACACCCTGTCGGTCCTCGTCGAGGACAAGCCCGGCGTGCTGGCCCGCGTGGCGGCGCTGTTCTCGCGGCGCGGGTTCAACATCGAGTCGCTGGCCGTTGGTCCGACCGACATCAAGAACATGTCCCGGATGACCATCGTGGTCACCGCCGAGGAAACGCCGCTGGAGCAGATCACCAAGCAGCTCAACAAGCTGATCAACGTGATCAAGATCGTCGAGCAGGACGACGACAACATGGTTGCGCGTCAGCTGGCGCTGATCAAGGTCCGCACCGACGCCGGCAACCGCAGCCAGGTCATCGAGGCGGTGAATCTGTTCCGCGCCAAGGTCATTGACGTGTCCAACGAGTCGCTGACGGTCGAGGCCACCGGCACCGAGGAAAAGCTGGAAGCGCTGCTGCGGGTGCTCGAACCGTACGGCATCAAGGAGACGGTGCAGTCCGGTGTGGTAGCACTATCGCGCGGTCCGCGCGGCATGACGAACGCGAAGTAGAAACCAAGAGAGGGAAGTTCACTGTGTCTGAAAGCCATCCGGCAATCGAGATGTTCTACGACGACGACGCCGACCTGTCGATCATTGCGGGCCGCAAGGTCGGTGTGATCGGCTACGGCAGCCAGGGCCATGCCCACTCGCTGAGCCTGCGGGACTCCGGCGTTGAGGTGAAGGTCGGCCTCAAGGAGGGCTCCAAGTCGCGCGCCAAGGTCGAAGAGCAGGGCTTGGAGGTGGGCACCCCGGCCGAGGTCGCCAAGTGGGCCGACGTGATCATGCTGCTCGCGCCCGACACCGCGCAGGCCGAGATCTTCACAAACGACATCGAGCCCAACCTCAAGGCCGGCGACGCGCTGTTCTTCGGCCACGGCCTGAACGTCCACTTCGGCCTGATCAAGCCGCCGTCCGACGTCACCATCGGCATGGTCGCCCCCAAGGGCCCCGGCCACCTGGTACGCCGGCAGTTCGTCGACGGCAAGGGCGTGCCCTGCCTGGTCGCCATCGAGCAGGACCCGACCGGTAATGGCTTGGCCCTGGCTCTCTCCTACGCCAAGGCCATCGGCGGCACCCGTGCCGGCGTCATCAAGACCACCTTCAAGGACGAGACCGAAACCGACCTGTTCGGTGAGCAGGCCGTGCTGTGCGGCGGCACAGAGGAATTGGTCAAGACCGGGTTCGAGGTGATGGTCGAGGCCGGCTACGCACCCGAGTTGGCTTACTTCGAGGTGCTGCACGAGCTGAAGCTGATCGTCGACCTGATGTACGAGGGCGGCATCGCTCGGATGAACTACTCGGTGTCCGACACCGCGGAGTTCGGCGGCTACCTGTCCGGGCCGCGCGTGATCGACGCCGACACCAAGAAGCGGATGCAGCAGATCCTCGCCGAAATCCAGGACGGCACTTTCGTCAAGCGCCTCGTCGCCAACGTCGAGGGCGGCAACGCCGAACTCGAGGGCCTGCGCAAGAAGAATGCCGAGCACCCCATCGAGGTCACCGGCGCCAAGCTGCGCAAGCTGATGAGCTGGGTCGACCGGCCCATCACCGAAACAGCCTGAGCCGGGGGCGGGCCGCCCGCAGCGTCAGTGGGCGACTGCCTGCACCCGCTGCGGCGGCCGCATCGGCCGCGACTGGCGCTCGGCGGCTTCCGCCGCCCGGAGGCGGTCGGCGTTGGCCACGTCCATGGCGTAGTCGAGCACGGCTTCACGGCTGACCATGCCGTACCGGACCAGCAGGTCGACGGGATTGATGCCGAAGGCCTTCGCCAGCCGGATCAGGTTGTTGGCGTTGGTAAGTCGGCCCTCATCGCGTGCGAGGTAATAGGCCGACCGGGACACACCCAGCGCGTTGACGATCTCACCGGTGCGAAGCTGACGACCGAGGATGTACGAGAGCACGGTGCCGATTTCTCGGTTGCTGTCGTTGACCAATGGAACTCCCTCGGGGCTGCGGCGCGAACCCTGGAAGCATAACCACAGCTAATGTCAGGATGTCGCAATCCGGTCATGTCAGACCAGCTGTCGTCAAAATAATTTCAGGCTCTAGGTGCGGTGCTATGTCGCTGTTAGATCGATCACACACTGGAATTGTCGCGAAACACTAATGACAGCAACGATCTGTGTGTCGTCGACAAGTACTCAGGGGCGCAGGGCCGGAACGGGCAGGCCGAATTCCCGACGCAGCACGGTCCGGGCCGCGTAGAAGCCGCTCATGCCGTGCACGCCGCCGCCCGGCGGGGTGGCCGACGAGCACAGGTACGCGTGCGGTATCGGGGTGGCCCACGGGTTCACCCGGGGGGTTGGGCCGAGCAGGGCGCGGATCACCGAGTTGCCGCCGACGCCGATATCGCCGCCGACGTAGTTCGCGTCGTGCAGGTGCAGATCCGACGCCGGGACACTGCGGGTGGCGACGACGATGTCGGAGAAGCCGGGGGCGAAGCGTTCCAGCACCTCGGTGATCACGCCGGCCTGGTCCACGCTCGATCCGGCCGGCACGTGGGCGTAGGTCCAGAACGGCCGTCGGCCCCGGGCGTCGATGCGACTCGGGTCGGCGACCCACGACTGTGCGGCCAGCACCATCGGCCATGGCGCGTGGCGGCCGTCGGCGACTTCCCGTTCGGCGTGCGTCATCTGTGCCCGGGTTCCGCCGAGGTGCAACGTCGGAGCCGAGGCCAGTCGTTCATCGGCCCACGGGATGTCCTCGGACAGAACGAAATCCACCTTGGCCACGCCGGGGCCGTAGCGGTACTGCTGCAGTGCGCGGCGGTACCGATCCGGCAGCGCCGGGCCGTAGATGTCCAGCAGTGCGGTCGGCGCGGTGTCGTAGAGCACCACCCCCGGCGGCGCCGTGGTGACTTCGACCCCGGCCTGCACCGTTCCGCCGTGCGCGCGCAGATCCTCGAGCAGGGCGTCGGCGATGGCCTGACTGCCCCCAACCGGCACCGGCCAACCCGAGGTGTGCGCGAGGGTCGCCAGCAGCAGCCCCGCGCCGGCCGCCACCAGTGACGGCATCCTCGCGATCGTGTGCGCGGCGGCACCGGTGAACAACGCCCGGGCATCCTCGCCCCGCAGCATGTTCCAGGCCGGGGTGCCCTGTTCCAGCATCCGCTGGGCCAGCAGCGCTGCCGCCGGGATATCCGGTGGCAATGAGCGCTTGTCGCCGATCAGGAAGCCCACCACCTCGTCGCCTCGGGCGGCGAGCGGACCGAGCAGGTGCCGCCAGTCACCGCCGTGGCGCAACCCGGCGCAGGTGCGCTCCAGATCCCGATAGGCCAACGCCGCCGGCTTGCCCGGCAGTGGGTTGGCGTAGGAGATCTCCGGGGCCACCAGTCCCACACCGCGGGAGCGCAGATCGAACTCGGCGAAGAACGGTGAAGCCAGTGCCAGTGGGTGAATCGCCGAGCAGATGTCGTGGCAGACACTGGGGAACTCCGGGTCGGGCAGGGTGCGAGAGCCCCCGCCCAGGGTGCTCTGAGCCTCCAGAACCTGCACCGTCAAGCCGGCGCGGGCGCACAACACGGCAGCCGCCAAGCCATTGGGACCGCTGCCGACCACCGTGACGTCCATCCGCGCTCTCCTTCCGGTTCCCCGCCTCTACTCTTCCCGATCTCCGGCGCTCTATCCCGTCCCATTACGCTGTCCGCGTGAGCCTGCCTGTGGTGCTGATTGCCGACAAACTTGCCGAATCGACCGTGGCCGCCCTCGGCGACCAGGTGGAGGTCCGATGGGTCGACGGCCCGGACCGGCCCAAGCTGCTGGAAGCCGTGGCTGACGCCGACGCGCTGCTGGTCCGCTCGGCCACCACCGTGGACGCCGAGGTGATCGCTGCCGCGCCCAAGCTGAAGATCGTTGCCCGCGCCGGCGTCGGCCTGGACAACGTCGATGTCGATGCCGCCACCGCCGCCGGTGTGCTGGTGGTCAACGCGCCCACCTCGAATATTCACAGTGCCGCCGAGCACGCTCTTGCGCTGATGCTGTCGGCGGCCCGCCAGATCCCCGCGGCGGATGCCACCCTGCGCGAGCACACCTGGAAGCGTTCGTCGTTCAACGGCACCGAGATCTTCGGCAAGACCGTCGGCGTGGTGGGCCTGGGCCGCATCGGCCAGCTGGTGGCCCAGCGGCTTGCCGCGTTCGGCACCTACGTCGTGGCCTACGACCCTTACGTGCCGCCAGCCCGGGCCGCGCAAATGGGTATCGAGCTTTTGCCCCTCGACGACGTGCTGGCTCGTGCCGACTTCATCTCCGTGCACCTGCCCAAGACCAAGGAGACCGCGGGGCTGCTGGGTAAGGAGGCGCTCGCCAAAACCAAGCCCGGTGTGATCATCGTCAACGCCGCTCGCGGCGGGCTGATCGACGAGCACGCGCTCGCCGACGCCGTCAAGAGCGGTCACGTGCGGGCCGCCGGCCTGGACGTCTTCGGCGCCGAGCCCTGCACCGACAGCCCGCTGTTCGACCTGCCGCAGGTGGTGGTGACCCCGCACCTCGGCGCGTCGACCAGCGAGGCCCAGGATCGTGCCGGCACCGACGTCGCCGCCAGCGTCAAGCTGGCGCTGGCCGGGGAATTCGTGCCCGATGCGGTCAACGTCGGCGGCGGCGCGGTCAGCGAGGACGTGGCGCCGTGGTTGGAACTGGTCCGCAAGCTCGGCGTGCTGGTCGGTGTACTGGCCACCGAGCCGCCGGAAAGCCTGTCGGTCAAGGTGTTGGGTGAGCTGGCGTCCGACGACGTCGGTGTGCTGAAGCTGTCCGCTCTGCGCGGCTTGTTCTCCACCATCACCGATCAGCAGGTGACGTTCGTCAACGCGCCGGCGCTGGCCGCCGACCGCGGCCTGGCGGCCGACCTGAGCACCGCCAGTGAAAGCCCCAACCACCGCAGCCTGGTCGACGTGCGGGTGGTCGGGCCGGACGGGTCGGCGGTCAACGTGTCAGGCACGCTCACCGGACCGCAGGAAGTGCAGAAGATCGTCTCGATCAACGGCCGCAGCTTCGACTTGCGGGCCGAGGGCGTGAACCTGATCCTGCACTACGGCGACAAGCCCGGCGCGCTGGGCAAGATCGGTACCCTGCTCGGCGAGGCGGGCGTGAATATCGAAGCGGCTCAGATGAGTCAGGACACCTCCGGCACCGGGGCGACGGTGATGCTGCGGCTGGACCGCGACGCGCCGGCCGATGTGCGGGAGGCGATCCGCACTGCCCTCGACGCCACCACCGTGGAAGTGGTTGACCTGTCGTGACGAAACGCGCGGCGCCGGTGAAGCGCGCCGGCGACGATGCAGAGCGAAGCGATGAGGAGGAGGGGCGCAGATGAGACTCGCGGTGATTCCGGGCGACGGCATCGGCCCGGAGGTGATCGCTGAGGCCCTGACGGTTCTCGACGCGGTGCTGCCCGGAGTCGAGAAGACCGAATACGACCTGGGGGCACGGCGTTACCACGCGACGGGAGAAGTTCTGCCGGAAGGCATGATCGACGAGCTGCGCGGCTACGACGCCATCCTGCTCGGCGCGATCGGTGACCCGTCGGTGCCCAGCGGAGTCCTGGAACGCGGTCTGCTGCTCAAGACCCGGTTCGCGTTGGACCATCACGTGAACCTGCGGCCCAGCCGTCTCTACGAGGGTGTGAACAGCCCGCTCGGCGGAACCCCGGAGATCGACTTCGTCGTCGTCCGCGAGGGCACCGAGGGCCCGTACACCGGCAACGGCGGCGTGATCCGCGCCGGCACCCCGCACGAGGTTGCCACCGAGGTCAGCCTCAACACCGCCTTCGGCGTGGAACGCGTTGTGCGGTATGCCTTCTCGCTGGCCGACACCCGCCGCAAGCACCTGACGCTGGTGCACAAGACCAACGTGCTGACCTTCGCCGGCAACCTGTGGTCCCGGTTGGTCGCTGAGGTGGGTAAGGAGTACCCGGACGTCGAGGTCGCCTACCAGCACATCGACGCCGCGACCATCCACATGGTCACCGATCCGGGTCGCTTCGACGTCATCGTCACCGATAACTTGTTCGGCGACATCATCACCGACCTCGCCGCGGCGGTGTCCGGCGGAATCGGCCTGGCCGCCAGCGGCAACATCGACGCCACCGGCACCAACCCCTCGATGTTCGAACCGGTGCACGGTAGTGCGCCCGACATTGCGGGCCAGGGCATCGCCGACCCGACCGCGGCGGTGATGAGCGTGGCGTTGCTGCTATCGCACCTGGGGGAGGACGCGGCGGCGGCCCGAGTCGATAAGGCCGTCGCCGACCATCTGGCCACCCGCGGCCCAGCGGCACTGTCCACCGCCGCGGTGGGCGCGCGCATCCGCGACCGGCTCTAAGTGGTCCACCATCACAACGGCTCGTCCCGCGGCACCAGCGGGATGGCCAGCACCGGGAATAGCGCACAGACCGCGAACGCTGCCGGATAACCGGCGGCGCCGATCAGCGCACCCATCAGCGGGGGCGTCAGGCCGGCCGTCAGGAACTGGCTGGTGTTCTGGGTGCCCAGCGCACGGCCGCTCCAGAACGGCCCCGCGATCTCGGCGATCGCCGTATAGGCCAGTCCGTTGTCACTGACAGTCACCACCGAAGCCACGACCATCACGGCAACGCTCCACGGCGAGCCGAGCGCATCGGTGATGGCCAGCAATGCCATCGTCGCCGCCGCCCCGACAGCGATCGTCCGGATCGGTCCCAGCCGTGCCCCCACCCGATCCGACCACCGGCCTGCCGCGACGCGGCCCAGCGCCCCGAGCACCTGGGACAGGGCCACCAGTGTCCCGGCCGACCCGGCCGACCATCCCCGATCGGCCATCAGCC
>JAULZA010000159.1:0-17910 GCA_032117575.1 Mycolicibacterium sp.
ACGCCCTTCGCCGCGCTGCTTCGGATCTACGTCCCCAAGTCCAAAAGCGATGTGATCCAGTACGTTTCGAAAGCGAGTACCGAATGGGTCATTAAATAGTGAGCCGCTCATGCTGAGCCGCCGGACGGTTCCTGGGCGGTAGCCTCGCCGCCTCCGTCGGCCTACTGGCGGCCTGCGCCAACCCGCGATCCGACAACCAAGGAGGACTTCCCGTGACCGAACCGACCGCCGTCACCCCGCAGACCTACATCCGGGCCGAGACCGATCGGCAGTTCGCCGAAGTCGTCACAATGGCCGCCGGAGTGAATCGGCTTTATCACTTCCGGGCGCCGACCCCCTTGGATAAACAGAACGTCGTTCGGATGAACCGGGACACCCTCTATTCGATGGGCGTCGTCGACACTTCCAAGGGCGCAACGATCACCGTGCCGCAATTGCCCGAGGGGCGCTACGCGTCGGTCTACCTCGTCGACGACGACCATTACTGCCCGTTCGTGATCTACGACGCGGGCAAGCACGACCTCCCCACCGACACCAAGTATCTGGGCGTCGGCGTCCGGATCAAGGTGTTCGATCCCAAGGATGGCGACGAGATCGCCTTGGTGAACCGGCTACAGGACCAGTTCGTCATCGAGGCGGGGAGTGCCGATGCGCTTCCGCCGCTGCAGTGGGGCATGGCGTCGCTGCAAGCCCTCACCGACCAGTACGAGCGGGACTCCGCGCAGTACAGCAGTTGGAAGGGGATGATGGGGCCGCGCGGGAAAGTCGACGAAGCGACACGTCATATCGCCGCTGCGGCGGCATGGGGCCTGTTCCCCGAATGGGACGCCACCTACCTGAACTACAGCGGCAACCACGATCCGGATGTCTGCTACCAGGCCACTTACCAGGTACCAGAGAACAATGCGTTCTGGTCCATCACCGTTTACGGCGAAGACGGATTCATGAAGAACGAGAACTGCATCCTCAACTCCTCCAACGTCACACTCAACGACGACGGCACCTTTACCGTTCATTACGGATCGCGGGAGTTGTGCGGCGATGTGCCCAACCGACTCGACGTCTCCGACGGCTGGAACTTTCTGATGCGGATATACCGGCCCGGCCCCTCGGTGCTCGACGGAACCTACACGCTGCCGAAGGCCGAGCCGATCGCGTGAAAAAAGCCGCCGGACACCGCTCGCTTTGCGCTGCAAATTGACACGGTGAGCAATACGATGAACTCGGCATCGTAAACCCGCTTCCCCGTCGCTGGTTGAGCTGCCGCGGCCACCACTGCTTCGATCCCCATCGGTAGTGGTGGCCGCTTTTTCGCCCGTTCAGAGGTTTGACGGGTGTCCTGATTCACAGCTATTCTTCGGCGCAGTTTCCAGCAAATTCTGAGCAACAAATGGTGACAGGGGTCCGCGGTGTCGGCAGTCAAACGTGGAGCACGGGCGGGACTCGCGGCGTTCGCCTTGGGGCTGTCGCTCGCAGGACCGCAGGCGGCCGGAATCGCCGCCGCCGATTCCACTGACGCCGACACCTCGTCGGCCCCCGCCGAACAGCCGTCGTCGGCTAACGACACGGCGACTCCGATCCGGCCTTCCCGGCCAGCGCAGAACGATGATTCGGACATCACCAACCCGGGCCGTGGCCGGATCGCCCCCGAGCCGGCCGCCAGCACCGACGCCGACGACCCGGTGCTGCCGGAGATCGTCGAGTCGCGTCCCGCGCGCCGGGTCGCCGACCGGCAGGAGCGCGACGCCCGTTCCGACGATTCCGCGCCGGTTGCCGTCGCGCCGCGGGGTGGTCACACACCCACTCCAGCAACGCCTGCCGAGTCCGATAGCAACCCCGTGCGGCCCGTCGTCGCGGCGCCTGCGCAGGCCGTCGCCCCGGCAGCGTCCGCTGCGCCCGCCGTCACGGCGGCCACCCTCGCGCCGCGCCCTGCGGCGAGCGTCGTAGGGCTGCCGGCGATCAACGAATTCTTCAGCAGCCCGCCGCCGGCGCTGGCCAAGCCCGTCGCGGAGGTCACGGTCGCCATTTCGGGGGCGATCTCCAGCTTCTTCGATTCCACCGCCAAGTGGGTTGCCGGGCTGCCGGGCGGTCCGATGGCCGATCTCCTCGAAGGCGCACTGCTGCTGGTGCGCCGAACTTTCTCCAGCATGCTACCGGCCCTCTACCCCGGGCAGGCCACCGGCCAGACCGACCCGGCCCCCGACGCGTACTTCACCGATGCCCAGATGCAGGACTACCTGCTCGGTCTTGCCAAGCAGCAATACGGCAACCTGTTCGGCACCACCGTGCCGGTCTACGGCTACGGCCCGTACGGCCCGTACCCGGAGTACCTCAAGGCCCAGGCCGACGGCGCGGGGACGGGCGCCAACTCCGGCACCAACACTCAGGTGAACGGTGTCGACGAGGCGGACTTCGTCGAGAACGACGGCAACTTCATTTACACCGCACACAACGGCACGCTGACGATCACGCGCACCGACCTGTCGGTGGCGTCGCAGTCGATGCTGTCCGGCGACGTCGTCGGCGAGTACCTGGCCGGTGACACGCTGACTGTGCTCACCCAGTCGGGCAATGGCTGGTACGGCCCGTACGTCAAGATGGCCTACCCCGGCTATTGGGGTCCGTGGAATCCGCAAACCACGGTCACCGTCTACGACGTCACCGACCGCACCGCCCCCGTGGTGGTGAAGCAGACCGTCTTCGACGGCGCCTACCAGGACTCCCGTGCGGTCGACGGCGTCGTCTATGTCGTCACGCAGCGGTCGGTGAACCTGCCCGCTCCGAAGTACACCGACGTCCCGATCCAGTACATCGACGGCGGAGCTGCGCCCGCGGAGCTGTCCCAAGAAGCCAGGATTCGCTTCGACCCGAGCGCGCCGGTCGCCAACCGCACCTACGAGACGTGGGACGAGTACGTGGCCCGGGTAGGCGACAAGATCGTGGATCTGTCACTGCCGCACGCCTACCGCGTCGACGCCAACGGCAACACCGTCGACCTCGGGCTGCTCGCGGCGCCGAAGGACATCGTGCGGCCGCACGCCGACAACCAGCAGACCGTGCTGACAGTGGCCTCGGTGGACTCCCGGCGCGGCCCGGCGTTCAGCGACAGCGTCGCAACCATGGTCTCGGCCAACGGCGGCACCGTCTACATGACGCCCAGCACGCTGTACGTGGCCACTGCCGAGGACCACTACACCGAGTCCGGATACTCGTCCGACACCCGGATCGACCGGTTCGTCGTCGCTGGGCCGAAGGTCTCCTACCAGGCTACCGGCCTGGTATCCGGAACACTGATCAACCAGTTCGCGATGGACGAGCGCAACGGCTACCTGCGGGTGGCCACCCACACCACCAGCGGGCAGTGGGGCGGGGGCACCTCGATCACCCGGGACGACAACGGCATCACCGTCCTGGACACCGCCGGCACCACGCTCGATCAGGTCGGACAGCTGACCGGCCTGGCGCCCGGCGAGCAGCTCTACGCCGTTCGCTATGTCGGCGATACCGCCTACCTGGTGACGTTCGTCCGCACCGACCCGCTGTTCGCCATCGACCTGAGCGACCCGGCCGCGCCGGCGTTGCAGGGCGAACTGGTGGTGCCCGGCTTCTCCAATTACCTGCAGTCCGTCGGCGACGGTCTGCTGTTGGGCATCGGGCAGGAACGCGAGGACGGCAGCTGGAACACCCACGTGCACGCCAGCCTGTTCGACGTCCGGGACGGGGCCAACCTGACCCAGATCGAACGCGAATTCCTCGATCCCGGCTACCAGTGGTCGTGGTCGGACGCCCAGTTCGACCACCACGCGCTGCTGTACTCCGAGCAGGACGGCCTGCTGGTGGTCCCGGTGACCGGCAGCGGGTATGACCCGCAGACCGGCTACCGGTACGGCCAGTACCTCAAAGTGCTGCGGGTGAGCCCGACAGGCATCGACGTGGTCGGTGAGATCCATCCCGCCGAGCCCACCCTGCGCACCGTGCGGATCGGCGACGTCCTCTACGCCGTCGGAGACACCTCGGTCACCGCCTACCGAATCAGCGACCTCAGCGAGATCGGGCGCAGCACGCCTGTTCCCTCGGTGGTCTAACCTAGAAGATCTAGGTTCTAACCGATCCGTCTGGAGTTCTCTCATGGGTGTGACCGTTTCCGCTCGCGGCCGACAGCTGCTCTTCTTCGTCGTGGGCGCCGCCCTTGCCGTGACACCGGCCGCCGTGCTGGCCGCCTCCCACCAGCCGGCACCCCGCGTCCTGGCTGACTGCAACGACATCGTCGACACCACCGACAGCTTCTCGATGAACTGTGTTCCCACCGTCATTCCGGACACCAGCGATCAGCTCACCGAGGCCGAGGTGGCCGAGCCGGGTTGGAATGCAGTCCCAGGTGGCGGCGGTCGTCGCTGAAAGAATTCGAGCGCCTTCACTTCTCCAAGGCGGTGAGGATTGCTTTGGCGCGCTGCAGGTGTTCAATCGCGCGGGCCAGATATTCCTGGTAGGTGTCGGCTTCTCCTTGTTTGCGGCCGAGCACGAACCGCAGGCAGGCGTGCGTCGCGGTGTTCATGTCATCGATCATCTTCTGCAGTTCGCCGGTGAGTCTCGGGTCCGGCGTCGGCAGGTCGTCCTGCAGGCCAATGGCGTTGGCGTCGTGCAGGCGCTGACATCCTGACCACAAGCCCGCTTCATCCTCGGCGGCCGAGGCCTGCGATACCTGTTCCAAGGCGTCGGCGGAGGCGCTGAAATGGTCGCCGGCCCGCAGCTTCCAGTCGCGGATCCGGGTGGCAAGGGAAGGGTCGCCGGGCTCCGGTGACACCGCCGTGCTCGACGTGACGGCGTCGGATTTCGGGCCGGCCTGTGGCACGCCCGCTGTGGGACCGGCCGTACACGCCGCGCACACCGCCGCGGCGATCAGGAGTGTCAACCAGTGGCGGGTCGGCATGTTTCCACAGTGCCGTGAACCGGCCGGCTGCGGACAGGGCCTTTCGACCCGGGCCACGTTGACGGCGGTGTTGACTAGTGTTGAAAAATCACGGCGGGGAACCCGTCAGGGGAAGCAGTGGAGGCGGTATTCGAATGCAACTCATCTCGCCGGTGGACTCGATGTTCCTGCTCGCTGAGTCCCGCGAGCACCCCATGCATGTGGCGGGGCTGCAACTCTTCGAGCCGCCGCAGGGCGCCGGTCCGGAGTTCCTCCAGCAGATCTACCAGGATCTCGTCACCCGAAAGGACGTCGCCCCGACGTTCCGCAAACATCCGGCCGAGTTGCTCGGCGGCATCGCGAATCTCACCTGGGCATTCGACAAAGACCTCGACCTGGAATATCACCTGCGCCGATCGGCGCTGCCGTCCCCCGGCCGGGTACGTGAGCTTCTGGAACTGACGTCGCGGCTGCACGGCTCGTTGCTCGACCGTCACCGTCCGCTGTGGGAGAGCCACCTCGTCGAGGGACTCAACGACGGCCGCTTCGCCGTGTACACCAAGATTCACCACTCCCTGGTGGACGGGGTCAGCGCGATGCGGATGATGCGCAAAGCGCTGTCCGACGACCCCGATGACCACGAGGCCCGGGTGCTGTGGGCGCTGAACGGTCGCGCGGCCGGCAAGAGTAAGAGCGCCAGCAAGGGTAAGGGCTCCTCGCCGCTCAGAAGTTTGATCGACATGGCGGAATCCGTTGCAGGACTAGCGCCGTCAGCCCTGTACCTGGCGAACAAAGGACTGCTCCAGCAACAGCTGACCCTTCCGGTCGGTGCGCCCAAGACCATCTTCAACGTTCCTATCGGGGGCGCGCGGCGGGTGGCCGCGCAGTCGTGGCCCATCGAACGGTTCATGGCCATCAAGAAGGCAGCCGGGGTGACGCTCAACGACGTCGTGCTCGCCGTGTGCGGCGGCGCGCTGCGGGCCTATCTGCTTGAACGGCATGCGCTGCCGGACCGTGCGCTCATCGCGATGGTGCCGGTGAGTTTGCGTGACGAGGCCGCCTCCAGTGGCGGCAACCAGGTCGGCGCGCTGCTGGCCAGCCTGGCCACCGACCTTGAGGACCCGGCGGAGCGGCTGAAAGAGGTCAGTGCGTCGATGCGCCGCAACAAGGCGGTCTTCAATGAACTGCCGAAGGTTCAGCAGGTGGCGCTGTCGGCGTTCAACATCTCCCCGCTGCTGCTGTCGCTGGTCTCCCCGGCACTCGGTTCGGCAGCGCCGCCGTTCAACCTGGTGATCTCCAACGTGCCCGGATCGCGGGAACCGTTGTACTGGAACGGCGCCCGCCTGGACGGCAACTATCCGCTGTCGATCGCCCTCGACGGCCAGGCGATGAACATCACGCTGTCGAATAACGCCGACAATCTCGACTTCGGGTTGGTCGGATGCCGGCGCAGTGTGCCCAGCCTGCAGCGGATGCTCGGGCACCTGGAGGATTCGCTCACCGATCTGGAGCGTGCGGTGGGAAGCGCGTCAGCCAAACCGGCGGCGCGCGGAAGCAAGCGCGCCGCCGGATCGGCGTCCACTCCCAGACGCGCCGCCGGAGCGGCCAAGGGCACTATGGGCAAGTGACCCTGATCTCGAACGGTTTGGTCATCGGCTGCATCGGATTGGCCATGTCGACGCCGGTCGCTGTGCCGCTGATCGTGTAGGTCTGGCCGTCCTTGGTGGCGGTGGCACTGCCGCCCGGTGCGCCGTCCTGGTAGCCGAGCGCAACGCCGTCGACGTTGCCCAGTCCCACCGAGGTCACCGTGGAGGCGTCCGACGCCATCATCACGCCGATACCGGTGGTCTGCTGACCAATCGCGATGTTGACCTTGTCGCCGACCGTCGCGCAGGCGATCTGGCCCGCAATGTCCTTGGGCTGGCCGTCGATGCTCACCATGGCCGTGCCCGCGCCGGCCGCCGCGGTGGCTGAGCCCGCTGACGCTGTGACGGATGACGAACTGCTGTCACTGGTTGCGCCGTTGTAGGCGCTGTCCTGCGACGTGTTGTCGCTGGAGCAGCCGGTCAAGCCGGCCGCCGCGATCGCGGCGCTTGCGACGCCGACGACAAAACCTCGTACCACGGGTGTTCCCTTCGTCTGGTGAACCCAACAGGGCCACCGCTGACAATTGACGTACGGGTCATGCCCATTCGGCGAGGGGTCTAATCCTCATTGTTGGTTAGATGACGCGGTGTCGTACTTCACTGTCGAGGCCGAACTGCCGGCCGAACGGGGTCGCTGCGGGGTGATCCACACACCGCACGGCGACATCCGCACCCCGGCGTTCGTCGCGGTGGGCACCAAAGCCACGGTGAAAGCTGTCCTGCCCGAGACCATGCGGGACCTCGGCGCGCAGGCGGTGCTAGCCAACGCCTACCACCTCTATCTGCAACCCGGGCCCGACATCGTGGCCGAGGCGGGCGGGCTGGGGGCTTTCATGAACTGGCCGGGACCCACCTTCACCGACAGCGGCGGGTTCCAGATCATGTCGCTGGGGGCGGGCTTCCGCAAAGTCCTGATGGAGGACCCGCACCGCGTGCAGGCCGACGACTTGATCGCCACGGGCAAGCAGCGGCTGGCCAAAGTCGACGACGACGGGGTCACCTTCACCTCGCATCTCGACGGGTCGGCGCACCGATTCACCCCCGAGGTGTCCATCGGCATCCAGCACCAGCTCGGGGCCGACATCATCTTCGCCTTCGACGAACTGACCACCCTGGTCAACACCCGCGCCTACCAGGAGGAGTCGCTGGCCCGCACCCAGGCGTGGGCGCAGCGCTGCCTGACCGAGCACCGGCGGCTGACGGCGGCCGAAGCCGGGGCCAAACCTGCGCAGGCACTGTTCGGCGTGGTGCAGGGCGCCAACTACGAGGACCTGCGCCGACAGGCGTGCCGCGGGCTGGAGAGTCTCGTGGACGCCGACGGCGCCGGGTTCGACGGCTACGGCATCGGCGGTGCGCTGGAGAAACAGAACCTGGCCACCATCATCGGCTGGTGCACCGAGGAACTGCCCGACGCCAAGCCGCGTCACCTGCTCGGCATCAGTGAGCCCGACGACCTGTTCGCCGCCATCGCCGCCGGCGCGGACACCTTCGACTGCGTCTCGCCGTCCCGGGTGGCGCGTAACGCCGCGGTGTACGCCCCGACCGGCCGGTACAACATCACCGGCGCGCGCTACCGGCGCGACTTCACCCCGATCGACCCGGACTGCGACTGCTACACCTGCGGGCACTACACCCGCGCCTACATCCATCACCTGTTCAAGGCCAAGGAGATACTGGCTTCGACGCTGTGCACCATTCACAACGAGCGGTTCATCATCCGGCTCGTCGACCGCATCCGCGACGCCATCGCGGCCGGTGATTTCGCGGCGCTGCGCGACGACTTCCTGGGACGCTATTACGGTTCGGCCGCTTCATGATTCGGCGCCGCACCGTGATGATTCTGGTTGCGGTGGCAGCCGTCGTCGTCGCCGTGGCCGCGCTGATGGCGCACCGGCGTCCGGCTGAGCCACCCGCCGCGTCGACCGCCCAGCCGGCGCCGAATTCGCCGTCGAGCCTGCTGGTGATCACCTGGGCGCCGGCGCTGTGCGCGGTCGAGAAGTCGGCCAGCGGATGCCGCACCGGGCGGGTCGACAAGCACGGCGAGAACTTCCTGCTGCACGGCCTGTGGCCGCAGCCGCGGGAGCAGCAGTACTGCGGCGTGCCCAAACACTCGAAGGATCGCCGCCCGGTGGACCTGCCGCCCGATCTGCAGGAGCGGTTGCAAGAAATGATGTCGGACCCGAAGGTGCTGGCGCCGCACGAGTGGTACGCCCACGGCACCTGTTCCGGCGTCACACCCACCGAGTACTTCGGCATTGCCGCCACGTTGGCCGACCAGGCGATCGAGGTACTGGACCCGGTGTTCGACGGAGCGGTCGGCCGGAAACTGTCGTCAAGGTCGGTGCGGGAGGCCGTCGACGCCCGGCTCGGCAACGGATCCGGGGCGCGGGTCAGCCTCAGCTGCCGGGACTCCCCGGGCCGGGGCGCCGTGGTGTTCGAGGTGCGCCTGTCGCTGCCGCCGGTGGCGCAGCTGCGGCCGGACACCCCGTCGCTGGCTGAGGCGCTGGCCGGCGCGCCCGCCGTGGCGCCGGGCTGCGGGCAGGGGGTCGTTCGTTAAGCGAACAGGCACACTGAACCGATGACCGCCGCACCCCAGCAGCTGCTGCTGGAACTGCTCGACCCGGCACACCGCGCCGACCCGTATCCGATCTACCGCCGTCTGCGGGAGAACGGTCCACTGGCGCTGCCGGAGTCCAACCTCACGGTGTTCACGTCGTTCGCGCACTGCGACGAGGTGCTGCGCCATCCCGCCTCGTGCAGCGACCGTGCCAAATCCACCATCAATCAGCGGGCCATGGCCCAGTGCGGCGACGTCCGCCCGTTCGGCCCACCGAGCTTTTTGTTCCTCGACCCGCCCGACCACACCCGGCTGCGGCGGCTGGTCAGCAAGGCGTTCTCACCCAAGGTGGTGAAGTCGCTGGAAGCCGGCATCGTCGAACTGGTCGACGGGTTGCTCGACGCCGTTCAGGAGAAGGGGCATTTCGAGGTCATCGCCGACCTGGCCCACCCGCTACCGGTCGCGGTGATCTGCCGGTTGTTGGGGGTGCCGGTGGAGGACGAGCCGAAATTCAGCCAGGCCTCCGAGCTGCTCGCCCAGGGCCTGGACCCGTTCGTCGCCTTCACCGGCCAGGCACCCGGCCTCGACGAGCGGCTGCAGGCCGGGCATTGGCTGCGCGACTACCTGCGCGACCTGCTCGACCAGCGGCGGGCCCACCCGCGTGACGACCTGATGTCCGGGTTGATCGCGGTCGAGGAGACCGGCGACCAGTTGACCGAGGACGAGATCGTGGCCACCTGCAACCTGCTGCTCATCGCCGGCCACGAAACCACGGTCAACCTGATCGCCAACGCGATGCTGGCGATGCTGTGCCGCCCCGCCCACTGGGCCGAACTGGCCGCCGACCCGGGTCGGGCGCCGGCCATCGTCGAGGAGACCCTGCGCTACGACCCGCCGGTGCAACTCGTCGGCCGCGTCGCGGGAGAGGAGATGACCATCGGAGACGTCACGGTGCCGAAGGGCGACACCCTGATGCTGCTCCTGGCGGCGGCCAACCGCGACCCGGCTGTCAACGAGCGTCCCGACGCATTCGATCCGGACCGAACGACGTTGCGCCACCTGGCTTTCGGTCTCGGACCGCACTTCTGCTTGGGGGCGCCGCTGGCGCGTCTGGAAGCCGCCGTGGCTCTCTCGGCGGTGACTCGGCGGTTCCCCGGCGCTCGGCTGGACGGCGAACCGGTGTACAAGCCGCACGTGACTCTGCGCGGGATGGCGAGCCTGCACGTAGCGCTGGGTCCTGATGAAGCTGTCGGCTCGATCGTCAGGATCGAGATGGAGCGCAGGGTGTGAATTAGTAACGGTTGACGTTACTAACGTCTGACGTTATTGTTATCAGGTGATCCGCTCGTTCCGGGGTAAAGACGCGGAAGCGATCTGGCAGCGCCGCCACGTTAAGAGGATCAGTCCGGAACTAAGCAGACTCGCGTACAACAAGCTGATCCTGATCGATGCCGCTGGAACTATCAACGATCTGCGTGTGCCACCCGGCAATCGGCTGGAGAAGCTGAGCGGGGACCGTGCCGGTCAGTACAGCGTGCGGGTGAACGACCAATGGCGAATCTGTTTTACCTGGAGCGCCGGCGGTGCGTCGAACGTCGATTTCGTCGACTACCACTAGAAAGGGCAGGCACATGGCTGACTTCGCACCCACCCATCCCGGGGAGATTTTGATGACGGAGTTTCTCGAGCCGATGGGCATCACCCAGTACCGGATCGCCAAGGTTATCGACGTGCCACCCCGCCGTATCAACGAAATCGTGCACGGGAAACGGGCGATCACGGCTGACACTGCGCTGCGATTGTCGCGTGCGCTGGGGCTCAGCGACATGTTCTTCATCAATATGCAGGCCCGGTATGACGCCGAAATCGCCCGGGACAAGCTGGCGGTTGAACTCGGCACGATTGAACGCATCGCCTGATCGCGTGGGGGTCTGCCTCCGGCGTACGGCCCGCGCCCGATCGGGTACTTGGATCAGCTACTTTCCCGATACAAACGTCCGTGGATTCGCCAAGACTGACTCATATCGAGAACGCACGACACGGCCGAATGGCGTGGTAGAGCCGTATTCCCTCGGACTCAGATAGACGCTGGGATACGGTCGCTTAGGTCAGAAGGTTAGGGGTTCGAATCCCTTCGGGCGCACCTTTCCGGTGTGTGCGGCGCACCCGCTGTAGTTTTTGCGCATGAGAATTCTTCTCGTCGGCGCCGGCGGCGTCGGCTCGGCGTTCTGCTCGATCGCGGCCCGCCGCGACTTCTTCGACCACGTCATCGTCGCCGACTACGACGAGGCGCGTGCCGCCGCAGCCGTCACGGCCGTCAACGACCCGCGGTTCAGCGCCACCGCCATCGACGCTTCGTCGGCCGATGCTGTTGCGAATCTGGTTCGCGAGCAACGTATTACCCACGTGATGAACGCCGTCGACCCGCGCTTCACCATGCCGATCTTCGAGGGCGCGCTGGCTGGCGGAGCCGACTACCTGGACATGGCGATGAGCCTGTCGCGGCGCCACCCCGAGAAGCCCTACGAACTCACCGGGGTGAAACTCGGCGACGAGCAATTCGCGGCTGAGGGTTCCTGGGCGCAGGCCGGCCGGCTGGCGCTGGTGGGCATCGGCGTCGAACCGGGGCTGTCCGACGTCTTCGCCCGCTACGCCGCCGACCACCTGTTCAGCGAGATCGACGAACTGGGCACCCGTGACGGCGCCAACCTCACCGTCGAGGGCTACGACTTCGCGCCGTCGTTCTCGATCTGGACCACCATCGAGGAGTGCCTCAATCCGCCGGTGATATGGGAGAAGGGCCGCGGCTGGTTTGTCACCGAACCTTTCAGCGAGCCAGAGGTTTTCGACTTCCCGGAAGGCATCGGCCCGGTGGAGTGCGTCAACGTCGAGCACGAGGAAGTGCTGCTGATGCCGCGCTGGGTGGACTGCAAGCGCGCCACCTTCAAGTACGGTCTCGGCGAGGAGTTCATCGGCGTTCTCAAGACGCTGCACAAGCTCGGACTGGACCGCACCGACAAGGTCAACGTCGCAGGCATGCAGGTGAGCCCGCGCGATGTGGTGGCGGCCTGCCTGCCCAACCCGGCGACGCTGGGACCGAAGATGCGCGGCAAGACGTGTGCGGGTCTCTGGGTGACCGGAACCGGCAAGGACGGCCGGCCACGGTCCACCTACCTCTACCACGTTGTCGACAACGCATGGTCGATGGCCGAGTACGGCCATCAATGCGTCGTATGGCAAACCGCGATCAATCCCGTTGTGGCGCTTGAACTTCTGGCTTCCGGGGTCTGGAGTGGCGCCGGGGTGCTGGGGCCGGAGGCCTTCGACGCGGTGCCGTTCCTGGAGCTGCTGACCGCCTACGGTTCGCCCTGGGGGCGGAAGGAACTCGCCTAAGTAAAGATCCACGGCTGGCGCGGCAGTCGCGCCGGGTCGAACAACTCCAGCAGGCCCGCCATGTCGTCGGCGGGCCAGCCCAGCGATTCGGTGATCAGCTGCCACGCCCGCGGCACCCCGAGGTCGGCGAGGGTGACGGCGCCGTCGCGCTTGGCCAGCCGTTTGCCTTGCGTGCTGAGCGCCAACGGAACGTGGGCGTACACCGGCTGCTGGTATCCCAATAATTCCGTCAGATACGCCTGCCGCGGCGATGACGACAGCAGGTCATCGCCGCGCACCACCTGGTCGATACCGGAGTGTGCGTCGTCCACGACGACGGCGAGGTTGTAGGCGGGCACCCCGTCGCCGCGGCGCAGCACGAAGTCGTCGACCACTCCGGTGTAGCTGCCGTGCAGCAGATCGGTGACGGTGTAGTCGGCGCGATCGGTGCGCAGCCGCAGCGCCGGGGGACGGCCTGCCGCCCGCCGCTGTGCGCGCTGCTCATCGGTGAGGTGCCGGCAGGTGCCGGGATAGGCGCCCTCCGGTGCGTGCGGCGCCCGTGGTGCGTTGAGGATGTCCTTTCTGCTGCAGAAGCATTCGTAGACCAGGCCCTGGCCGGCCAGGTGATCGATCACCGCGTTGTAGCGATCGGGGTGGGCGGACTGCCACTGCGGTTGCTCGTCCCAGGTGATCCCGATCGCGGCGAGGTCGGCCAGTTGCCGGTGCGCGACGTCGTCGTGGGTGCGGTCGTCGAGGTCCTCCACCCGGATCAGGAAGCGACGGCCGGTCGAGCGGGCGAACAGCCACGCCAGCACGGCGGTGCGCAGGTTGCCGATGTGCAGATCGGCCGACGGGCTGGGGGCGAACCGGCCTGCTGTGTGGTCGGGGGTGGTGAGCATCGGTATGAAGGGGGACCGTCAGCGGAAGGGCTGATTGCCGTAGCGGTCGAGGTGCACCACCTCGCCGATCGGCCGGCGGGTGGTGGGGCCGTAGCGGCCCTTAGCCCAGCCGATCGGGATGACGCACACCGGGACGATGTCGCGGGGCAGGCCCAGGATGCGCCGCGCAGCGGGCACCCACCAGATCGGCAGGGTCTGCAGTGACGCCCCCAAGCCGACGGCCCGGCAGGCCAGCAGCAGGTTCTGCACCGCCGGATAGATCGACCCGTAGAACGAGGCCACCGAGATCTGCGGGTGCCCCACCGGCCGGTGCTTGAGGCCGCGGCGGTAGCAGGGGATCACCAGGACCGGCAGCTCCTCGAAGTGCTCGGCCTGCCACTGCCCGGGGGCGATATTGCGCTGCTGCTGGGCATCACCGCGCGCCTGCCGCTCGACGATCGGGTTGAACAGCCGGTAGAGGCGGCGGTAGAGCTTGGCCAGCCGCGCCTTCTGGGCGGGGTCCTCCACCACGAGGTAGTGCCAGTCCTGGGTGTCAGAGCTGGTGGGCGCGCGCAGCGAGAGCTCCAGCAGCGGCAGCAACACCTCATGCGACACCGGGTCCAGGTGCAGCCGCCGGACCGCGCGCTGGGTGCGCATGGCCTCGTCCATCGGCATGCCCAACCGGGCCAGCGCCTCGGCCGGCTCCGGCGGTGTGAACGCGGTCATGGCTGCCCTTCCGTCGGAGGTTCGGTGCGGCGCAGGTTCGGGACGATGTCGTACAGACTCGCCGTCAGCGGCTGCTCCAGCTGTTCGTAGGTGCACGACCGCGGGTCGCGATCGTCGCGCCAGCGGTTGAATTGCGCGGTGTGCCTAAACCGGTCGCCTTCCATGTGGTCGTAGCGGACCTCCACCACGAGCTGCGGGCGCAGCGGCACGAACGACAGGTCCTTGCCGGCGTTCCACCGCGAGGTCTCCCGGTTGTCGCCGGCCCACTGCCACGGGTGGTCGTCGAAAGTGGTTACCAGCGGCTGCAATTCGGCGAAAAGCTCCCGGCGCCGCGCCATCGGGAACGCCCCGATGACGCCGACCGACGCCAGGGTGCCGTCGGCCCGGTAGAGGCCGAGCAGCAGTGAACCGACAGCGTCGTCGCTGCCTTTGTGCAGCCGGTAACCGGCGACCGCGCAGTCGGCGGTGCGCTGATGCTTGATCTTGAACATCACCCGCTTGTCCGGCGCGTAGGGGCCGCTGAGCGGTTTGGCGATCACCCCGTCGAAACCGGCGCCCTCCAACTCGTCGAACCACCGCAGCGCCGTTGACAGATCGGTGGTCGCCGGCGTGACAAGGAACGCCGGCCCGCAGCCGGCCAGCGCCTCGGCGAGAGCCGCCCGGCGCACTGCGAACGGCTCGACACTGAAACCCCGGTCGTCGAGGGCCAGCAGGTCGAAGGCGATGAACGAGGCAGGCGTCGCGGCGGCGAGCATGTTCACCCGCGAGGCCGCCGGGTGGACCCGCTGCTGAAGCGCCTCGAAGTCCAGCCCGGCCTCGGTGGCGATGACGATCTCGCCGTCGATCACACAGCGTTGCGGCAGTTCGGCTTTCGCCGCGGTGACAAGTTCGGGGAAGTAGCGGGTGAGTGGGCGTTCGTTGCGGCTGCCGAACTCGACCTCGTCGCCGTCGCGAAAGCAGATCGACCGGAAGCCGTCCCACTTGGGTTCGTAGGACGCGCCGTCGGGAATGGTCGGCACCGACTTGGCCAGCATGGGTGATATGGGCGGCATCACGGGAAGGTGCACCCCCTCATTGTGCCTGCCGCGGTGCGGACCGACCGCGTAGCGTCGAACTGTGAGCCCAGCCGAGGAGATCGACGTCGACGGTGTGACTGTCCGAATCACCAACCGCGACAAAGTGTTCTTCCCTGAGCTGGGTGCCGCAGGCACCAAGGGCGCGCTCATCGACTACTACCGCAGCGTGGGATCGGTGATGCTCGGCGCGCTGCGCGACCGGCCCACCCACCTGCAGCGTTTCCCGGACGGCATCGATGGCGAGCAGATCTACCAGAAGCGCGTTCCCGAGAAGCACCCGGACTACCTCACGACCTGCCGGGTGACGTTCCCGTCCGGGCGTACCGCCGACGCCCTGATGGTCACCCATCCGTCGGCCATCGTGTGGGCCGCCCAGATGGGATCGATCACGTTGCACCCCTGGCAGATTCGCTGCCCAGACACCGATCATCCCGACGAGTTGCGCATCGATCTCGACCCGCAGCCCGGCACCGGGTTCGCTCAAGCCCGGTCCGTCGCCGTCGACGTCCTCAAACCGCTGCTCGACGAACTGGGCCTGGTCGGTTACCCGAAGACCTCCGGCGGACGCGGGGTGCACGTGTTCCTGCGGATCGCTGCCGACTGGGACTTCACCGCCGTCCGGCGGGCCGGTATCGCCCTGGCCCGCGAGGTCGAGCGCCGTGCGCCGGATCTGGTGACCACCGCCTGGTGGAAAGAGGAGCGCGGCAGTCGCATTTTCATCGACTACAACCAGAACGCCCGGGATCGCACCTTCGCCGCCGCCTACTCGGTGCGAGCGACCCCGACCGCGACGGTATCCACGCCGCTGACCTGGGCTGAATTGGCGGCCGCCGAAACCCCCGACGACTACACCATGGCCACGGTGCCCGACCTGCTCGCCCGGCGCGGGGATCCGATGGAAACGATGGATGCGCATGCGCAGTCGATCGGTCAGTTGCTGGCGATGGCAGAGGCCGACGATGGGCGGGGGCTCGGTGATCTGGCCTACCCGCCGAATTACCCGAAGATGCCCGGCGAACCCAAACGGGTGCAGCCCAGCCGGGACCGGGATCTGAAGAGGGCGGACAAACCGCTGTGAACTGTTGCCGCGGGCTACCGTGGACCAATGCTCGGGGACCCCAGCGGCGCATCCAGGTTCTGGGGCCGGCAACATGGTGACGACTGCACGCTGATGGCGGTCGCTGACGTGGTGGGGGAGTTGACCGGCAGTAAACCGGCGGAAAGCGAAGTCCTTGCACTCGCCGCGGCTTTGCCCAATGACCGGCATTCAGGACCGATCTACACGGCGGCCGAGGCCGGCGCCACAACGGTCAGCCGACGCGATCAGTTGCCCGGCCTCCCTGACTTGCCGGTCTTGTTGGCGAATTACGGTTTGCGGGCCATAGCCACCGACGACGCGGTCGCCGCGGGCGGAGGGCTGCCGACCGGCATGCCCGGCCTGGAGGCCGCACTGGGCGCGGGCAAGAAGGTGATTGTCTCGATCAATGGCGAGACCATCTGGGGCCAATCGGGCGACCGCACACTGCACGACCACGCGGTCGTGGTCACCGGCACCGACCGCGCCGCCGGGATTGTCCACCTGAACGACAGCGCGATCCCGAGTCCCGGCCCCGACTCCCAGATCAGTTACGCGACCTTCGAAACTGCCTGGGCGACCAGTAATCACGCCATGTTGGTCATCGAACGCGCCGCGCCGGGCCGATCGGACTGACGCCAGGGTTAGATTTCGAGCCCTAATGGCTACACCGAGACATGGCCAGATCATTTTTCCCGTCCCGCAGCGTCCGTCAGATCACCGCCGGCTTGGGCAGTCTGGACCGGGAGGTGTTTGAGGCCGTCGCCGAGTCGCCCAGCCCGTTGCTCGACGCGACGATGCCCACCCTGACCCGGGCCGCCGATCACTCCAAGCTGTGGTTTGCCATCGCCGCCGGACTCGTCGCCACCGGTTCCCCGCGGGCACGCCGCGGTGCCGGTCGCGGGCTGCTCAGCCTGGGGGTGACCAGCCTGATCACCAACCAGGTCGCCAAACGGCTATGGGTGCGACAGCGGCCCGATCACCGGGTGGTGCCGCTGCTGCGGCGGTCGAGACGAACTCCGACCTCGAACTCGCTGCCGTCCGGGCATTCGGCCAGTGCGGCCGCCTTCGCCGTCGGGGTCGGTCTGGAGAGTCCGCCGATCGGCTTTGGCCTGGCCCTGCTGGCTGGGCTGGTAGGCCTGTCCCGGGTGGCGACGGGAGCGCACTATCCCGGCGACGTCTTTGCCGGTTTCGGGATCGGCGCGGGGATCGCGGTGCTCGGCGGCCGACTGGTTCCGCCGGTGGTGCCCGCCCGCCTGCCCACCACCGAACCGCTGCGCATCGCCGCATCCCCTCGTCCCCGAGGCGAGGGAGTGGTGCTGGTCGCCAATCCCGAGTCCGGCGGCGGCGACGGCGCCGCCATCCTCGATCGCATTCGCACTGAACTGCCGGAGGCGCAGATCGTGCAGGCGGGCCCGGGCCAGGATCCCGCCGACGCGATGCGCGAGGCGGCCGCCAGCGCCGAGGTGCTGGCGGTGGCGGGCGGTGACGGGACCGTCTCGGCGGCAGCCCACGTCGCTGTCGAGCGCGGGATTCCGCTGGCGGTGTTCCCCGCCGGAACCTTCAACCACTTCGCCAAGGACATCGGTTGCGACACCGTCGAGCGCACCGTCGAGGCGATCCGCCGCGGCAGCGTCGGCGCCGTCGACCTGGTGTGCCTCAACGACGAAC
>JAULZA010000160.1:0-3026 GCA_032117575.1 Mycolicibacterium sp.
CCTCGGGGATGGCGGCCTCGAGCACTGAGAGCGCCTGGCCCACCTTCATGGCCCCGCCCTTGAGCTCACCGAGCACGGTGAACAGCTGGCTGGCGGCCTTCTCCATCAGCTCGGCGTTGACCTCGTCTTTGGACTTGCCGGTCAGCCGCTTGGCCGCCCCCAGCGCCGCGCGCCCGGCCATGCCGACGGGAATGCTGGCCAACTTCACATTGCGGCGGGTGCTCCCGCGTTTGATGTCGTCCGCCACGCTTCCATCATCCATGAGCCGGCCAGCAGCCACACAGGGGATGCCGGGGCCAGCGCCGCGCCGAGATGGACTGCGCGGCGACGTCGACCTCCCAGGTGGTGTCGAACACCGGCGCCGGCCCGCTCCCCACCCGCACCCCGGCGATGATTCGCTGCAGCTGCCCCAGTGCCAGGGCGGCGGTGGCCAGCACGGTGGGATGGTCGGCGCAGCCGATCACCTCGCGCAGCTGCGCGCTCAGCGCCGGCCAGGCCGGGTCACGTTCGGTGCGGTGCAGATCCGCGCACACCAGACAGCTCGTCACCCCGGGGATCACCAACGGCCCGATGAGCCCGTGCCCATCGCGCACCCGCACCGGCAGGTGCGGCACCGCCGCGGTATGCAGATCGCGCAGCAGCCGCGGGTCGGTGGCCAGCCAGTCGGCCAGCACCACCAGGTCCACCCCGGTGGCGGCAGCGGCGTTGGTATGCGACGTCGCCGAGACCCGGGCGCCCGAACACCGCAGCCCCTCGCTCAGCAGCTCGCTCAGCGGCCCGGCACCGTGCACCCGGATCGAGAGCGTCCGGCGCGACGATGACGACGGTGAGCGCAGCACCCCGGCGGCCACCAGCCCGTCGAACACCGCGCCGAATCCGTCGACGCCGGCCAACGTGTGCGCCTGCGCCCGCGTCATGGGACAGGACATCGCCTGCAACACGCACGCCAGGGCTTGCGCGCTCAGCCCCTCAGGGGGCCGCACCAGCACGGCGCGGCGCGGATCCCAGCCCACCTGTACCGCTCCGTCGGGGCGCAGCAGTACCGGCATCGCCGGGTCGAGCGCATACGCCGGGCCCCGATACACATGACCCACCCTGACACCGAGACAAAAACCGCGCGTTCAGCTCTCCACAGGGCCTGATGGGGCCTCGCCCGACGGATCCTCGCGCCCCGGGTCGGTTTCCTTCTGGAACTCCGCGATCGCGGCGTCGATGTCGATGCCGCTGATGTCCCCGCCGATCACCCGGTCGATGAACCCGGCCGGCTCGTCGAGGTCGGCCGAAGTGGGCAGCAGGTCGGGGTGCGCCCACACCGCGTCGCGGGCGTCCATCCCGGCCGCGGAGGTGAGCCGCTCCCACAGCACCGCGGCCTCACGCATCTTGCGGGGCCGCAACTCCAGGCCCAGCAGGGTGGCGAAGGTCTGCTCGGCCGGCCCGCCGGTGCCGCGACGCCGCCGCAGCATCTCCGACAAGGCGACGGTGCCGGGGATCCGCTCACCGAGTGCCGCGGAGACGACGGTGGCCACCCAGCCTTCGATCAATGCCAGCATGGTCTCCAGCCGCTCGAGTGCGGCCGTCTGCTCCGGGGTGGCCTTGGGTTCGAACATGCCCTGCGAGAGCAGCTCCTCCATCTTCGACGGATCCATCAGCGAGGCCGGGTCGAACCCGGAGGCCATCTGCTCGATGCCGCTCATGTCCACTTTCATGCCGCGCGCATAGGCCTCCACCGCACCCAGCAGTTGCGAACGCAGCCACGGCACATGGGAGAACAACCGGTGATGCGCGGCCTCGCGTGCGGCCAGGAACGTCAGGATCTCCGAGCGTGGGCTGTCGAGGCCTTCCGACATCGCCTCGATGGCCTCGGGCATCAGCGCCGCCACCCCGGACGGTCCCAGCGGCAGCCCAATGTCGGTGGAGGTCAACACTTCCCGCGACAGCTTGCCCAATGCCTGGCCCAGCTGCGAGCCGAACGCCATGCCGCCCATCTGGGTCATCATCGCCATCAGCGGCCCGGCCATCGCCTTGGCTTCCTCGGGAAGTGCGGAGGACCACACCGAGCCGATCTGCTCGGCCATCGGATCGCACAGCCGCTTCCAGGTGTCCATGGTGTTGTCCACCCAGTCCTGCGGCGTCCACGCCGCCGCCGTGGTGGCCCCGGCCGGCAGCGCGCACGCCCCGTCCAGCCAGGTGTCGGCCAGGTGCACCGCATCGCTGATCGCCGAGGACGTCGACTCCGAGATCGGGGCGACGAACCCGATCGACGACGACGCCAGCTTGCGGGCCACGTCGTAGTTCACCGCCCCGGCGTTGCCGCCGCCGGCCATCGCGCTGCCCGCCCCGGCGAACATCTGGCCCAGCTGGGTGAAGATCTTGCCCAGATCACCCACGTTGAACGGGTTGGAGCCGGAATCGCGGTCACGCGGATCGGGCTCATCGCCGGTGTTGAAGCCGAAGGGCAGCTCAGGCATGGCGTCCACGGTACCGCCGCTACTGTATGGCGCGTGAACCGCCGAATCCTGACCCTGCTCGTCGCGGTGCTGCCGATCCTGGCGTTCGGCGTGCTGGTGGCCGCGGTGACGGTGCCCTATGTGGCGTTGGGGCCGGGCCCGACGTACGACACCCTCGGCGAGGTGGACGGCAAGCAGGTGGTCGCCATCGAGGGCACCGCGACCAAACCCACCAGCGGGCAGCTGAACATGACCACCGTCGCCCAGCGCGACGGCCTCACCATGGGACAGGCGCTGGCCCTGTGGCTGTCGGGCAGCGAGCAGCTGGTGCCGCGCAATCTGGTGTTCCCGCCGGAGAAGTCCCGCGACGACATCGAGAAGTCCCAGAACGCCGACTTCCAGCGCTCCGAGGACAACGCCGAGTTCGCCGCCCTGAACTACCTGAAGTACCCCCAGGCCGTCAGCGTGGAGAACGTCAACGATCCCGGCCCGTCGGTGGGCAAGCTGCAAAACGGCGACACCGTCGACGCCGTCGACGGCACCAAGGTCGCCACCGTCGAGGAGTTCTCCACGATCCTC
>JAULZA010000160.1:3036-3718 GCA_032117575.1 Mycolicibacterium sp.
GCAGAAGATCGTCATCGACTACCGCCGCAAGAACGCCCCGCCCGGCACCGCCACCATCACCCTGGGCAAGGGGGAGGACCGCGACTACGGGTATCTGGGCATCGCGGTGCGCGACGCCCCGTGGGCGCCGTTCACCATCGACTTCAACCTGGCCAACATCGGCGGGCCGTCGGCGGGGCTGATGTTCTCCCTGGCCGTCATCGACAAGCTCACCACCGGCGACGTCAACGGCGGCAAGTTCGTCGCCGGGACCGGCAGTATCAGCCCCGACGGCAGGGTGGGCCCGATCGGCGGCATCATCCACAAGATGAGCACCGCCCAGGACGCCGGGGCCACGGTGTTCCTGGTGCCGGCCGATAACTGCGACGAGGCCCGCACCGCCGCCGGGGACACCATGGACCTGCTCAAGGTCGAGACGTTGACGCAGGCCGTGGACTCCCTCAAGGCGCTCAGTTCAGGTGGCCAACCCCCGACCTGCTGATCGTCCGAGCGGGCGAGCCCGCCCGGAGTGCTAATCATCAGTAGAGTCGGCTCTGTGACGATGCGCCCCCCTGCCCGGATGCCCACCCTGAACCGCCGCTCCCGCATCCTGGTCGGAGTGGCCATCGCCGGGGTGGCGGCGCTGCTGATCGGCCCCCGCTTCATCGACACCTACGTCGACTGGCTGTGGTTCGGCGAGCTG
>JAULZA010000161.1:0-27327 GCA_032117575.1 Mycolicibacterium sp.
GCCAGCGAGGCGCTGTTGCTGATCGCGCAGCGGCCTGGTGACGTCGGCAAGATTGCCGACAGCGTGCCCTCGAACCAGGGCCCGACGGCGCCGCCCGAGGTGGTAGCCGATCAGGCCCCCGCCGGAGCTCCGGAGCAGGTGCCCGCCCCGGTTCCCGCGGCGCCGCCCGCGAATGACCCCCCGGCGCCCGCGCCGGCAGTGCCGGCGCCGGCCGCCCCGCCGGCTTCTTAGGCGGCGCCGAGGCTGACGACGACCTCGTTGCGGCGACGGAACGGCAGGGTCCATGGCGGATCGTAGAACCACGCCATCGGTTCTCCTGCTGTCTGGATGTCGTTGTCCCGCAGGGTCTTGAGCAGATCATCGGTGCGCGCGGCGATGACCTCCGGGCTGTAAGTGCCGGTGAAGCGCAGCACGGCCATCCGCTCGCCGGGAACCGTCACCAGGGTCACCCGCTCGTCGTTGGGCGTGGGCAGGGTGTCCATCGTGTGCTCCGAGGGCATGAAGAAGCGGATCGTCCACTGCCCGGTCGTGCTCTGCTGTGCAGCCACCGGCGCCGTCATGGCGATCTTCTGCCCCGACTGCTGGGCCACCGGTGCGGTCATCGCGATCTTGGTGTTGCCCTGGTTGCCGCCGAAGATGTAGCGGGCCAGCCGCCGGAAGCCCTCGTTGCGCGCGGCTTCCTCGTTGGCGTCGATGGTGGTTTCGGCGGCGATCCGGGGCCCGTAGCGGCGGATCTCGACATCGCCGACCCGGCGTTCCACCGTGAACGACGGCTCCTCGGTACCGCTGCGGATTCCTACGATGGAGCCCGCGCCCTCGGCCACCTGGCCGAGGGCGTCGGCGATCTTGTTCAGCATGACGCCAATGTACCGGCGGGCGAGCGGTCCACGCCGGGACCACTCGCACCCTCCTCACTGCACGGCGTTGAACCCGTAGGTCGTGGCCGAACTCCGGCTGAGGTACTTGACCGTCAAGGTGAACGCCGTCGTAGACGGCAGGCCGATCGTCACGTTGGTGGTGCTGTTTCGGGTTAGGACACCCGAGACGCTGGAACCGGTAGTCCGGTTCACGGTGTTCGACACCTGCCCGTCGCCCGTGGTGTAACTGACGCGCATGTAGTCCCAGTTGCTGGTGTTGGTCCTCGCGGTCACCTGGGTTTTCATCTCGCCGCCACCGGCTGCGGCGTGGCGTGCTTCGCCGGTGGGGGTGTAGGTGAAGGCGCCGGTAACGTCGGTGACGGTGACGGTAAAGGCGTCGGTGGTTGCGCCGGCGCCGGCGGCGGCGTGGCGGGCGGTGTCGGTGGGGGTGTAGGTGAACCCACCGGTGACCGCGTCGACGGTCACGGTGCCGTTGGTCGGGGTCGAACTGGTGGTGTAGGACAGGCTGTCGTTGTCGGCGTCGGTGGCGCTCACCGCCCCGTCGACCTGTCCGGTGGCGGCCACCGCGGTGACCGCGAAGCTGGTCCTCGGGGTGGCATTGGCCGGGGTGATGGGAACGCTGACCTGCTGGTCCACCCTGCCGCCATAGCCGTCGGTGACGGTGACGATGAAGTTGTCGGCGGCCGGTCCGCCAATCACCGCGGCGTGGCGGGCAGTGTCGGTGGGGGACTAAAGGCCCCTTGTTTTCGGAATCAAAAAGAAAACCTCAAGTATGTAACAGGACACTTGAGTCGTGTGTTACTTGTCGGACTGCGACGGATACCGTTCCGCTAACCCCGCGTGAGTTGGGCATACCGTGTCCGGTGGTAATCGGTGGAACCGAATTCGTACTGCGCTGCGGTGAGCCGCTTGAAGTAGTGACCGATGGCCAACTCCTCGGTCATGCCCATCCCGCCGTGCAATTGGACGGCGTTCTGGCCGACGAAGCGCGCCGCCCGGCCCACGGTGGCCTTGGCCGCTGACACCGCACGAGCCCTCATGTGCGGCTCGGCATCGAGATTGAGCACCGCCAGATAGACCGCCGAGACCGCCTGTTCCAGTTCCATGTACATGTCCACCATGCGGTGCTGTAGCACCTGAAAGCTGCCGATCGGCGCGCCGAACTGCTGGCGTTGCTTGCAGTAGGCGACGGTGTCAGCCAGCACTTTGCGCATTGCGCCCACCGCCTCGGCGCACACCGCGGCGGCGCCCTCGTCGCGCGCGCGGGCCAGTGACTCCCACGCGTCGTGATCCACCAGTGCATTGGCGGGCAATCGGACTTCGTCGAAAACCAGGTCGGCGGCGCGGCGGTCGTCGATGGTGCGGTAACTGTGCACCGTCATGCCGGGAGGGGGATTGGAGGCGTCGAACTGGATCAAGAAAAGCGAAATACTTTGGTGCTCAACGGAACTGCCGCTGATGCGCGCAGCAATCAGCAGATGGGTGGCTATTGGTGCCGACATCACCACACTCTTGGAACCGTTCAGAAACCACCCATCGCTCTCGCGAGTGGCGTTGGTGGACAGAGACTCCCAGGAGTCCGATTCCTCACCGACCGCGACCGCGACGATCGCCGAACCATCTCCGACCTGCTCCAGTACCGTCGCCGCCTCTCCGCCGGAACGCTGGAGCAGCCCACCGGCCACCACCACCGAATCGATGAACGGCTCGATCACCAGCGCGCCGCCAAGTTCCTCGGCAATCACCATCGCCTCGACCGGGCCGCCGCCGCTACCGCCCACCGACTCCGGCAGGATGGCCCCGAGAATGCCGAGTTCGTCTGCGAATAATCGCCAGATGTCGGGTTGCCAGCCTGCGCCGGTCTTGGCGGCGGCGCGGCTGCCCTCCAAGTCGTAGCGCGCGGCGAGAAACCTGCTCAGGCCGTCGCGCAGCATCTCTTGTTCGGCAGAAAGGTTGAAGTGCATGGTCTTTAGAGTCCCAGGGTCGCTTTGGCCAGGATGTTGCGCTGAATCTCGTTGCTGCCGGCGTAGATTGAGCCTGCTCGGTCGTTGAAGTAGCGCAGCGGCGCGACCGCCTGCCACGGCTCACCGCTGACGTAACCGTCCGCGGGTGGCTGGTAATCGGCGATCGGGCCGCCCGGCCGAGTGGCGTGCGGCTGGTACACCCGCCCGTGCGGACCGGCCCCTTCCATGGCCAATTCGGTGATGGCCTGGCTCAGTTCGGTGGACAGGATCTTCAGCATCGACGACGCCGCCCCGGGGTTGCGACCCTCGGCCACTGCGGCTAGCACCCGGTATTCCAGGATCTCCAGCACCTCGGTGCGGATACGCACGTCGGCCAGTTTGGCTGCAAACGCCGGATCGTCGAGCAGCACCCCGCCGGCCGGGCCGGGCTGGTTGGCCGCCTCCTTGGCGATCGCCTCGGCCATCACCTGCAGTCCGGGCGCCATCGCACCACCGCCGCGTTCGAACTCCAGCAGGTACTTGGCCACCGTCCAGCCGTCGTCGATCGCGCCGATGACATTGGACTTGGGCACCCGCACCCCGTCGAAGAAGATCTGCGTCTGGATTTCCTCACCGGAGGTCATCACCAGCGGCCGGATCTCGATGCCGGGTGAGGTCATATCGATGAGCAGGAAGGTGATGCCCTGTTGCTTGCGTGCTGCCCGGGTGGTGCGCACCAGGGCGAAGATCCAGTTCGCCTCGAGCGCATGGGTGGTCCAGATCTTGCTGCCGGTGCAGATTAGGTCGCCGGCCGATTCATCGATGACGGCCGCCATCGAGAGCGACGCCAGGTCCGAGCCGGCCTCGGGCTCGGAGTAGCCCTGGCAGAAGAACACCTCGCCGGTGAGGATGCGCGGCAGGAAGTGGTCCTTCTGCTCGGGCGTGCCGAAGGCCACGATGGCGTGCGCAACCATCCGGATCCCCATCGGTGACAGCGCCGGCGCCCCGGCAAGGGTGGACTCCCGGCTGAAGATGTAGTGCTGCGTCAGCGTCCAGTCGCAGCCGCCGTATGCAAGCGGCCAGGCCGGTGCGGCCCAGCCCCGCTCGTGCAAGATCGCCTGCCACGCCATGCTGGCCTCGTGGTCGGCGTAGACACTGGTCATCAATCGTCCGGCCTGGCGCAGGTCGTCGGTCAGCTTCTCGTCGAGAAAAGCCCTAACCTCGTCGCGGAATTCCAGGTCCTTCGCTGACCAGTCCAGATCCATCGCTCCCCCTATCTGCATACGGCTGTTGTCAGAAACCGTAGCAGTCATCGAATACTGCTCCGGCACCGGAATGTTTGGCCCTCAGCAGCCCCGGGTAAAGAGTTCCTCGGACGCCCCTGGCATGCCCCACCGCGCGTCCCACGAACGTGACCCGGAGAGGCCCGGTCCCTGCGCAAGGGGCCGGGTCTTTCGTTTTGGGCGTGGTCGCGTTGCGCTCAGGTGGTCGGCGCGGCGTCGAGCGCTCGCTGGATGTCCGGCTTCATCGCTTGCAGCTGTCCACCCCAATAGCCCCAGCTGTGGGTGCCGTCAGCCGGGAAGTTGAACACACCGTTGCGACCGCCGGCAGCGGCGTAGGCCCGCTGGTATTCCTCGTTGGACCGCCGCGTCAGGCCCTCGAGGAACTGGGCCGGAATCTGCGCGTTGCCCAGGCCGGCGTCCAGGTCGGTCGGGTTTCCGTTGCCGCTGTACACCCAGACCCGGGTGCCGTTGCTCACCAGCTGCCCGACGTGCAGCATTGGGTCGTTGCGCTGCCAGGCGGCTCCGCCGTAGACGCCCCACATGTCCAGGGCGTTGAAGCCGCCGGAGTCGTTCATCGCTAACGAGACCAACGGCGGCCAGTACGACGATGACAGATTCAGAAAGCCGGACAGCGATCCGGCGTAGCTGAATCGACCGGGATGGTAGGCGGCCAGGATCAGTGCCGAGCTGCCCGACATCGACAGGCCCACAACGGCATTGCCGCCCGGGCTGATGCCGCGGTTGGCAGACAGCCAGGCCGGCAGCTCGGAGGTAAGGAAGGTCTCCCACTTGTAGGTTTGGGTGGTGCCGTTACCCACGGCTGGCCGGTACCAGTCGGTGTAGAAGCTGGACGTACCGCCGACCGGCATCACCACCGAGACGCCCGAGCCGTCGTACCAGGAGAACGCGCCGGTCTCGATGTCCCAGCCGTTGCGGTCGTTGCGGGCGCGCAGGCCGTCGAGGAGGTAGACAGCCTTGGCGCCGCCACCTTGGAACTGCACTTGGATGTTGCGGCCCATCGAGGGGGAGGGCACGCTGAGCACCTCCGGGGCTGCCGCTGCGTGCGGCGGCGCCACGAGGATGGACAAGCCGGGCACGATGGCGGCGCCGCACACAGCCATCACTGAGCGCAGGCGGGTACGCAGAGAACGTCGTAACGTCATGTCAGCGGATTTCACCGCTACGGCGCCGGTTAAACAGGCCCCTGGTTCAGCAGCAGCGCGCACCCGGCGTGCGATCAGCCTGGCGGTGGCGCTCCCGCCAGTACTCGGCTTCGCTGAGCACCGGTTCGCCGGGGTGTGTGCGCCCGCGGTGCGCCAGATAGCGCCGGTAGTGGTTGTCGCCCATCAATGAGCTGACGTACCAGCGGATCTGGCCGGCGAGGCGGCCGACACGGTGATCGCGTCCCATTGCTTCTGCACCTCCTTCTCCGCAGGTGTGGCCAGCATTCCGGAGGGTCCGAAGATTCGCGACGGAACAGGCTGCTCGGCGGCCAGCGGGCGGCCGCGGCCACGGATGGAGCGGATCGACATCACCAGCGCTGCGCCGACGACGATCAAAACGACGGTGGCGAAGATGATCGACAGCGTGCCCTGAATGAAGGTGTTGCGGATGACGTCGGACACCTGGTCGGGGTTCTTGGCCGCCCCGAAGGAGGTCTTGCCCGCCTCCTGGGCGCCGCGGAACTGGAAATGCTGGGTCCAGTAGCCGAGTTTGGGGTCACCGGAAAAGATCTTCTGCCACGACGCCGTGAGGGTCACGATGAGATCCCACAGCAGCGGAATACCGGGAATCCACGCCCATTTCAGCAGTCCCATCTTGATCACCACCACCGTGACCACCGTCAGCGCGATGGCAGCCAAGAGTTGGTTGGCGATACCGAACAGCGGGAAGAGCGTGTTGATGCCGCCGAGTGGATCGGTGACGCCCATCAGCAGGATCGATCCCCAGGCGGCGACGACGATGATGCTGCACACCCACGCCCCGACTTTCCAGCTCGGATCGTGCAGCCGCCGCAACGGCCCGCCGAGGTTGCTCAACCCGTCCGACAGCATGAACCGGGCCACCCGGGTGCCGGCGTCGATGGTGGTCAGGATGAACAGCGCTTCGAACATGATCGCGAAGTGGTACCAGAACGCCTTGAGGCCGCTGCCGCCGAACACCGACAGCACCTGCGCCATGCCGAACGCGAGGGTGGGGGCGCCGCCGGTGCGCGAGACGATGGACTGCTCACCGACACTGGCGGCGGCCTCGTCGATTTCGGCGGGGGTGATCGGCGGCCCGGACAGCCCGAGTTTGTTGACGTAGGCGGCCGCGGTCTCGGCGGTGCCGCCGGTGGCCGCGGCGGGGGCGTTCATCACAAAGTACAAGTGCTGGTTGAGGATTGAGGCGGTGATCAACGCCATGATCGCCACGAACGACTCGGTCATCATGCCGCCGTAGCCGATCAGCCGCATCTGGCTTTCCTTCTCCAGCAGCTTCGGTGTGGTGCCCGAGGCGATCAGCGAGTGGAAGCCCGACAGCGCCCCGCAGGCGATGGTGATGAACAAGAACGGGAACAGCGACCCGGCGAACACCGGGCCCGCACCGGAGGAGGCGAACTGCGAAACGGCGGGCGCCTCCATGACTGGGCGAACCAGCAGAATCCCGACGGCCAGCAGGGCGATGGTGCCGACTTTCATGAACGTCGACAGGTAGTCGCGCGGGGCCAGCAGCAGCCACACCGGCAGCACCGAGGCGGCCAGGCCGTAGATGATCAGGCACCACGACAGCGTGACCTTGGACAGGGTGAACCACTGTTCACCCCACTCGGTGTGGCCCACCCAGCCGCCGGCCACCACCGCCAGCAGCAGCAAACCCACCCCGATCAGCGAGACCTCCGACACCCGGCCGGGCCGCAGATACCGCAGGTAGAGGCCCATGAAAATGGCGATCGGAATCGTCATGGCGATGGAGAACACGCCCCAGGGGCTTTCGGAGAGAGCGTTGACCACCACCAGACCCAGGACCGCCAGCAGGATCACCATGATCACCAATACGCCGATGATGGCCGCGGTGCCGCCCACCGCACCGAGTTCGTCGCGCGCCATCTGGCCCAGTGAGCGCCCGCGGCGGCGAGTCGAGATGGCCAGCACCAGATAGTCCTGGACGCAGCCGGCCAGCACCGCGCCGATGACGATCCAGATGGTGCCCGGCAGATAGCCCATCTGGGTGGCCAGCACCGGACCCACCAGCGGTCCGGCTCCGGCGATCGCGGCGAAGTGGTGCCCGAACAGCACCCGCCGGTCGGTGGGCAGGTAGTCGGTGGCGTTCTCGTAGATCTCGGCGGGAGTGGCGTGGTCGTCGCGTGGCCGCACGATCTTCATCTCGATCAGCCGGGCGTAGAACCGGAACCCGATGACGTAGGTGCAGATCGCCGCGATGACGAACCACACGGCGTTGACGGTCTCTCCGCGCAGGAAGGCGATCACGGCCCACGCCACGGCCCCCAGTACGGCGATGGTGGCGAAGACCAACTTGTGCCTGGTGGTGATCGGGGTGCGATCGATGACGGCCACCGGCGGCAGATCCTGATCGGTCCGCACGAATGTGATGTCGCCCCGAGTTTCCTCAATGCGATCCGGTGGCGCGGCGGTTGGTGATCCCATGGTGCTCCCCTCGAAAACAGCGCTGGTCCGAGATCCTTGCATCCCGGTGCGTTCCCTGCCGATATCCACCGGTTGGGGGATGCGCGAACGGCGCAGCCGAGCATGCTCTACCGATACCCGAGAAGGAGGTAGCCATGCCGGCTTGGCGGTTGCGCGACTACCACGACCAGGACCTCGACCAGGCGATTGCCGTGTGGGACCAGAGCCGCGGCAGCGAGTCGGTGGAACCGGTGTTCAGCGTCGCCGAGGTGATGGCCGCCGCCCGCGCCGGGCAGCCCGCGGTGGTAGCCGAGGTGGGCGACGAGGTGATCGGGATGGCGGTAGCCCAGACCCAGGGGGAGCGGGCGTGGATCCTGCTGCTGGCACTGTCCGCTCGTTGGCGGGGCCGTGGTGTGGGGTCGGCGCTGCTGGCGGATCTGGAGCGGCGTCTGCGCTCGGCGGGGGTGCGCCGCATTTGCGCGGCGCTGCCGGCGGGGGCCACCGGCGCGGCGGCACTGGAGAATTCGGGCTACGCCCGCCGCGAGGGGCTGGTGTACTTCGAGCTGATCGAGCACCTGGTCCCCGATCAGGCCAACCTGCTTGAGGAGCTCGGGGGCCAGCTGCTGCCGCCGGGCCTGTGGGGTGATCTGGCCGGCATGGAGTACGAGAAGCAGATCATCGAACGGCGGATCGTCGAGCCGCTGGCACACCCGGAAGTGGCTGAGCGATACGGCGTCAGCCCGCCCAAGGCCGTCATCCTCTTCGGGCCGCCGGGAACCGGGAAAACCAGTTTCGCTAAAGCAATTTCGTCCCGCCTGGGTTGGCCGTTCGTTGAGTTGTTCCCGTCGCGCTTGGCGGCCACTGGAACCGGCGGGCTGGCGGCGTCGCTGCGGGAGGCGTTCTCCGATCTGGCTGAACTGGACGAACTGGTGCTGTTCATCGACGAGGTCGAGGAGATCGCCACCGCGCGCTCGGGCGCCTCGACCGCCGAACTCGGCGTCACCAACGAACTGCTCAAACTCATTCCGGCCTTCCGTCAGCACGACAGCCGGCTGCTGGTCTGTGCTACCAACGCGGTCCACTCCCTGGACTCGGCGTTCCTGCGGCCTGGACGATTCGACTACGTGATTCCGGTCGGGCCGCCGGACCAGCCCGCCCGCCGCGCGGTCTGGCAGCGTTACCTGGGTGCGGCCAACGGCGGCATCGACGTGGACCGGCTCGCCACGGCCTCGGAGCTGTTCACTCCGGCTGACATCGAGTTCGCCGCTCGCAAGGGCTCGCAGGCCGCCTTCGAACGGGAAATGCGCGACGGGCGTGGGCAGCCGGCGGTAACGGCGGATTATCTGACGGCCATCGGAGAGGTCAGGCCCACCCTGACCGCGGCGATGCTTTCCGAGTTCGAACGCGGTAAAGCCGAATTCGCTCGGCTTTAGTTGCGATTCTGCTTACGCGAATCGCGCCAGTGGTACAAATCAATCATGGCTGCCGAGGGACGTGGATGGACCTTCCTGACCAACCACGCCCATGTCCTGCTCTGCCTGTCGAGGGGCGAGTCGCTGACCGCCCGTGAACTGGGGCTGCGGATCGGTATCACCGAACGTGCCGTGCAGGTGATTCTGTCGGACTTGACCGAGGGCGGTTATCTGAAGAAGACGAAAGAGGGCCGCCGCAATTTCTACACGGTGAATCCGAAGGGCCGGTTGCGCCATCCCCTGGAAGCGCACCACACCGTCGGACAGCTGATCTCCGCACTGCAATAGCCCGGCGCTCCGTAGGCGCGCAACGAGCGGTAACGTCGCCGGTTGTCGAAGGAGACACCGATGCCTATTGCCCTGACCGACGACCACCGCGAGCTCGGTGGGGTCGTGCGTTCCTTCCTGACCGCCCAGAAAGCACGCTGGGCCGCACGGGAACTGCTTGACGCCGACGAAGAGACCCGCCCGCCGTTCTGGCGGGAACTGGCCGAACTCGGCTGGCTCGGGTTGCACGTCGACGAGGCCTATGGCGGCTCCGGCTACGGCCTGCCGGAACTGGTGGTGGTCATCGACGAACTAGGCCGCGCGGTGGCACCCGGGCCGTTCGTCCCGACGGCGGTAGTCTCGGCGGTGCTCGCGACCGTCGGCACCGATGAGCAGAAGGCCCGGCTGTTGCCCGGGCTGATCGGCGGAACGCGTACCGGCGCAGTCGGTTTCGGCGGCGACGTGACGGTGTCCGGGGCCATGGCGAGCGGTTCGGCCGGGGTGGTGCTCGGTGCTGGGCTGGCCGACCTGCTGCTCATTGCCGCCGGCGACGACATGCTGCTGGTGGAGCGCGGCGCCGACGGAGTTGCGGTGGTCGTCCCGACGAATCTGGACCGCGCCCGGCGCTCCGGAACGGTGACGCTGTCCGGTGCCCGAGCCGAGGTGCTGCCTGGTGCGCGGGCCGCCGCGTTGGCCCGTGCCCGCACGCTGTTCGCCGCCGAAGCCGCCGGCGGAGCGTCGGACTGCGTGGACGCCGCCGTTGAATACGCAGGAGTGCGTGAGCAATTCGGCCGCACCATCGCCACCTTCCAGGCCGTCAAACACCACTGCGCCAACATGCTCGTGGGCTCGGAGTCGGCGGTGGCTTGTGTGTGGGACGCCGCCCGCGCGGCCGAAGAGTCCGCTGCGGACGGCGAAGAGCAGTTCCATCTGGTCGCCGCCGCGGCTGCCGCATCGGCCTTTCCGGCCTACGTGCGCAACGCTGAACTGAACATTCAGGTGCACGGCGGTATCGGCTTCACCTGGGAGCACGATGCGCACCTGCACCTGCGCCGAGCGCTGACCGTCCAGTCGCTGCTGGGCGGCGACGGCCCGGCCACCGATGTGTTCACCATGACCGCAGCCGGCCTCAAGCGGGCCAACAGCCTGGATCTGCCGCCGGAAGCCGATCAGATGCGGGCCGAAATCCGCGCTGAGGCCCAGCGCATCGCGGCTCTCGACGCCAAGGCGCAGCTCGATGAGCTGATCGCCACCGGCTACGTCATGCCGCACTGGCCCAGGCCGTGGGGACGCGCCGCCGGAGCGGTGGAGCAACTGCTGGTGGAGGAGGAGTTCGCCGCCGCCGGCGTCACGCGTCCCGATTACGGCATCACCGGTTGGGTCATCCTGACCTTGATCCAGCACGGAACGCAATCGCAGATCGAGCGGTTCGTGGAAAAGGCGCTGCGCAAGGACGAGATCTGGTGCCAGCTGTTCTCCGAGCCGTCGGCCGGTTCGGATGCCGCGGCGGTGAAGACGAGAGCAACCCGCGTCGAAGGCGGCTGGAAGATCAACGGTCAGAAGGTGTGGACGTCCGGGGCGCACTACTGCAAGCGCGGATTGGCCACCGTCCGAACCGATTTCGACGTGCCCAAGCATGCCGGCATCACCATGGTGATTCTCGACATGAACGCCCCGGGGGTTGAGGTGCGCCCGTTGCGCCAGATCACCGGCGGCTCGGAGTTCAACGAGGTTTTTCTCAACGACGTGTTCGTGCCCGACGAGGACGTCGTCGGTGAACCCAACTCCGGCTGGGCGGTGGCCCGCGCCACGCTGGGCAATGAGCGGGTGAGCATCGGCGGGGGAGCCGGCGGTATCGCGCCGGCATCGGCCTGGCTGGTTTACCTGGCCCAGACCCACGGTCACCGGATGGCCGGAGCCCAGCAGCGGGTGGGCCGGTTCCTGGCCGACGACCACGCGCTGCGGCTGCTCAACCTGCGCCGCGCCGCCCGCAGCATCGAAGGGGCCGGACCTGGCCCGGAGGGCAACATCACCAAACTCAAACTGGCCGAACACTTCGGCGAACAGGGCGCTATCGCCGCGGCGCTGGTCGGGCCCGAGATCGCCCTTGACGAGGGCGAGGGTGCACTGGCGGCGCGCGCCGCGATGGGCGCCCGCGGCATGGCGATCGCCGGTGGCACCTCAGAAGTCGCGCGCAATCAGATCGCCGAGCGCATCCTGGGTATGCCGCGGGACCCGCTGATCAGGTAGCCCCGTCAACCGTTGAGTGAGGAACCCTGCAGAAGAAGTTCGAGTTGCAGGGCTCCTCACTCGACGGGGGAAACTCGGGTGGCGCCTATGCGCGATGGCTGCATCGGCCCCGAAAGTCGCGGTGTCACTGCCGGTGTCACTGACAACAGCGTCAATTACTGCTAGGTGCGAAGCACGTAATATCAGGCGGTGAGTCTTATCAGGGACGCACCTGGCAACCTTCAGGTTGCTGAGGTGACTCCCGTGGTCGTCCCTTCCCGCCATCGTTGGGTTGCCGTTGCCGACGCCGTTCGCGTCCTGGCCGTCTTCGTCGCCTTCTCCGCGGGCTCAATGCTGTCGTGGTACTCCTTTTCTGCGGGCGGTCAGTCCTTCTTCTACCCGGCGGCCGGCGTCACGGCGGCGGCGTTGATGCTCAGCCGCCGCCGGCTTTGGCCCTGGATCGCACTCGCGGTCGTCGCCGCCGAAATCCTGGTCGACACGATATTCGGAAGCCCGTTGTTGGTATCGGCTGCGTTCGCGGCCGCCAACGTCGTCGAACCGCTCGTCGGCGCCAGTCTGGTGCTGGCGTTCTGCGGCGGCCGGCCGGATCTGCGAATCCGCCGGGACTTCGCTGCCTTCATCCTGGGAGCCTGTCTGATCGCGCCGGTGTTCGGCGCCCTGATCGGTGCAACGTCCAGTTCGATTCACGACGGGGTGCCCTGGTTCAGCGCGGCGGTCACCTGGTGGACCGGCGACGCACTCGGGGTCCTGGTGATGGGCTCGCCGATTCTGCTGTGGAGCCTGCAGCGGGGAATTCTGCGCCGGCGCCGCTGGGAGACCGCCGGCGTGCTGGCGGTCACCGCCGTGTTATCCGTCACCACATTCTGGAGTCATGTCCCGCCGTCCATCCTGATCCTGCCGATGCTGGCGTTGGCAGCGTTTCGCCTCGACATGCTCGGCGCGGCGATCGCCGGCGCGTTGGCGGCCTTCCTGGCCAATCTCATGACCACCCGCGGAGAGGGAGTTTTCAGCCATACCGACCTGACGCCGTCCGACCAGGTCCTCACCACCCAGATCTACATCGCGGTGATCGTCGTGGTGGCCATGCTCATCGGGCAAGAAGCCTCCGCGCGACTGCGAGCCGTGCAGGAGCGGGAAGTCGAACGCCGAGAGCGGTTGCGGTTGGAGACGCTCTCGCGGCTGGCCATCGATTTGTCTGGCGCGCTGACCCCGCACGACATCGGTACGGCGCTGGAAAAGCAGGTCCTCAACGAGGCCGGGGCCAGTGCGCTCAGCCTGGGCCTGGTCGGTCCGGACGGCCGCAAGCTGGACTGGGTCATCGCTTCGGGGTATCCGGCCGCGATAGTCGAGGAGGCCAAGGGCGGTGTCGATCTTTATGAGCACACCATGGCCAACGACGTGTTGCGAGCCGGCGTCCCCATTGCCATGCGTGACATTGCGGCGTTTGCCGCCGCATATCCCGAACGGACGAGCTGGTGGGAGGTCAGCGGCGCCAAGTCGGTGCTGACCTGGCCCCTTGACGCCGGAGGCAAGGCCTTCGGTGTTCTCCAGATGGTGTGGTCGGACGTCCAGCAGTTCGATCACGCTCAGCGGGCGTACGTGTCTGCCGTGGCCACGATGGTGAGCCAGGCCCTGGTGCGGGCCAAGGTCTACGCCGACGAACGCGCGCGGGCCGCGGTGCTGCACGCGGTGGCGCAACCGGTTGCCCGCGTCGACGCCGTCGGGCTGGAGTACGTCGCGCTCTACCGGCCCGATGCCGAGGACGGATTGGGCGGTGATTGGTTCAGCGTCATCGCCTTGCCCGGCGGCCGCACCTACCTGGCCGTCGGCGATGTCATCGGCCACGGGCTCGCGGCGGTCGAGGACATGGCCGAGTTGCGCAGCACCGGCAACGCCTACGCCCACCTGGGTCTGCCGCCCGAACGGATGCTCAGCGAGATGAACCGCTTCGCCAACCGTCAGATCCGGGGTGAATTCGCGACCAGCCTGGTGGGGATCTTCGATCCTGACTCCGGCACCCTGACCTACGGTTCGGCCGGGCATCTGCCGGGGCTGCTGCGTCGCGCGGACACCGGTGAGGTGGTTCGGCTTTCGGAGGCTCTGGGACCGCTGTTGGGGCCGTTCGAGGACTCGGTCTACGAGCAGGAGCAGGTGGCCGTGCGGCCCGGCGACGTCTTGGTGATGTACACCGACGGCCTCGTAGAGCATTACGACGGCGATCCGCGGACCGGAATCGCGCACCTCGAGCAAGTGATTGCCGCCTGGCCGCCGGAAGCCCTGCTCGACTGCGAAGCGCTGGCCCAGCAGGTCGCGCCGGCGCCGCACGCCGACGACCTCTGTCTGCTGGTTGTGCGGTTCGGGAAAACCGCCGAAGTGACCGGCTCCAAGTGACGGCGCCGTCCCCTAGGCTTCACCCATGGGCCTATCCCGGGGGGCGGCCGACGTCCGCACCCGCGACGATCTGCCCCGCGCCAGTAGGGGTAGGCGCCTGTCGCGGCTCTGGGGAGATTCCACGGGCGTGTTCGCCGTCGCCTTTCTGGCCTACGGGCTGGGCGCCGTATTGTCCTGGGCGTCGTTCGGCTCCTCGGTAGGGCCGGCTTTCTTCTACCCTTCGGCCGGTGTGGCCGTTTCGGCACTGCTTCTCAGCCGGCGGGCTTTGTGGCCGGCCATCGTCGCGGCGGTGCTGCTCGCTGAGATCCTGGTCGACGTTCAGTTCGGCAATCCGCTGTTGGTGGCCGCCGGTTTCGGGGTGGCCGACGTCGTGGAGCCGCTGATCGGCGCATTGGTGGTGATGGCATGGTGCCGCGGTACACCGGATCTGCGCAGGCGCCATGACCTGGTGGCCTTCGTCGTAGGCGCGTGCATAGTCGGCCCGTTGTTCGGTGGCCTGATCGGCGGGACCGTCAGCTCTTCCTTTGAGAGCGCTCCATGGCTGGGTTCGGTGATCAACTGGTGGGCCGGCGACGCTGTCGGTGTCCTCGTGGTCGGAGCTCCCATTCTCTTGTGGGCCAAGCAGTCCTACGTTGTTCGCCGCCGCCCCTGGGAGACACTCGGAGTCCTGGCTGCCACCGCCGCGCTGTCCTTCACCGCCTACTGGACCGAAGCGCCGCCGTCGATGCTGATCCTGCCGATGTTGGCCTGGGCCGCTCTTCGCCTGGACATGCTGGGCGCCGCACTGGCCGGCGCGGTGGCCGCGTTCATGGCCAACGTCATGACCACCCGGGGCTTCGGCCTGTTCACGCACATGAATTTGTCCCTGCCCGCCCGGGTCGCGCTGACCCAGCTTTTCATCGTGATCATCGTGGTGGTCGCCCTGCTGATCGCTCAGGAAGCCTCGGCCCGGATGACCGCTGTGCGGGAACGGGAGGCCGAGCGACGGGAACGGATGCGGCTGGAGACGCTGTCGCGGTTGGCTCAGCAACTCGCTGCGGCGCTGACCCCGCACGATATCGGCCGAGTGCTGGAGCAGGAGGTGCTCAACGAGGCAGGCGCCAAGGCGCTGAATCTCGGCCTGCTCAGCGCCGACGGCCGGCGGCTGGAATGGGTCACCATGACCGGGCATCCGCAGTCGGTGGTCGACGAGTACGGCGAGGGCGTCGACATGACCGAACGAACGGTCGGCACCGACGTGGTGCGCAGCGGGCAGCCGATCCTGGTGCCCACCGCCAACGACTACGGCCACACCTATCCGGAGAAGGTGCACTGGCTGCACCTCAGTGGGGCGCAGACGACCGTCGGGTGGCCGTTGACGGCCGGCGGCAAGGCGTTCGGCGTCGTGCTGATGGTGTGGACCGATCCGCAGCCGCTCGACGACGCACAGCGTGCCTATATCTCCGCCGTCGCCACCATGGTCGGCCAAGCACTGGTGCGCGCCCGCGTCTACGCCGACGAACACGCCCGGGCCGCCGTGCTGCAATCCGCGGTGCTGCCCACCAGCCCGGTCGACACCGGAGGCCTGGATGTCTGCGTGGCCTATGAGCCGGCCGACGTGACGCGAGGTCTCGGCGGCGACTGGTACGACATCATGCCGCTTCCCAAGGGGCGGGTGTATCTGGCCGTCGGCGACGTGGTGGGTCACGGGCTGCCGGCGGTAGAGGACATGGCCCAGTTGCGCAGCGCGGGAAGGGCATTCGCCCACCAAGGCCTATCGCCCGCGCAGTTGCTCGCCGAACTCAACGGATTCACCCGGCATGCCAGCCTCGGCAAATTCGCGACCATGGCGGTCGGGATCCTGGAGCCGGTCGAAGGCGTGTTGTCCTACTGTGTGGCGGGGCATCCGCCGCCGTTTTTGCGCTCTGCGGCCGACGGGCAAGTGGTCCGGCTCGGCGAGGCGCACGGCCCAGTTCTCGGGCCGGTTCGCGACGCCACCTACGCCGAGGGCCGTGTGCAGGTGTCCCCGGGCGACATCCTGGTGATGTACACCGATGGGCTGGTCGAACGGCACGGCATGGACATCGAGATGGGTCTGACCCGGGCTCAGCAGATGATCGCGGGCTGGGCCGGCGACACCTCGCTGGCGCAGTACTGCGACGTGCTGCAGGAAACATTGTCGCCGCGACCGCGCAACGACGACGTGTGCATCATCGCCGTCCGGTTCGGCGACGGCGCAAACTTCGCGCACTAGACCGTCGCTCGACGCCGCGGGGTCCATCGGGGCTGCCGGTTAGGCTGTGTAATGCGGTTCAGCGGGACGCTTGCGGGCGTTCCCTTCGACTGTTCGACCGCGGGACCGGTCTTCTACCCACCGGCCGGCGTCACGCTCGCAGCGCTGCTCCTCACCCGGCGGTCGGCGTGGCCGGCTTCATGCTGGCCAACACCGTTGAACCACACCTTATTGACAATGGTTTCCATTATGGTTAGTTTCGGACTGATGTCCTGTACCGGAGGAAACCATGGAATCTGAGCAGCACACCGAACCCGGCGATCACGAACACCTCCCGGATGACGGCCATGAAACCGTCGTACACGGCGATCACGTCGATCACATCCACGACGGCGAGCGTCACCCGGAGGCCAAGATCCACCGCGGCCACGAGACAGCGCACACCGACGACGACGACTGCGAGAAGATCGCGCATGACGACCATGTCGATCACCTCCATGACGGTCACCGGCACTTTCAACATGGCGATCACGTACACGAGCACTGAGGACTCGGGTCTCGAGACTTTCGACGTCGTGGGCTGCGACGCCTTGCCGACTCGCATCGCTGGCGAACTGAATCAATTGCGATGCGGCACAGTCTCTCTCACGGTCCCGATACTTGGCCAGGCGATCCAGGTCGGATCAGCTGACCCGCTTCCCGCGGCCACGATCGTGGTGAGCAAGACGCCCGGTAACGTCACGGTACGTCGCACAGACGGCAGCCCTCTGCAGGCCCAGATCGTCACCAGTGAACACGACGGTTCGGTCTCGCGAGCGGCGGTATTCACCGAACCTGTTGCTGAACTAGGGATTCGGTGTCTCGGTCGAGCGCGCGGCGCCCGCCTGTGGGTCGTCGCGTCCGGTGAGCGGACCCGGCGACGAGCGGACCTGTTTCAGCTGATCGAGACGATCGTCGCCTTCGGCGCCGCCAAGCAACGCAGGATGGCATCGCCACCGGAGCTGCCGGCGTCAGCGTGATCGTCACCACCGCTTACGAATAGACGTTTTCCGGTTCCCCCGGAACTGACCCGAAGCCCGCGGATTCCAGACACATCACCAGATCCGGCTGGATTGCAGTCCACATGCGACTCCGTGCGCGCACGACACCGTCCAACAGGACGTCAAGAGCGTCATGCACTGCCACATTCCTGAGCACTCGTTGTCGCCCCGGCCGCGTCAGGACGACGTCTGCATCGTCGCCGTCAGGTTCGGGGACTGACAAACCCCCGCAGCCAGTCGAACCAGGCGTCCATACCCGCACCGGTGCGGGCGCTGACCGGCAAGATGGCAGCGGCGGGGTTGACCTCCCGGACTCGCGCCACATAGGTATCGATGTCGGCGTCCAGGTGGGGCACCAGGTCGATCTTGTTGAGTAGCACCACGTCCACCGAGCGGAACATCACCGGGTACTTCTGCGGCTTGTCCTCGCCTTCGGTGACCGAATACACCATGGCCTTGGCGTGCTCGCCCACGTCGAACTCAGCCGGGCACACCAGGTTTCCAACGTTCTCGATGACCACCAGATCGAGTATGGGCAGGTCCAAGCCGTGCAGGGCGCGGTGCACCATAGGAGCGTCGAGGTGGCATTCGCCGCCGAAGCCGTTGGAAGTGTTCAGCAGGGAGATCTGGGCGCCGCGGCCGTCGAGTTTGGCGGCGTCGAGGTCGGTGGCGATGTCGCCTTCGACGATACCGACCGCGAACTCCCCGGCCAGGGCGTCCAGCGTGGCCGCGAGGATCGTCGTCTTACCCGAGCCCGGTGAGCTCATCAGGTTCAGTGCGCGAATCCCGTTGGCCTCGAACAACTCCCGATTCACCGCCGCACGGTTGTCGTTCTCGGCGAAGATCGCTTCGAGCACTTCGATGCGCTCGGTGCCGGTGGCGTACCCACTGTGGTCTCCGTGTTCGTGGTCCCCGTGCTCGTGGCTGTGCACGGTGCCGTCGTCGTGGCGATGAAACCGACCCATGATCGAAACCTGCTCAACTCACGTCGACAGAGGTCACCAGGAACTCCTCGCCGCGCACCACTTCGATGTCGGCGCTGTCGCAGTGTGGGCAGCGCACCGACCAGCGGGAAGCGATTTCCGATTGCCTGTCGCACGCGCGGCAGGCCACTTCGGCGGCGACGAGCTCCAGTTCCAGTTCGGCTCCGGTCATGTCGGCGTGGTCGCGGACCAGCGTCCAGCAGAACGACAGGGTCTCGGGCACCACCTGGCGCAGCGCCCCGACCCGGACCCGCACGACGTCGACGCGCCGGCCCGCGGCGTGGGGTCTGACCACGCCCGCAATCGCCTGACACAACGACAACTCATGCATCGAAATCACCCTACGACTAGCGTGATCTCTCGTGACGGTCCGGGTTCGCCTCGACATCACCGGCGTGGTGCAGGGGGTGGGATTCCGTCCTGCCGTGGCGCGGCTTGCCGCGGAGTTCGGCCTGGCCGGCTGGGTGTACAACGACGCCGGCTCGGTGCGCTGCGAGTTGGAGGGGCCGTCCGGCGCCGTCGATGCGGCGGTGGCCGCGTTAGCGCGCCGGCCCCCGCCGATGGCCCGCATCGACAGCGTGCGACGCACCCCGGCGCAGGTCTGCGGCGCAGCGGTTTTCGAGATTGTCGACAGCCGGACCGCCGACGGTGCGCGCACCCTGGTGCCCCCCGATATCGCCGTCTGCTCCGACTGTCTGCGTGAGATGCGTGACCCGGCCGACCGCCGGTACGGGCACCCGTTCATCACCTGCACCAACTGCGGGCCGCGCTACACCCTCATCGCCGATCTTCCCTATGACCGGCCTGCCACCACGATGGCCGACTTCGCGATGTGCGCGGCGTGCACGAAGGAGTACCACGACCCGGCCGATCGGCGGTATCACGCGCAGACCATCGCGTGCGCCGACTGCGGACCGACGCTGGCCCGTCCGCTCCACCAGGCCGCCGCCGACCTGCTGAACGGAAAGATCCTATCGATCAAGGGAATCGGCGGATTCCATCTGGCCTGCCGCGCCGATGACCCCGGTGTGGTCGCCCTGTTGCGGAATCGAAAGAATCGCCCCGCCAAGCCGTTTGCGGTGATGGTCGCCGACCTTGAGGCGGCCCGCGAGATCGCCGAGATCGACGACGCCGCCGCGGCGGCCCTGACGTCGCCGGCCGCGCCGATAGTGCTGGTTCCCCGCCCGAGGCGCTCGGCCGCCGATATCGGATCGGGAGCGGTGGCGAGCGCGGTGGCTCCCGGTCTGTCCGACGTGGGACTGATGCTGGCCTACTCGCCGGTGCACCATCTGCTGTTCGACGCCCTGGGGCGCGTCCCGCTGGTGATGACGTCGGCCAACCAGGGCGGGTCGCCGATCGTCTTTCGCGACGAGGATCTGCCGTGGATCGATGGCTTGGCTGACGCGGTGATGACTCACAACCGGCGCATCGCTGTGCCGTGCGAGGACTCCGTCGTCACCATCGACGACGACGGCGCCGTGGTGCCGTTGCGCCGCTCCCGCGGATACGCGCCGCTGCCGGCCTCGGTGGACCTTCCCGGCGACGATGTCATCCTCGCCACCGGCGGCGATCTGAAGACAACCTTCTGCCTGATGGCCGGTGCCCGTGACGGCCGTCGGCATGCCCACCTCTCGGCGCACCTCGGCGATATGGCCGACCCCCGCACCCAGGACTGCTTCACCTCCGCGCTGGAGCACCTGGCGTTCATGACGGGTCAGCAACCGACGGTGCTGGCCCGTGACCTGCACCCTGGCTACGCCACCACGGCGTGGGCGCGGCGCTACGCCGCCGGGCGGCCGGTGCTCGTGGTGCAGCACCACCACGCCCATGCGGTGTCGCTGCTGGCCGACCATCAGCGGCTGGGGACACCGATCGTCGCGGTCACCTACGACGGCACCGGCTACGGCACCGACGGCACGATCTGGGGCGGGGAACTGCTGACCGTCACCGACCCGTGCGAGTTCACCCGCGCCGGTCACCTCATGCCGTTCGCGCTGCCCGGCGGCGAGGGAGCGGTGCGCCAACCCGCCCGCATCGCCCTGGACCTGCTGATCCGCGCCGGCATCGAATGGCAATCCGACCTGCCCCCGGTCGTGGCGGTGGGGGAACACGGCCTGCGCGTTCTGGCGCAGCAGATCCCGCGGGGCGTGGGCTGTGTTCCGACGTCGAGCATGGGACGGCTGTTCGACGCGGTGGCCGCCTTGCTCGGGGTGTGCCAGCAGGTCAGCTACGAGGGGCAGGCGGCGATGGAGTTGGAGCACCTGGCCCGGCGCGGATCTCCGGCGGCCCTGGACTTCCCGGTGGAGGGCGGTGTGCTGGACCCGCGCCCGCTCATCGCCGGGCTGGTGGCCGGTCTGCGGGCTGGGGACGACCGCGCCGATCTGGCGGCCGGATTCCACGAAGCGGTGATCCGGGCGACGGCCGCCGCGGCGCGGCACTGTGCCGATTCGGCGGGCATCCCGACGATCGGTCTGACCGGCGGGGTATTCGCCAATCGCACACTGCTGCAGGGACTTCGCCGGACGCTGGCCAGGAGCGGCTATGAGGTGCTGACGCACCGTATCGTTCCCTGTAACGATGGTGGTCTGGCGCTCGGCCAAGCGGCCATCGCGGCGGCTCGCAGGGCTCGGCACAAGCTCCAGGAAAGGAACGGAATATGTGCCTCGGAATTCCCGGCAAGCTGATCGAGATCTGGGACGAATCCGGCACCCGGATGGGATCCGTCGACTTCGGCGGCACCACCAAGACGGTCTGCCTGGCCTATTTGCCGGATATGGCGATCGGCGAGTACGCCATCGTGCACGCCGGTTTTGCGCTCACCCGCCTCGATGAGGACTCGGCCAACGAGACTCTGCGGATCTTCGCGGAACTCGGGATTCTCAGTCAAGAATTGGGCGGGGCGGAATTGGGCGGGGCGGAATTGGGGGCCTGATGAAGTACCTCGACGAGTTCCGCGACCCGGCCGCCGCCAAGGCCTTGGTGGAGAGCATTCGCCGCATGGCCACCCGCAGCTGGACCGTCATGGAAGTCTGCGGCGGCCAGACCCACTCGATCATCCGCAACGGCATTGACCAGTTGCTCCACGGCACGGTGGAATTCATCCACGGGCCGGGCTGCCCGGTGTGCGTCACCCCGCTCGAGATGATCGACCGCGCGCTGGAGATCGCCGCCCGCGACGACGTCATCTTCTGCTCGTTCGGCGACATGCTGCGGGTGCCCGGCAGCTCGCAGGATCTGTCCGGTGTGCGAGCCCGCGGCGGCGACGTCCGCGTCGTCTATTCACCGCTGGACGCCACCCGGATCGCCGCCGACAACCCCGACAAGCAGGTGGTGTTCTTCGGTGTGGGCTTTGAGACCACCGCCCCCGCCAACGCCATGTCGGTGCTGCACGCTCAGCGTCTCGGCCTGACCAACTTCTCCATGTTGGTCTCGCATGTGCTGGTGCCTCCGGCGATGACGGCCATCCTCAGGTCGCCGGCCAATCGGGTGCAGGGCTTCCTGGCCGCCGGGCACGTCTGCACCGTGATGGGTACCTCGGAGTACGGCCCGCTGGTGCAGGAGTACAACGTGCCCATCGTGGTCACCGGGTTCGAGCCGCTGGATCTGCTGGAGGGTGTGCGTCAGGTCGTGGAACTGCTGGAAGCCGGGAAGGCCGAACTGCGCAACGCCTACCCGCGGGCGGTCACCGACACCGGCAACACCGTCGCGAGGGAGGCGCTGGCGGAGGTGTTCGTGGTCACCGACCGGCAGTGGCGCGGCATCGGGATGATCCCGAAGTCGGGGTGGACGCTCTCGCCGCGCTACACGCAGTTCGACGCCGAGGTGCGGTTCGGGGTCGGGGAGCTGACGGTCGCCGAATCCGGTCAGTGCCACGCCGGTGAGGTGCTGCAGGGGCTGATCAAGCCGAGCCAGTGCCCGGCCTTCGGCACCGCCTGCACGCCGCGAACCCCGTTGGGCGCCACCATGGTGTCGAGCGAGGGGGCGTGCGCCGCCTACTACCAGTTCCGGCGGCTGGATTCGACCTCCGGCGCTCATGTCTGACCTCCCCGACCCCACCAACTGGGTCTGCCCACTGCCGCTGCGCGAAACCACCCGCATCGTCATGGGCCACGGTGGCGGCGGAATCCTCTCCGAGGAACTCATCGAGAACCTCTTCCTGCCGGCGTTCGGCTCGGCCGGCGGGCCCGGCCGTGACTCGGCGGTGCTGGCGGTACCCGGCAGGCGGATCGCACTGACCACCGACTCATACGTGGTCAATCCGCTGTTCTTCCCGGGCGGCAACATCGGTGACCTCGCGGTCAACGGCACCATCAACGACCTGGCCTGCAGCGGCGCCCAGCCGCTCGGGCTGACCGCCGGGTTCATCCTGGAGGAGGGCTTGGAGCTGGAGGTGCTCGGTGCGGTGGCCCAGGCGATGGGCAAGGCCGCCGCCGACGCCGGCGTCGGCATCGTTACCGGCGACACCAAAGTGGTCGGAAAGGGTGGAGCCGATGGGCTTTTCGTCAACACCGCCGGGGTCGGCATCGTGCCCGACGGTGTGCGTATCGGCCCCGAGCAGGCCCGCCCGGGCGACCACATCATCGTCTCCGGCAACATCGGCGAGCATGGCGTGGCCATCATGAGCGTGCGGGAGGTCATCGACTTCGGCACCACGGTCACCACCGACTCCGCGCCGCTGCACCGGCTGGTGGCCGCCATGCTCGCTGCCGTTCCGGACCCGAATCTCGTTCATGCCCTGCGTGATCCGACCCGCGGCGGGCTGATCGCCGCGACGGTGGAGATCGCCCGTGCCGCGCGTGTCGGGGTGCAACTCGACGAGGCCGCCGTTCCGGTGCCCGAGACCGTCGCCTCGGCGTGCGGCTTCCTGGGCCTGGACCCGATGCAGGTGGCCAATGAGGGCAAGATGGTGGCCTTCGTGGACCCCGCCCACAGCGAGGCCGTGCTGGCCGCCATGCGCTCGCGGCCCGAGGGCGCCAACGCGGCGATCATCGGCCGCGCGGTCGACGAGCACCCCGGCATGGTGGTGGTGCGGACCCCGTTCGGTACCACCCGGGTGGTGGAACGCGAACTGGGCGAACAACTTCCGCGGATCTGCTGACGTGCCTGAACCCATGGTGTCCGGCATCACCGGCACGCTGGATGCCACCGCCGTCGCCGCGCTCACCGGCTGGGTGCGTGCCGAGGGTCTCGGCTCGGAGATCACCGATGTGGTTCCGCTGACCGGCGGCAGCCAGAACGTCGTCGTGCGGCTCAGTGTCGACGGACGCCGGCTGGTGCTGCGCCGGCCGCCGCCGCACCCGCGGCCCAACAGCGACCGCACCATGCAGCGCGAGATCGCGGTGCTGCGCACGCTGGCCGGCAGCGCGGTGCCCCACCCGGTCCTGGTCGCGGCTTGCGAGGACCACGACGTGCTCGGCGTGGTCTTCTACCTGATGGAGGAGGTCGACGGGTTCAACCCCGGCAACGAGATCGCGCCCGCCTATCTGGCCGACCCGCTGATGCGCCACCACGTCGGGGTGAACTACGCCGCCGACGTTGCCCGGCTGGGCCAGGCGCCGTGGCAGGGCAGCCCGCTGGAGGACTGGAAAAGGCCAGGATCATTCCTCGAACGGCAAGTGCCACAATGGCGCACGACGATGGCGGCCTATCGGGCCCAGGACGGCTACGCCCACGATTCGCTGCCGGGCGTCGATGAATTGTGCGACTGGCTCCAGGCCCACCAGCCTGCTGAATACGTGTCGGGCATCGTGCACGGCGACATCCACCTCAACAACACGATGTTGCGTCGCGACTCACCCGAGGTGGCCGCGTTCGTCGACTGGGAGATGTGCACCATTGGCGACCCGCTGCTCGACCTGGGCTGGATGCTGGTGTGTTGGCCCGTCGCCCCCGACCCGCTGGGTTCCGCCGGGCATCTGGCCGAACTCGGCGGGCTGGCTGAGCGCACCGAACTGCTGGAGGCGTACTGCGCGGCGGGTGGGCGGCGCACTGAGCACCTGGACTGGTATCTGGCGCTGGCCTGCCTGAAGCTCGGCGTCGTGATCGAGGGCACCTGGGTGCGTTATCTCGCCGGACTGGCATCCCGGGAAGCAGGGGAGCGGCTGCACGCCTCCGCGGTGACCCTGATGGGTTTGGGCAGTGCGGTTGCCGCCGGCGACAATCCCTTCCGCTGAGCTGCGGCAGTGCCCGGAACGCTAATCTGGCTCAGATGACCCCGGATCCGGTGGAGACGCTCGCACGGCAGCGGTTCGTCGCGTTGACCACTTTCAAGCGCAACGGCGACGGGGTCCTGACGCCGATGTGGATCGGCCGTGATGGAACGCACCTCTTCGTCTGGACCCCTGCGGACAGCTGGAAGGTCAAGCGGGTCCGAAACAACCCACGGGTGACCTTGGCTCCGAGCGGCCGTACCGGCAAGGTCCGCGACGGGATCGTGCCGATCTCCGGTGCGGCGGAGATCGTCGCCGACCCGGCGACGGTGAGCCGGCTGGAGGGCCTGATTCGCCGCAAGTACGGTGTGGAGTACCGGATCGTGACGACCGTCGAGAGGCTGCTGGCCCGTGGACGCAAGCCGCGGGTGATTCTGCGAATCGCTCCGGCGGACTGAGCTTTCGGGGTTGTGCGCCCTTTACCGGCGGACCGTCTGGTCGCTGCAGGTGCAGTGCTGTTCCTTCGGGACTTCGCTCATGACCTGCTCGGCGTGCTGGCCGCAGCCGTCCCAGGTGGTCTTGTGGCAGCGCGGGCATTGAACGGCGTAACACATCAGGCGTCTCCTTCTCCGTTGGTCAGGTTAAGCGTTGGTGGCCGCGATCTGGGCACGGATGGCCATGGCAGTGTCCTTTTTACGTTGATGGCACGCATGGGGGTGTAGCACTCTGTTCAAGTACCCCTGGGGGCATTGCTATTCCCGTGTTATGATACCCCCAGAGGTATCTAGAGAAAGGATTCCGCCCATGACGGCACCAGCCATCCTGAACGCCGCGGAGTTACGCGGCTTGCTGGGTTCGCCCACACCGCCCCGGGTGATCGATGTCCGCACACCAGGCGAGTTCGAGACCGTCCACATCGCCGGCGCCTACAACGTGCCACTGGATCTCCTTCGCGAGCACCGCGACGAGATTCGCGCCCACCTCGATGAGCAGGTCGTGCTGGTGTGCCGATCCGGTCAGCGGGCTGCGCAGGCCGAAGACACGCTGCGCACCGCGGGCCTGGGCAATGTGCACATCCTCGACGGCGGCATGAATGCCTGGGAGGCGCACGGCTTCTCGGTCAACCGCGGCGCGCAGCGCTGGGATCTCGAACGGCAGGTGCGGTTGGTCGCGGGAGCAATCGTCGCGATCAGCATCCTGGCCAGCGTTTTCGTTCCGGGCTTCAAGTGGGTCGCCTTCGCCATCGGCGCCGGTCTTACCTTCGCCGCGCTGTCCAACACCTGCATGATGGGCATGCTGCTGGCCAAGCTGCCCTACAACCGGGGTGCGACCTGTGACGCGCGGACCATCGTCGCCCAACTTGCCGACTCCCGATCCGGCAAGTGAGGCCGTAGATGATCGCGCTCACCGTCGCACTGGCTGTCCTGGTCGGCGTCGCGCTGGGCCTGCTCGGCGGCGGGGGCTCGATTCTGACCGTGCCGTTGCTGGCCTACGTCGCGGGCATGGAGGCCAAGCAGGCCATCGCCACCTCGCTGCTGGTCGTCGGCACCACCAGCGCGGTCGCGGCCATCTCTCACGCCCGCGCCGGGCGGGTGCAGTGGCGGACCGGGCTGATCTTCGGGACCGCGGGAATGGCCGGCGCTTACGGTGGCGGTCTGCTGGCGCAGTTCATCTCGGGCACGGTCCTGCTGATCGGGTTCGCGTTCATGATGATCGCCACCGCGGTCGCGATGCTGCGCGGTCGCAAGGAGGTCGGTCCCGTCGACTCCCATCACCGCATCCCGGTGCCGAAGGTGATCGCCGAGGGTCTGGGGGTCGGTCTGGTCACCGGACTTGTCGGTGCGGGCGGCGGATTCCTGGTGGTGCCGGCGCTGGCATTGCTCGGCGGACTGCCGATGCCGGTCGCGGTCGGCACCTCGCTGGTGGTCATCGCTATGAAGTCGTTCGCCGGCTTCGCCGGTTATCTCAGTAGCGTCAGCATCGACTGGGGGGTCGCGGGGATGGTCACCGCCGCAGCGGTGGTGGGTGCAGTCCTGGGAGCCCGGCTCACCGCGCGGGTCAACCCCGACTCGCTGCGCAAGGCGTTCGGCTGGTTCGTGCTGGTGATGTCCTCGGTGATTCTGTTCGAGGAGGTCCACCCCATGGTGGGCATCGCGATGGCGGTGGTGACGATCCTCGTCGCGGCCGTCCACTACGCGCGGGGCCGCCGGTCGCGCGGTACCCCCGTGGGTAAACTGGCGTCGGTCGAGTCCTGAGGAGGCAACCATGGTCGGTGACGAAACCGCCATTGCCGACGTACTGAACCGGCTTCGCCGGGCGAACGGTCAACTGGCCGGGGTCATTTCGATGATCGAGCAGGGCCGCGAGTGTAAGGACATCGTCACCCAGCTCGCCGCGGTGTCGCGGGCCCTGGACCGGGCCGGCTTCAAGATCGTCGCGACCGGGCTGCGGGAGTGCGTTCTGGGCGAGTCCGCCGAGGGCAAGACCCCGATGACCGAGGCCGAACTGGAGAAGCTCTTTCTTTCGCTGGCCTGATGTAGGTCAGCGAATTTCCCTACTTTCGTAGGTCAGCGAATAGGTCTGAGCACGATGGGCATGCCGTCGATCGGTACTGGCATCCCGGCGTAGTCGTATTTGGGCACGTAGCCGGGGTGCGGTAGCTCTAGCCGGTAGTTCTGCAGCACCCGGTGCATGATCGTCTTGATTTCCAGCTGGCCGAAGACCATGCCGATGCACTTGTGCGCGCCGCCGCCGAACGGGGCGAAGGCATAGCGGTGGCGCTTGTGCTCCGAGCGCGGCTCGGCGAAGCGGGCCGGGTCGAAGGTGTCCGGAT
>JAULZA010000162.1:0-10927 GCA_032117575.1 Mycolicibacterium sp.
GTGGCCAACGCCCACGGCACCGTGACCGGCGCGGCCGGCGGTGTGCTGCTGCGCCCGTTCGCCCGGCTGATCTCCAATACCGGCGACAGCGTCACCACCTACGGCGAACCCTGGAACATGAACTGACGTAACTCTCACCGAGGGTGGGGCCTCAGCCGACCAATCGCTGCGCCGCCGCCATCACCCGATCGTCGGTGGCGGTGATCGCGACCCGGACGTAGTCGGCACCGCGCGGTCCGTAGAAATCCCCCGGCGCCACCAGGATGCCCCGTCCGGCAAGCCAGCCCACGGTGTCGCGGCACGGCTCACCGCGGGTGGCCCACAGGTAGAGCCCGGCCTCGGAGTTCTCGACGCTGAACCCGGCTGCGCCGAACGCGCCGAGCAAGACCTCCCGGCGGCGGGCATACCGGTCGCGCTGCGCGAGTTCGTGTTCGTCGTCGTCGAGGGCGGCCACCATCGCCGCCTGCACCGGTCCGGGCACCATCATTCCGGCGTGCTTGCGGACGGCCAGCAGTTCGGCGACAACCGCCGGGTCCCCGGCCACGAAGCCCGCCCGGTAGCCGGCCAGCGACGAACTCTTGGACAACGAATGCACCGCCAGCAGGCCGGTGTGGTCGCCACCGCACACGGCGGGATGCAGCACCGAGTACGGCTGTTCGGTCCAGCCCAGACCGAGGTAGCACTCGTCGGAGGCCACCAGGGTGCCGCGCTGGCGGGCCCACTCGACCACCTTGCGCAAATGGTCGGGGCCGAGCACCCGCCCGGTGGGGTTGCTCGGAGAGTTGAGGTAGAGCACCGCCGGATTCTGTGGCCCCAGCTGGGTCAGCGAGTCCGCCGCGAGCACCTGGGCGCCGACCAGGCGAGCACCCACCTCGTAGGTGGGATAGGCCAGTTCCGGGATCACCACGGTGTCGTCGGCTCCCACACCCAGCAGAGTGGGCAGCCAGGCGATCAGTTCCTTGGTTCCGATAACCGGCAGGACGGCCTGTTCGGGCAGCCCGATGATGCCGTACCGGCGTTCCAACGCGGCTACCGCGGACACGCGCAACTGCGCCGTTCCCGCGGTCATCGGGTAGCCGGGTTCGCCCGATGCGTCGGCGAGCGCGGTACGGATCACCGGCGCGACCTGATCTACGGGGGTGCCCACCGACAGGTCGACGATGCCGTCAGGGTGTGCACGCGCGGTGGCGGCGGCATCAGCCAGGGTGTCCCAGGGGAACACCGGCAGTGCCGCCGACACCGGTCGCCGTGCGACCCTCAGGTGGCTGTGCGCCGTCAGTCCTCGGCCTTGGGCGGGAGGTCCTTGACCACCTGCGGATCGTTCTCGGTCATGCCCACCTTGGACGCGCCGCCCGGGGAACCGAGCTCGGCGAAGAAGTCGGCGTTGATCTGGGTGTACTCCGAGGACTGCTCGGGGACGTCGTCCTCGTAGTAGATGGCCTCCACGGGGCATACCGGCTCACAGGCGCCGCAGTCCACGCACTCATCGGGATGAATGAAGAGCATGCGAGCGCCCTCGTAGATGCAGTCGACCGGGCATTCCTCGATGCAGGCCTTGTCCTTGATGTCGACGCACGCTTCGGTGATCACGTAGGTCACGAAGGTTCTCCTCCATGGGCTCTTGTCAGTCCGTACTGGGCGCTGCGGGCAGGAAAACAGTAAGCCCTATCCCGCGACCGCGCTGCTGATACTAGGCGTACCCGACTACGGCTAGGTGAACTGGCTAGGTGAACTGGTCAGCTTCGGCGGGCCTCGGTACCGGCTCAGGCTGCACCTGGGGATCGCGATCGGGCAGGCCCAGCGACATCCCGAGGCCGAAGATGAAGACGCCGAACAGCACTCCGCCACCGAACAGCGTCATCGGGCCGCCCGGTGCGATGAAGCTGCCCACCGGACCGATGATGGTCAGCAATTCGACGAACTGCTCGACGACGAACACCGCCGCGATCAGCGTCATCCAACGGGGGAACCGGCCCCGCCGCCCGGCCCACACCACCGGACCGGCCAGCAGGATGGCGGCGACCGTCAGCAGCGGACCGAACATCGAGGCGATGTCGCTCAGGATGCGGGCGACGGCCGGGTCCAGCGACCCGGGATGCAGGGCCAACCCCGCGCTGAACCACATCTGGATGCCCACCTGGGCGATCAGAACCGCAGCACCCATGGTGAATAGATGACCGGCCGGGCCGTCGAGTCGCTCGCGGGCATGGGCGAACACCACCGCGGCGGCCAGCAGCGCGCACACGCTCAGCAGCACCTGCAACCGGATCATGCCGGCGTGCGCGGTGATGTGAGCCACCACCTCCGACCCGGTTCGGTCGGTCCCAGGACCCAGCGGAACCACCACCACCGCGAAGACGGACAGCACCGCGAACGCGACAGCTGCAGCCAACGGCACTCGCCTGACCATGACTGGCAGTATGCCGCCTACGACGCCGCTGACCCGTCAGGCAGCCCGCTTCTGGTAGGTGGTGGTGCGCTGACGGGCCGGCCGCCCGATGCCCGCGGCGATGGCGACCAGTTCGGCGACGGTCTTCGCCGAGCCGTACTGGGAGCCGGCCATCCGGGAGATGGTCTCCTCCATCAAGGTGCCGCCTAGATCGTTGGCGCCGCCGTTGAGCATCACCTGGCTGCGCTCGACTCCGAGCTTGACCCAGCTGGTCTGGATCTGGGAGATGCGACCGTGCAGCATGATTCGCGCCAGTGCGTGCACCGCGCGGTTATCCCGGTGCGTGGGACCCGGACGCGCCGCACCGGCCAGATAGAGCGGCGAGGACTGGTGCACGAACGGGAGCGGCACGAATTCGGTGAAACCGCCTGTGCGGTCTTGGATTCCACGCAGCACGTTGAGGTGGCCCACCCAGTGTTCCGGGGTATCAACGTGGCCGTACATCATCGTCGAGCTGGATCTCAAGCCCACCTCGTGGGCGGTGGTGACAATCTCCACCCACAGTGAGGTCGGCAGTTTGCCCTTGGTGAGTACCCAGCGCACCTCGTCGTCGAGGATCTCAGCCGCCGTTCCGGGGATGCTGCCCAGACCGGCTTCGCGCAGTTCAACGAGCCAATCCCGGACACTGCTGCCGCTCTTGGTAACCCCGCTGGCGATCTCCATCGGCGAGAACGCGTGCACATGAATGGCCGGAACGGCTTCTTTGACCGCTCGCACCAGATCGGCGTAGGCGGTGACGGGCAGGTCTGGGTCGATGCCGCCCTGCATACACACCTCGGTGGCCCCGGCGACGTGCGCTTCCCAGGCCCGCTCGGCCACCTCGCGGGTGGACAGCGAGAACGCGTCCGCGTCGCCTTTGCGCTGGGCGAACGCACAGAACCTGCAGCCGGTGTAGCAGATGTTGGTGAAGTTGATGTTTCGATTCACCACGAACGTCACGTCGTCGCCGACCACATCGCGGCGGATGGAATCGGCAAGGGCGGCAACGGCATTCAGCGCTGGACCATCCGCAGTGGCCAGCGCGAGGTAGTCGGCGTCGCTGCAGCCGCCCGGATTTCGTTCCGCGGAACGCAACGCGGCGGCGACGTCACCGTCGAGGCGTGCCGGTGCCCGGCTGGCCAGTTGGCCCACCCGGTCCCGGATCGATTCCCAGTCGCCGAAGGCGCTGTCGAGATCGCTGCGGGCTACCGAGCGGCGACCCTCGGCGTCGATCGCCGTGGCCAGATCGGTGCGCCCCAGTGACTCTGCGGCCTCGTCCGGCTCCTGCCACGGCCGCCCGACGGGTGTGACGTCGCGGGCATATCCGGTCTGCGGATCGGCCAGTGCCCCAACGTGGCCGGCGACCCGGGGGTCGATCCAGCCGGCCCCGGCCAGGACGTACCTGGGCTGGGCGGTGAGCCGCTGCACCAGGTCGAAGCCGGCGTCGGCGGTGACCGCGGCGAGGTCATCGAGGGCGGGCCAGGGCCGTTCGGGGTTGACATGGTCAGGGGTGAGCGGTGAGACCCCGCCCCAGTCGTCGACGCCAGCGCCGAGCAGCGCCAGGCATTCGCCGGGCGAGACCAGGTTCGGCGGGGCTTGGATCCGCATGTCCGGGCCCAGCACCAGCCGGGCCACCGCGACGGTCGCCAGGAAATCGTCGAAATCGGCATCGGCGGCGTCCGCCATCGCGGTGCGGTCCTTAGCCCGGAAGTTCTGCACGATGACTTCCTGGACGTGCCCGAATTCCTTGTGCACCTTGCGAATTGCATGCACAGTGTCGGCGCGCTCGGCAAGCGTTTCCCCGATGCCGACGAGCAGCCCGGTGGTGAACGGAATGGCCAGCCGGCCGGCGTCGGTCAGCGTGCGCAGCCGCACCGCCGGGTCTTTGTCCGGGCTGCCGTAGTGCGCCAGGCCACGGGTCTCGAAGAGCCTGCGCGAGGTGGTCTCCAGCATCATGCCCATCGACGGCGCGACGGGTTTGAGGCGAGACATCTCAGCCCAGCTCATCACCCCGGGGTTCAGATGCGGAAGCAGGCCGGTCTCCTCCAGCACCCGGATCGCGGTGGCGCGGACGTAGTCCAGCGTCGAGTCGTAACCACGTTCGTCCAGCCACTGCCGAGCCTCGGGCCAGCGCGCCTCCGGCCGGTCGCCGAGGGTGAACAGTGCCTCTTTGCAGCCGAGGTCGGCACCGCGACGGGCGATGTCGACGATCTCGTCGGGCTCCAGATACATCCCCCGGCCGGCAGACCGCAGCTTGCCCGGCACCGTCACGAATGTGCAGTAGTGGCAGGTGTCGCGGCACAGATGGGTGACCGGGATGAACACCTTGCGTGAGTAGGACACCGGCGGCAGGCCGCTCGGACCCCGATGACCGGCCGACGCCAGACCGGCGTCGCGCACCCGGGCCGCGCTGGCGCACAGATCGGCCAGTTCGTCGCCGCGGGCCGTCATGGCGATGGCCGCCTCGTCGACGTTGAGAGCCACGCCGTCGCGGGCCCGCCGTAACACCCGGCGCAGCGCAGGCCCGGCGGTCGACATGGCACCACAGTAGTACCGGCAGCCTCGCGCTTCTCCCGCAGCACAGCCGACCCCGCCTGTGAATTTCTCAGGTTCGTGTGTACAGTCCGTTCTCGACCTGTCGGCAAACATGTGAGGTGTTGCGATGAACCAGACTCTGCCCGTCCAGATGTCCGCCCGCTCGTTGCTGATCGCCGGCATAAGCACTGCCGTGGTCGGTGCCGCCGTTGTGAACCCGGTCAGCGCGCCGGCCCCCGCCACAGCGAAGATCGCTGCCGCACTGGAGCTCTCCTCGATCACCAGCCCGATCGAGGCGGCTATCAAGAACACCTACAACGCTGTCGAGCCCTGGGCCGAGTACGGCATGTCGTGGGCGGACTACATCCTGGGCCTCATCCCGGTGGTGAACTGGTTCGCACCGGCGGTCCCGCTGGCCTACTACACCATCGAGCCGCTGGTGCGGGCCGGGACGTACACCTTCGCCGACGTGGTGGGCTTGGACTTCGCCCAGATTGGGCCCGATATCGCCACCGGCATCACCACCTCCATCGACAACGCCATCCGATACACGCTGGCCTGGGCGAACATCCCACTGCCGCCGCCGCTGCCCGGCGCCTCGGTGGCGGCCAGCGCGGCCAGCGTGCCCGCGGACACCGTGCTCTCCGAGGCCGCGTGGATCGATTTTCTGACCGAGACACCCACGGCGGCGCAAACGCGCGGCGTCGAGAGCGCCATCAAGAACACCTATAACGCCCTCGAGCCGTGGGCCGCCTACGCCGCCGCGTGGGGCCAGTACATCCTGGGCTTCATCCCGGGCCTGTGGTGGCTCGCGCCCGGTGTGAGCTTCGCCTACTACACCGCTGAGCCGCTGGTCCAGGCGGGCGTGTACACCTTCGCCGACGTGCTGGGCCTGAACTTCGCTCAGATCGGGCCGGATATCAGCACCGGGATCAACACCTCGATCAACAACGGCATCAACTACGGCCTGGCCTGGCTTAACAGCCTGGTCCCGCTGCCGCCGCTGCCGCCGCTGCCGCCGTTCCCCGGCGCTTCGGTGGCCGCCCCCACCGCGAGCGTGCGGGCCGCGGCCGCGGTGGAGGCGCCCGAAGCTGCCGAGCCTGTCGCCGCCGAGGTGACCAGCGCGGTCGCCGGCGACGCGCCGGCCGCCGAACCTGCCCCTGACGCTCCCGCACCGGTTGCCGAGGCCCCCGCTGCCGAGGCCCCCGCGGGCGAGATCGCTCCAGAGGTCGAGGTCGCTCCCGAGGTCGAAGCTCCCGAGGTCGAAGCTCCCGTGGTCGCCGAGGCCCCGGCCGCCGTCGAGGCACCGGCGAGCCACGACGCCGACCAGCCGTCCGGATCGGACGCTGCGGAGAAGTCGCAGCGCCCGGCACGAAGCGGCCGCGGCTAAATCAGGGCAGCCGGCGCAGCAGCATCGCGGCGGGTAACGCTCCCAGGGCGACGAGGATCAGGACCGACAGGCCCATGATCCCCGGCCCGCCGAACACGATGTCACCGCCGGGTCCGCCGAGCGACAGCACCGCTACGGCCGCCAGCCACGTCCACAGCGGAAGGGCGACAAGCCTTTTCGAGTCGGTCCAGTGGCTGGCGGCCCACACCAGTGCGGCGTTCAGCAGGCCGCTGACCACCGCGCTGACCGGAAACGGCACCGGACCGAGGTACAGCGGCAGCAGGAATGCGCCGATGATCGCCGACACCACACCGTCCAGTGCCAGCAGCGCCAGGACCGGACGGGCCAGCGGCGAATCCGCGTACGCGCCACGCACCGAATCGACAGCAGCCACAGGGGCTTTCGGGCCGGTCACGTGAGGGTGAGACCGGCCAGAAGGTCGCGCTCCAGACCGTCGGCGTCGGCGTCAGCGAGCTGACCCGATATCAACACATAGTGCTCCTGGGCCAGCACCGGCAACGCGAGGTTGTTGGACAGCGCAAAAGCGCGGCCGGTGGGCCCGACGGTCACCTGGGTCGCATGAGCCGCCATGGCGGCGACCTTGGCGCCAAGCTGCTCCGGGGCGTCGATCACCGTGGTGACGGGGTGCTCGACGAACACCGAGGCGGCCTCGTCGGTGAGCCGGATCCAGTCCGGCCGCACATCGTCGTCGGTCAGCTGGGCCAGGCCCTCGCGAAACGCGTTGGGCGACATCACCGTCCAGTAGAACTTGGGAACCTCCCAGCGGTCTGCCGCAGCCGTCAGAGCTGCGGTGGTGACCAGGTGGGCCTGGATGTGGTCGGGGTGCCCGTAGCCGCCGTTCGGGTCGTAGGTCACCACGACGTGCGGCCGCAACTCCGCGATCACGTCCGCAACCTGCGCCACCACGGCGTCGCGGTCGGCGTCGGCGAAGCGGGTCTGGCGCCGGGCCGGGGTGCCCACCATGCCGGAGTCCCGCCAGCGGCCGGCCCCCCCGAGAAACCGCGGGCCGGGCAGCCCGAGGCACTGCAGCGCGGCGGTCAGCTCACCCACGCGGTAACCACCGAGCTGGTCGGCGTGGTCGACGGCCAGATGCGCCCAGCGCTCGCCGATCACCTCACCTTCCTCCCCCAGCGTGCAGGTCAACACAGTGACCTCGGCACCGGCGGCGGCATACCGCGCGATCGTGGCGCCGTTGTTCAGCGTCTCGTCGTCGGGGTGGGCATGAACGAACAACAACCGCGGCACAGCAGCCATGAACTCTCCTCATCGCCGGGCGAGCACTCCGGGGGGACACTACCCACCCGGGTTACGGCGACGTCTTGACCCAGCGGCCGGCGTCCCCGACGATGCCTACCGGCACCGCCCCGGTAAGGGCCACGTTCTGCACCGTCGGCCCGGCCGCGACGATCGTGGAGTCCTGCAGGATCGGCAGTTCGGTGGCCATCGCCCATAACCGCGGCTCGACGGCCGCGATGACGTCGTTGACGTTCAGCGCCCCGGTCAGGGCGCCGTCGATCTTCGGCTGGATGGAGCGATCACAGATTCCGGTGATGTTCGACGGCGCTCGCACCAGCGGCGGCGGTTGCGGCGGCCGGGTTGTGGTGGTGGGGGTTCCCGATTGGCCGTCCGTCGTGCGGGGCGGGGCGGGAACGCGCGGCCCGGTGGTGGGCACCAGGGCGGCTTCCACCGCCTGGCAGCTGTACCGCGACGCCAGCTGGGTGGCCAGATCTCCCCCGGCAGAGCGCCAGCCGACGATCGCGTCGACCTGGTTCTTGGTCAGCGCCGCGCCGTACAGCGTGGGTGGATCCAGCGCCAGCACGGTCGCCGCGATGCCGGCGCTGCGCAGCTGATCGGCAGCGGTGTTGGCCACCGCCACCGAGGCCGGGTCGTTGGCGGCCGCCCCGATCACCAGGGCGAGCGGCTCGCCGTCGCGGCTGATCCGCCCGCGGGTCGACACCGGCGTACGTGAACCGTCCGTGCCGTCCGTGCCGTCCGGCGGCGGGACGGGTGTTTCGGTCGGCGTTTCGGTCGGCGAGGGGTCCACCTGATAGCCGGCCTGCGTGAACAGTTCCAGAGCGCGTTCCCTGCCGAGCGGGGGCGGCGCGGTGGCGACGTAGCCCGGGTCACTGGGCGCCCAGACCTGCGCTTGGTCGAGGGTGACCGAGTTGTCGCTGCCCGCCCCGACCGCGGCCAGCAGCTCGACGTCGAGCAGACCCATGATCGCTTTGCGCACAAGAGGATCCGACAGAGTGGGCTGTTGAGCACGCAGCGTCAGTTGCATCACCCGCGGGGTGATCAGGCGTGCGGCGCGCACGTCGGGAATCGCGGCGAGCTGGGCGAAGGCCGCCGCCCCGCCGTGCACCTGCGCCACCTGGGTGTCGCCGTTGCGGATCGAATCGGCCAGCGCGGCCGGCACCCCGGCACGCCGGAACAGGATCTGATCGGGCTTGGCCGGCGCACCCCAGAACCGGTCGTTGCGGGCCAGCAGGATCTCGTCGCGCTGCGGATCGATGGTGTCCACCCGGAACTGCCCGCCGGTCACCGGCAGCGCTCGGGCCAGTCCGGCCGAGAAACCACCCGGCACGTCCTTGACGATATGCGCAGGCAGCAGGTGGTTGAACAACTCGCGCCACGCCGGGTACGGCTGCGCGAACGTCACAACGGCGGTTTTGCCGCCGTCCAGGGACTGCACACCGGTGATCAGGTCGTAGCCGGCTGGGTCCACGACGCCGGTCTGGCTGACCATCTGCCGCCAGAGGTACCAGAAGTCATCCGCGGCGATCGGTGCGTTGTCGGTCCAGGCGGCCTCGGGCCGGATCTTGTAGGTGACGGTGAACGGGCTGGTGTTCGTCACCGCCGCGGAGACCAGTAGGGCCGGATCCATCTCCCAGCGCGAGCCCGTCGGGGTGGCCGGATCGGCTACCGGGCGAAACGCGCTGGGCAGTACCAACGCGCTGATGGCAGCGTTCACCGGCGACTGATCGGACAGCAGATGCGGATTGAAACCGGCTCCGATCGAATCGATCGCCATGATGATCTGCGCCGCCTTGGGGGCCGGCGTAACGGCTTGGGAGGTCTGCGTGCTCTGCGGCGCCGGCGGTGGGTCCACCGCACACCCGGCGGCAACCAGCACCACCGACATCACCCCCGTGGCGATAGGCGACTTGCGGGGGCGGCTCGGCACGCCTCTCAGCGTATCGACCGGACGGCGCCGCACCTTTGAACGACAGCCCGGGTCACGCCTTCTGCGCCTTGGCTCGCGACCGGAGGCGGCCACGCAGGGTGGCGTCGAGTTCGGCCTTGCGCACCCGGACGATCTCCGGGGTGACCTCGACGCACTCGTCCTCGGCGCAGAACTCCATGGCCTGTTCGAGCCCCAATTCCAGCGGCCGGGCCAGCGTCTCCATCACATCGGCCGTGGAGGACCTCATGTTGGTGAGCTTCTTCTCTCGGGTGACGTTGACGTCCAGGTCCTCGGCGCGGGGGTTGATGCCGACGACCTGGCCCTCGTAGGTGTCGTCACCGGGCTCGACGAAGAACTGGCCGCGGTCGGCGAGCTGGATCATCGCGAACGGCGTGACCGAACCGGAGCGGTCGCTGACCAGCGAGCCGGTGTGCCGGGCCCGGATCTCGCCGGCCCACGGCCGGTAGCCGTCGAACACCGCGTTGGCGATTCCGGTGCCGCGGGTCAGCGTGAGGAAGTCGGTACGGAACCCGATCAGGCCGCGGCTGGGGACGATGAAGTCCATCCGCACCCAGCCGGCCGCGTGGTTGGCCATCTCTTCCATCCGGCCTTTGCGGGCCGCCATCAGCTGGGTCACCGCACCCACGAACTCCTCGGGGCAGTCGATGGTCAGCGCCTCGAACGGCTCGTGCAGCTTGCCGTCGATGGTGCGGGTGACCACCTGTGGCTTGCCGACGGTCAGCTCGAAGCCCTCCCGGCGCATCTGCTCGACCAGGACGGCCAGCGCCAGCTCGCCACGGCCCTGCACTTCCCAGGCGTCCGGCCGGCCGATGTCGACCACCCGAATCGACACGTTGCCGACCAGCTCCTGATCCAACCGGGAACGCACCATCCGTGCGGTCAGCTTGTGCCCGGAAACCTTGCCGGCCAGCGGCGAGGTGTTGGTGCCGATGGTCACCGAGATCGCCGGCTCGTCGACGGTGATCCGGGGCAGCGCGTGGGCATGGTCGGGGTCGGCCAGGGTGTCGCCGATCATGATGTCGGGCATCCCGGCGACGGCGACGATGTCGCCGGCGATCGCCTCCTCGGTCGGGTTGCGCTCGACGCCGACGGTGCTCAGCAGTTCGGTGATCTTGGCCGCGGTGATCACCGGCGCCCCGTCGACCTCGCGCATCCACGCCACTTGCTGGCCCTTGCGCAGCCGGCCGTTGTAGATGCGGATCAGGGCGAGGCGGCCCAGGAAGGCCGACGCGTCGAGGTTGGTGACCAGGGCCTGCAGCGGGGCCTCGGGGTTGCCCTGCGGCGGCGGGATGTGTTCGAGCAACACGTCGAAGAGCGGGTCGAGGTTCGCCCCGTCGGGGTTCTCACC
>JAULZA010000163.1:0-32934 GCA_032117575.1 Mycolicibacterium sp.
CCGCCAAGGACAAGGGCACCGGCAAGGAGAACACGATCAAGATCCAGGAGGGCTCCGGCCTGTCCAAGGAGGAGATCGACCGGATGATCAAGGACGCCGAGGCGCACGCCGACGAGGACCGCAAGCGTCGCGAGGAGGCTGACGTCCGCAACCAAGCCGAGTCGCTGGTGTACCAGACGGAGAAGTTCGTCAAGGAACAACGCGACGCCGCCCAGGAAGGTGGGGCCGGGTCGAAGGTTCCCGAGGAGACCCTGGTGAAGGTCGACTCCGCGATCGCCGACGCCAAGACCGCACTGAACGGCTCGGACATCGGCGCCATCAAGTCCGCGATGGAGAAGCTCGGCACCGAGTCGCAAGCTCTCGGCCAGGCCATCTACGAGGCGGCCCAGGCCGAGCAGGCGGCCAGCGGCGCTGACGGCGGATCCGCGGGTCGTTCGGGTGGCGACGACGTGGTCGACGCCGAGGTCGTTGAGGACGATCAGGAGCCCCGGTGACCTACCCGGACGAACGCGACGAACCGGTGACGGTCACCGACAAGCGGCGGATCGACCCGCTGACCGGTGAGGTACGCGATGCCGGCGGGCAGGACCGAAGCGACTCGGGATTCGGCAGTGCCACCGGCGCCGCCCCTTCGGGGGCGGCGCCGGGAGCGCCCGAGGCCGACAAGGTCGCCGAGCTGACCGCTGATCTGCAGCGGGTGCAGGCCGACTTCGCCAACTACCGCAAGCGCGCGCTGCGCGATCAGGAGGCGGCGGGGGAGCGCACCAAGGCCGTTGTCGTCAGTCAACTGCTGGGAGTGCTCGACGATCTCGACCGGGCCCGCAGCCATGGAGACCTGGAGAGCGGGCCGCTGCGGTCGGTCGCCGACAAGCTCGCCGCCGCGCTGACCGGCATGGGCCTGATCGAATTCGGCGCCGAGGGCGAGGAATTCGACCCGTCTCTGCATGAGGCGGTGCAGCACGAGGGCGACGGATCGCACCCGGTCATCGGCACCGTAATGCGCAAGGGCTACAAAATCGGCGAGTTGGTGCTGCGGCCGGCCATGGTCGGCGTCGTCGACACCGTGGAGGTCACGGATCTGGCCGACACGCTCGTCGAGGCGGAGCAGAACGAGTCATACGACGCAGAATCAGGGCAAGCAGAATCAGAGCAATGAGACAGAGGAGGTGACGCTGCATGGTCCAACGCGAATGGGTTGAGAAAGACTTCTACAAAGTGCTCGGCGTCTCCTCTGACGCCAGCGACGATGAGATTCGGCGGGTCGCCAAGAAGCTGCTCGCCGAGAACCATCCCGACCGCAACCCGAACAACCCGGCCGCTGAGGATCGTTACAAGGAGGTCGGTGAAGCTCGCGATGTGCTGACCGACAAAGCCAAGCGCAAGGAGTACGACGAGACCCGCCGGATGTTCGCCGGCGGCGGTTTCGGCCGCCGCTTCGGTGGCGGTGGCGGCCCGGCTGGCGGCGGCGGGTTCACCTACGACAACGGTGGCGGTTTCAACCTGAACGATCTGTTCGGCCAGGCCGGCCAGGACGGCGGGGCCAACATCGGCGATCTGTTCGGCGGGCTCTTCGGACGCGGGACGCAACCGCGAACCAGCCGGCCGCGGCGCGGCAAGGACCTGGAGACCGAGACCGAACTGGACTTCCTGGAGGCCACCAAGGGTGTGGCCATGCCGCTGCGGCTGACCAGCCCAGCGCCCTGCACCAACTGCCACGGCAGCGGTGCGCGGCCCGGGACCAGCCCCAAGGTGTGCGCCAACTGCAACGGCTCCGGGGTGATCAACCGCAATCAGGGCGCATTCGGGTTCTCCGAGCCGTGCACCGACTGCCGCGGAAGCGGTTCGATCATCGAGAACCCGTGCGACGAATGCCGGGGCACCGGTGTCACCACGCGCAGCCGCACCATCAACGTGCGCATCCCGTCCGGAGTGGAGGACGGCCAGCGGATCAGGTTGGCCGGCCAGGGCGAAGCCGGTCTCCGGGGTGCGCCGTCGGGTGACCTGTACGTCACGGTGCACGTACGCCCAGACAAGGTGTTCGGCCGCGAAGGCGACGACCTCACCGTCACCGTTCCGGTTCGCTTCACCGAATTAGCTTTGGGCGCAACACTGTCGGTGCCCACGTTGGATGGCAAGGTCGGTGTGAAGGTTCCGAAGGGCACCTCCGACGGCCGCATCCTGCGGGTGCGTGGGCGCGGTGTGCCCAAGCGCGGAGGTGGTTCCGGCGACCTGCTGGTCACCGTCAAGGTGGCGGTCCCGCCGGACTTGGAGGGGCCGGCACTGGAGGCGCTGGAAGCCTACGCGGCGGCGGAGAAGGCCAGCGGATTCGATCCGCGCGCCGGGTGGTCGGGGAACCGACCGTGAGGCAGAAGTCGGGGAACCGACCGTGAGGCAGAAGTCGGGGAACCGACCGTGAACAGAAGTCGGGGAACCGACCGTGAGGCAGAAGTCGGGGAACCGACCGTGAGGCAGAAGTCGGGGAACCGACCGTGAGGCAGAAGTCGGGGAACCGACCGTGAGGCAGAAGTCGGGGAACCGACCGTGAGGCGCAAGCCGGGTAACCGGCCATGACTGCCGTCAACGGCCCCCGGGATCCGTCGGCGGCTACGACGTTCCTAATCTCGGTGGCCGCTGAGTTGGCCGGTATGCATGCCCAGACGTTGCGCACCTACGACCGGCTCGGGCTGGTCTCACCCGAGCGCAGCGCCGGCGGGGGGCGGCGCTACTCGGAACGCGATGTCGAACTGCTGCGCGAGATCCAGCGGCTGTCCCAGGACGAGGGTGTGAACTTGGCCGGCATCAAGCGGATCATCGAGTTGACCAATCAGGTGGAGGCGTTGCAGTCGCGGATCGCCGAGATGGCCGCCGAACTCAGCCGTTCCAAGCCGCGACGAGACTTGGCCGTGGTGCCGAAAAGCACGGCTGTGGTGGTGTGGAAGCCGCGCAACCGCTAGTCGCCACCGGCGAGGCTCTAGGGCAGGTGCCGTGCGGTGATCGGCCCTAAGAAGAGGTCGCGGTAGAGCTGTTCGACCAGTGAACGCCGGCGCAGCGGCGGGCTGTCGGTATGTGCATGCTCGCCCACCCCGCGGATGACATCGACCAGCGCGGCTGTGGCTGCCCAGCGGGGTTGCCAGTCCAACTCGGTGTGCGCGCGCGTGCTGTCCAGCAGCGGAACGCTGAACGCGAGGTCGATCCAGCCCCGGTCGATCGGTTGCAGCCGCGCCCGCCAGCTCAGGTCGACCAACCTGCCGAGAATGCGCGAGTCCACGTGAAAGGCTTTGGCGCGCAGGACCTTCGCAATGGAGTCCCGGGTGATCGGCGGTTCTGCTGCCAGGTTGAAAGGCCCTCGGGCGCGGTGCTCGATCGCCCGCACCAACGCGGCGGCCACGTCGGAGGAGTGCACCATCGGGATGCACAGCCGGCGGTCGAGCGGGAGAACCGGCAGCAACGGCACCGCCAGCATCGGCACATAGTCGGGTAGTGCGTAGCGCATCAGTCCGCTGGCGGCGGTCCGTTGAACGATGAATCCGGGGCGCATTCTGGCGATCGGCACGCCGGCTTCGCCGTGATCGCGCTCGTAGACGTCCAGGAGCGATTCGGCCGCGGACTTGTCGCGGCTGTAGGCGGAGGTCGCGATGCTGGCGGTCGACCAGGACTCGTCGACCCGGCGACCGTAGCGCCCGGCCGCGTACACGCCCACCGACGACATGTGCACCAGCTGCCCCACCTGCGCGGCTTGCGCCGCCGCGAGGACGGCGGCGGTGCCGCCGACCCCCACTCTGGTGAGGTATTCGGTGTTGCGGGTGGGCTGAAATCCCCACGCCAGGTGCACGACGGCGTCGGCGCCATCGAACAGCGGCCGCAGTCGGGCGGCCGCATCCTGGTCGGCAAGGTCCAGGCTGTGCCACTTGACGTGCCGGTACACGCCCGTCGGGTCGGGTGGACGTCGAACGATTCCGGTTAGGTGAAGGTCGCCGGCGGATGCGCTGAACGTGCGTAGCAGCGCGGTCCCGACGTTCCCGGACGCCCCGGTGATGACGATTCGCATGACCCGCGGGTTGCCGGGCGAGGCCGGCTCAAAACCTTGCGGCCGGCGTGGGGATGACGGTCTAGGTGACCTTGATGGTGAAGGTCGACACCGCGGGACGCCCTGGGACCGCCTTGTTGTAGTTGCCCTTACGCAGTGCGTTGGTGGGTGCGGCCATCGGTTCGATGCCCACGACGTCGTCGTTGCCGGGCGCGAAGATCTGCACCGCGGGATAGCCGTTGTCGAAGATGACCTCGATGCGGCGGTCACCGCCGGACAGCGCGAACACCGCGCCCTGCGGGACCTCGTCGAAGCCGTCGTCGAAGAAGCGGTCGCCCAGCTTTTCGGCTTTCTTCGGCCAGTCCTGGGTCGCGCCGGTCGGGATGCCCCAGTTGTCCACCGGCAGATGCCGCAACGGTGGGGTCTCCAGCAGCCACTCCGACCGCGGAACGCCGGGGATCGCCAGGTACGGGTGGAACCCGAAACACAGCGGCACCGAGGCCGACGTCGTCGGGGTGACGGTCGTCTCGATGGTCAGCGCCCGGTCGACGAGTCTGATGTCGAGGGTGACCACGTGCGGGAACGGGAAGCTGCACAGCAGCCGTGGCTGGCCGCCGTAATCGAGGTCGGCGATGAACCGGTTGTCCTCCTGCTCGGTGACCAGCCAGCCGGGGTAGGCGGCCAGCACGCCGTGGATCACCAGACCGTGTTCGTCGGAGCGCACCCCGCCCACACCCGGGGTCAGTGTCACCGCGCCGCCGTCGACGGCGTAGCCGTTGGCGGACAGCCGGTTGGCCCATGGGTAGAGGATCGGGACGCCCATGGTCTTGCCGGTCGTCAAATAGGCGTTCAAGCCCCGGCGCTGACCGAGCAGCTCAACCCCGCCGTCGGACAGCGAGGTGCATACCATCCCCGCCGACGGGACGAAGGTCGCGGTCAGCGCGGAGGTCGGGTCTTTCAGGACGACGGAGGGCAGCTGGGCCATTGTCGGATTGTGCCATGAATCGTGCATGCCTGACCAAGTCGCGGGCACTTCAGCGGTGCTGGGCGATATAGGTGGTCAGGTCGCTGATTGTGCGCAGCGCGGCGTATTGGGACTCGGGGATGTCCACCTCGAAGCGCTTGTGCAACCGGACCAGGAAGTTGAGCCAGTCCATCGAGTCCAGATCCACCTGATCGCGTAGGAGCTCGGTGTCAGTGAGGTCGTCCTCGTCGATCTCCGGGGCGATCGCCGTCAGCTCCGCCAGCACGCCGGCGCGTATCTCGTCCGTGCTCATGGTTATCCCTCTCTGACAACACGTCTAGAACTCCTCGGGCTGCTGGAGCAGCCGGTTGATCTCGGCGAGGAACAACGCCCCCCGGGCGCCGTCGCTGGCCCGATGGTCGGCGGCGAGGGTGGCCTGCACCGTGGTGGCCACCCGGATCCCGCCGTCCACCACGACCACCCGCTGTCGTGGTTTGCCAAAGCCGACGATGGCCACCTGCGGCGGGTAGATCACGCCGAACACCGCGTCGACGCCCTTGTCGCCGAGGTTGGTGACGGTGAGGGTCGGGTCGGACATCTCCGAGCTGCGCAGTGAGCCGGCCCGGGCGCGGGCCACCAGGTCGGTCAGATCCGCCATGAGTTCGGGCAGGGTCTTCTCGGACACGTCGTGAATGGCGGGGGCCACCAGCCCGCCGCCGCGCAGCGAGATCGCCACCCCGACGTGGACGCCGCCCGCGGGCTGGAACGCCGGCGGGTTGCCGTCGCGCCAGAAGCCGTTGAATTCGGGGTACCGGGCGGCGGCCAGTCCGACGGCCTTGAGTTGCAGCACCGCCGGCAGAATCCGTTCGGTGATCGGCCGGCCGGCGTTCCGCTCACCCAGCCAGGTCAGCGCGGCGTCCAGGATGATCTCGTCAGCCAGATAGTAGTGCGGGATCTCCCGTTTGGAGCGGCTCATCGCCGCGGCGATCGACGCCCGCATCGCCGCACCGCGGGCGGCCGCCGCGGCGGCCCGTTCCGCCCGAGGCGCGTCGCCGGACGGTCGGGGCAGGGGCGGCGGCAGGGGCGGCGGCGGGGGAGCCTCATGGTGGGCGGTCGCGGCGGCATGTTCGACGTCCTGCAACGTGATCGCACCCTGTGGGCCGGTGCCGGTGAGGCCCTTGAGGTCGACGCCCAGTGCGGCGGCGGTGCGTCGCGCGACGGGTGACACCCATTGCCGGTGCCCCACCGGTGCTGCTTCGGGGGCGGCCGTCACCGCCGGTGCGGCAGGTTCGGTTCGCGCCGGTGCGGCAACGTGTTGGGTCGCGGGCGCTGCCCCATCGCCGGGCTCACGCAGAGTGGCCAGCGGAGTTCCGACGGCCACCGTTTCGCCGACCGGCACCAGCAGCTTATCGACGACGCCGTCGTGCCAGCATTCGATCTCCACCGCGGCTTTGGTGGTTTCGACCACCGCGACCACCTGACCGCGGGTCACCGTGTCGCCCGGCTTGATCCGCCATTCGTCGAGGCGGCCCTCGTCCATGTCGGCGCCGAGTGCGGGCATCTGAAACTCGATCACTGCTGGGCCGTCCCGTTGAACACCCCGCGTACCGCGGCGACGATCCGGTCCGGCTGCGGCAGCGCCGCCTGCTCCAGGTGTTTGGCGTAGGGGATCGGCACCTCGACGGTGCACACCCGCGCGATCGGCGCGTCGAGTTCCCAGAACGCCTGCTCGACGATCCGCGCGCTGATCTCCCCGGCCAGGCTGCCGGTGTGCCACGCCTCGTCGACCACCACGACGCGGTGGGTCTTGCCGACCGACTTCATCATGGTGGCGTCGTCGAGGGGGCGTAGTACGCGCAAATCGATTACCTCGCAGTCGATTCCAGCATTGGCGAGCTGCTCGGCGGCGTCCAGCGCCTTGGGGACGCAGCCGCCGTAGGCGATCACCGTGACATCGGTACCCGGCCGACGTACGGCTGCCCGGCTGATGTCGGTGGGTACCAGGGTCTCGACCTCGGCGGAGGTGTTGTACAGCGCGACGTGCTCGACGATGATCACCGGGTCGGGATGAGTGAGCGCGGTGCGCAGCATGCCGTACGCGTCGGCGACGGTGGCCGGCGCAAGCACCGTGATGCCGGGGATGTGGGCGTACCAGTTCTCCAGGCTGTGTGAATGTTGCGCAGCCAGTTGCCGGCCGGCGCCGGTGGCCATCCGGATCACCAGCGGCACCGAGAACTGCCCGCCGGACATATGTCGCAGTGCCGCAGCCGTATTGACGATCTGGTCCAGCGCCAGCAGGCTGAAGTTCACCGTCATCACTTCGACGATCGGGCGCAGCCCGCCCAGTGCGCCGCCGATCCCGATGCCGACGAACCCCAGCTCCGACAGCGGGGTGTCCCGAATGCGCTCCGGGCCGAACTGCTCCAGCAGGCCCTTGGACGCGGCGTAGGTGCCGCCGTAGCGGCCGACGTCCTCGCCGAGCAGGACGACGGTGGCGTCGTCGCGCATGGCGTCGGCGATCGCATTGTGGACGGCATCGCGGTAGGTGACCTTCACGAGAGCGCCTGCGGGGCAGTCGGTGTCGTGACATGGCGGGTCAGGGTGTCAACGCTTTCGAGCGTGCCTGCCTCGGCGTAGGCCACCGCGTCGTCGATCTCGCGGGCCACCTGCTGCTCGATCGCGGCGATGTCGTCGGTGCCCAGCAGTTTCCGACCCAGACATGCGTCGGTGAAAAGCTTGATGGGATCGCGTTCTTCGCGCCACTTGGCCACTTCGGCCTTGTCCCGGTACAACTCCGGGTCGAACATCGAGTGCGGCCGGAACCGGTAGGTAAGGAACTCAATGAAGTACGGGCCGCCTTCGGCGCGGATATGGGCGACAGCCCGTTGGGTGGCCTGGTGGGAGGCCAGCACGTCCATGCCGTCGACCGAGACGGCGGGCACCCGGTACGACTCGGCTTTGGCGACCAGATCCACCTGCGAGAGTTCCCGTTCGATGGCCGTTCCCATGGCGTAGCCGTTGTTCTCGCAGCAGAACAGCACCGGAAGCTGCCACAGCTCGGCCATGTTCATCGACTCGTGGAAGGCGCCTTCGGCGGTGGCGCCCTCGCCGAAATAGCAGGCGGTGACCCGGTTGCGCTTCAACTGCGCGTCGGCGAACGCCAGCCCGGCGGCCAGCGGCAGCCCGCCGCCGACGATGGCGTTGCCGCCGTAGAACCGCCGGCCCGCGTCGAACAGGTGCATCGACCCGCCGCGCCCACCTGAACAGCCCTCCTGCTTGCCGAACATCTCCGCCATGATCGAGGTCATCGGGATTCCGCGCAGCAGCGCATGCGCGTGCTCGCGGTAGGTGGCCACCACCGCGTCGCCGTCGCTCAGAGCCCGTATGGACCCCGCCGCTACTGCTTCTTCACCGACGTAGAGGTGCAGGAAACCGCGAATCTTGGCCGCGCTGTAGAGCTCCGCGCACTTCTCTTCCATGCGCCGAACGCGGATCATGTCGGTCAACAACGCCCGGGCGAGACCGGGATCGACGTTCGGTTCAGTCACCCTTCACCCCCGGCGTCTCCACGGTGGAGGTGTCGCCCTCGGGCAGTCCCAGCTCGCGGGCCCGCAACAGCCGGCGCATGATCTTGCCGCTGCGGGTGTGCGGCAGCGCGTCGACGAAATCGATCTCCTTGGGCGCCACCGCGGCACCAAGCCGCTTACGGGCGTGGCCCATCAGATCGCGGCGTAACTCGTCGTCGCCGGTGTAGCCGGATTTCAGCGTGACGAAGGCCTTCACGACGGCCCCGTACGTGGGGTGGGGCTTGCCGATCACGGCCGCCTCGGCGACGGCCGGGTGATCGGTCAGCACGTTCTCTACCTCGAACGGCCCGATCAGGTGACCGGAGGCCTTGATGACGTCGTCGGCGCGGCCGACAAACCACAGGTAGCCGTCGCGGTCCCGCTTGACCAAGTCCCCGGACAGGTAGAGGTCCCCAGCCGGGTCGGGGTGAAAGCACTTGCGGTACCGCTCCTCCTGGTCGAGGTAGCCGCGGAACATCGACGGCCACCCCACCCGCAGCGCCAGTTCGCCCTCGACGTCTGGCTGGTCGATGATCGTTACCGCGCCGGTGTGGGGGTCATGGTCGACGACGACCACGTCGACGCCCGGCAACGGCCGGCCCATCGACCCGGGCTTGATGGCGAAAGCGGGGGTATTGGCGACCATGATGCCGCCGGTTTCGGTCTGCCACCAGTTGTCGTGGATGGGCAGGCCCAGCACTCGCTTTCCCCACCAGACCGCTTCGGCGTTGAGCGGTTCGCCGACGCTGGCGATGAACCGGAGACGCCCGAAGGTGTACCTGGCCGGCAGCTCCGGGCCGGCCTTGATCAGCATCCGGATCGCTGTGGGTGCGGTGTACCAGACGGTGACGGCCTCGTCCTGCAGGATGCGGTACCACCGCTCGGCGTCGAACTCGGCCTCGTCGACGATCGAGGTGACGCCGTGCAGCAGGGGGGAGATGATTCCGTACGACGTTCCAGTGACCCAGCCGGGATCGGCTGTGCACCAATAGATGTCGTCAGGATGCAGGTCGAGGGCGTAGAGCCCGGTGATGTAGTGCATCGCGACGGCGCCGTGCACGTGCACAGCGCCTTTCGGGGTACCGGTGGTGCCGCTGGTGAAGTGCAGCAGCGACGGGTCGTCGGGTCCAGTGGCTTCGATGGGTGCGTCGGAGCTGGCCTTTTCCATCAGCGCGGCGAAGCTGTGGGTGCCCGGAAGCTCGTCGTCTTCTATGACGTCGTCGTCTTGGAGGTCGCCGACCACCAGCACATGCTTGACCGACGGCAGATCCCCGCGGATCTTGGCGATCTTGCGCTTGTAGATCGCCGCCGTGGTCACCAGCACGTCGGCCGCTCCGATGGTGACGCGGGTGGTGATCGGTTCCGGCCCGAACGCGGAGAACAGCGGCGACACCACACTGCCATTGCGCAGCGCGCCCAGCATGCTGATGTACAGCTCGGGTACCCGGCCCATGATCACGAAGACCTTGTCGCCCTTGCCGATTCCCAAACCCCGCAGCACATTGGTGAATGTGCGGGTGAGCCGGCCGAGTTCGGCGTAGCTGATGTCGTGGGTGATCAGACCTGTGCCGCCGGGCGGCGTATCGGCGACGAACCGCAACGCCGTCTTCTCGGCGTCCGGGCCGTCCGCGTGCCGGTCGACCGCGGCGTAGGCGATATTGCAGCCCGAGCCCGGCATCCCAGCGCACAGATCGGGAATCTGCGACCAGGTGAACGAGGCCCGGGTGGCGTCATAGTCGTCGAAATTGGGTGCGACCCGAAGATCGGCGGGACCCTTTCCGATGATGGCATCGTCGTCCACGACGGACTACCGGTGCGGAACGGCGAGGACACCGCTGCGACGGGCGCGGGGGAAGTTCGCCATCACCCGCTCGATCAGCGCGCCGTAGGCGCCGCCGTCGTTGATGATGTCCGGGCGTTTCAACTGCCGCAGAAAACCGTCGATGCGCCGTTCCAGTGGCCAGTCCAGATAATCGCACCGGGTGAACGGTGAGCACAGGAACTTCCATGCGATGCCGTCAAGCTCGTCGGCCCGATCCCCGTCCCGATCCCCGTCCCGATCGCCGGTCCGATCCCGATTGCCCATCACCAATTCCCCCTCGAATCCGCCCCTGTGATGGTCACCCGACGGTGCACCGCCAGGGAAGGGCCGAAAGTCCTACGAACCGTCTACTCGACCAGGGGATCGTGCTGGATGCGTCCGGGATCGGCGCCGTGGGCGATCAGCGCCGCCCGAGTGGCCAGCACCATGCCGGGGCGGCCGCAGATCAGAATCTGTCGATCACTCCAGCCGCCGTAACCGGCGACCACCTCCGGTAGCCGGCCGGTCTGGCGGACGTGCAGCCCGCGTGGCGGCTCGGGGTCCGGGTAGTCCGCCGCCCACGGCGGGTTGTTGTAGAACTCCGCGACCGGTGACACCGACAGCCACGGGTTGCAGCTGGCGAGTTCCCACAGCGCCGGCAGGTCGTAGAGCTCGCACGGATAGCGGCCGCCGAAGAACAGATGCACCCGAGGGTTCTGGCCGAACCGGGTGAGCTCCATGATCAGCGCACGCAACGGCGCCAGGCCAGTCGAACCGGCGACCATCAGCACGTCGCCGGCGTCGCGGTCGACGGTCAGGCCGCCGTGCGGGTTGGACAGCCGCCAGCGGTCCCCGGGGGCAGTGTCGGTGACGACGGCGCCGCTGACGAGTCCACCGGGTACCGCGCGGACGTGGAACTCGATGAACCCCTGCGGATCTGGCGGCACGGCGGCGGACAGGTAGCGCCACCGGCGTGGGTGCTGCGGCACCTGCACGCTGACGTACTGGCCCGGGTGATACGGCATCGGCTTCTCGAGTTGCAGCCCGATGACGGCGATGTCGCGGGACACCCGCCGGTGATCGACGACGGTGCCGTCCCACCACGGCGGCAGCGGGTCGGCCTCCGCGGCGCCCGACATCGCCCCGGCGATCAGAGTCAGCGCCTCGGTGACGGTGTCGTCCACCGCCGGACTCCACCGGTCGCCGAGTTCGGTCCGCAGCGCCAGGAACAGTGCCTGACAGGCACGGTGGTAGTGGGCTTCGGTGACGCCGTACTTGCGATGATCGCGGCCCAGTTGGGCCAGGAACGCCACCGGTTGCTCGGCTCGCTGAGCAAGGAACTCGGTGACCAGCCAGCGCAACGCCTGACCGAACGCAGCCTGCTGACGGGCCATGTCGGGGGTGAACAGTTCGCGCACCGAGTCGTCGAGGTAGAACCACGACGCATAGAACCGGCGCATCAGGGCTTCCGAGCGGTCCGGGTCATCGAGGGCGGACTGCAGCACCCGTAGTGACTCGCGGTCGTCCAGCCCCACGGTGTGTGAGTGTAGGCGCTCTCCAGAGTTCTAGAGCGCGTGAATTCCCTTGTACACCAGGCCCGCACCGATCACCAGCAGGATGCCGACCACCAGCGCGGTGTGGTTGCGCTCCATCCAGTGCTTGACCTTGGCCAGCGGCGCATCCAGGCGAGCGCCGGCGAATTGGTAGGCCAGCACCGGCAGGGCCACCGTCGATGCCGCGAGCATGGTGAACAGGATGGTCGCCTGCCAGGCGCCGGCACGGCCGAGCGCCGCGGTGCCGATCGCGGCGCCCGCGGCCGCGCACATCACGAAGACCTTGACGTTCACCACCGTCAGCATGAGCGCGGTGACGAACGCCCGAGCCGGGCTGATCGAGGTCATCAGCGTCATCCATTTCGGGTTGTGCGCCGCGCTGTCGGTCCGGCCGAACCAGCGATAGAGGGCGAAGCCGATCAGCGCGACACCGATGGCGATGCGCACGTAGGGACCCCAACTGGGCTTGGTGTCCAGGCCGTCGTTGGAGATGTCGGTGCCCCCGACGAAGGCGCCGGTCACCACAAAAATGCCCAGCATCCACCCGACCAGGAAAGCCAGGCTGGTCGGCTTCGGCCGCGGAGTCCCGAGCACCAGAATCCCGGGGATGACCGACAGCGGCGAGATCGCGATGACCATCGCCAGCGGGATGAGTTCGTTGAGGTCGGAAGAAACGGAGGCCACCGAGGAAACGTAGTCGACGAGCGGAGTGGCGCTGTGCGGATTCGATATTCACGCCCGCCGCAGTGTCCAGGCCGGCACCCAATGCGTGACCGCCCGGTGCTGGGCGCCGTAGCTGATCTCATAGGTGACCAGTCCCCACCACTCGCCCTGTTCGCAGAGTCCCCAGCAGATCAGGCTGCCGGCGACGATCCTGTCCATCTGTAGGCCGTGCGGGTTGTAGCGTCCCGTCCGGTGCGGGGGCCTGGGGAACAGCACGGTGAGGTCGACGAACACGGCCAGCGGCGGGCGGACCGGACGGAACGGCGGCCGCACCGGCTGGCCGTTGTAGCCGATCGAAGCCAGATCGCCCATGGTTCGATCATATGCAGGATTCGATCATATGTTCGAATATGGTTTCGCCGTAGTCGAACCGTGTCCATGGTGGGGTCGCAAGTCCCTATCGGAACGTGGGGCTAACTCACTAGAGTTGAGCGGAACAGACTCAAGACTGCTTGTGTTGTATACCTCGACAAGCTTCTATCAGGAGAAATGGAGGTGTCGTGGACTCGTTTAACCCGACCACGAAGACCCAGGCGGCGCTGACCGCCGCGTTGCAGGCCGCCAGCGCGGCCGGCAATCCGGAGATCCGGCCCGCCCACCTGCTGTTGGCTCTGCTGACGCAGACCGACGGCATCGCCGCGCCGCTGCTCGAAGCGGTCGGTGTCAACCCGGGGACCATCCGTAGCGAGGCGCAGCGTCTCGTCGACCGGCTGCCGTCGAGCAGTGGCGCGACGTCGCAGCCGCAGCTGTCCCGGGAGTCGCTGGCGGCGATCAACGCCGCTCAGCAACTGGCCACCGAGATGAACGACGAGTTCGTCTCCACCGAGCACCTGATGGTGGGGCTGGCCACCGGCGACTCCGATGTCGCCAAGCTGCTGACAGGAGCCGGCGCCTCCCCGCTGGCGCTGCGTGAGGCCTTCGTCAAGGTCCGCGGCAGCGCCCGAGTCACCAGCGCCGACCCCGAGGCCAAGTACCAGGCGTTGGAGAAGTACTCCACCGACCTCACCGCACGTGCCCGGGAGGGCAAGCTCGATCCGGTCATCGGCCGGGACAACGAGATCCGACGCGTCATTCAGGTGCTGAGCCGGCGGACCAAGAACAACCCGGTGCTCATCGGTGAGCCCGGCGTCGGCAAGACCGCGATCGTCGAGGGCCTGGCCCAGCGCATCATCGACGGCGACGTGCCCGAAAGCCTCCGCGATAAGACCGTCGTCTCGCTGGATCTGGGATCCATGGTCGCCGGTGCGAAGTACCGCGGCGAGTTCGAGGAACGACTCAAGGCTGTCCTCGACGAGATCAAGGAATCCGCCGGGCAGATCATCACCTTCATCGATGAGCTGCACACCATCGTGGGCGCCGGCGCGACCGGCGAGGGCGCGATGGACGCCGGCAACATGATCAAGCCGATGCTCGCCCGCGGCGAGCTGCGGATGGTCGGCGCGACGACCCTCGACGAGTACCGCAAGTACATCGAGAAGGATGCCGCCCTGGAGCGGCGCTTCCAGCAGGTCTTCGTCGGCGAGCCGTCGGTGGAGGACACTGTCGGCATCCTGCGCGGCCTCAAGGACCGCTACGAGGTGCACCATGGCGTCCGGATTACCGATTCCGCGTTGGTGGCCGCTGCCACGCTATCCGACCGCTACATCACCAGCCGCTTCCTGCCGGACAAGGCCATCGACCTGGTCGATGAGTCGGCCTCCCGGCTGCGGATGGAGATCGACTCCCGGCCCGTCGAGGTCGACGAGGTCGAGCGGCTGGTCCGTCGCCTCGAGATCGAGGAGATGGCGCTGGAGAAAGAGGAGGACGCGGCCTCCAAGGAGCGGCTGGAGAAGCTGCGGGCCGAACTGGCCGACCAGAAAGAGAAGCTGGCGGAGCTGACGACACGCTGGCAAAACGAGAAGAACGCCATCGATATCGTCCGCGAGCTCAAGGAGCAGCTGGAGACGCTGCGCGGCGAGTCCGACCGGGCGGAGCGCGACGGAGATCTGGCCAAGGCCGCCGAGTTGCGTTACGGCCGGGTCCCGGAACTGGAGAAGAAGCTCGACGCCGCAGTGCCTTTGGCCGCCGGCCAGGGCTCAGCCCGCGAAAGCGTCATGCTCAAGGAGGAGGTCGGCCCGGACGACATCGCCGACGTGGTGGCGGCGTGGACCGGCATCCCGGCCGGCCGCCTGTTGGAGGGCGAGACCGCCAAGCTGCTGCGCATGGAGGACGAGCTGGGCAGGCGGGTCATCGGGCAGCGCAAGGCCGTGCAGGCCGTCTCGGATGCGGTTCGCCGCACCCGGGCCGGGGTCGCCGACCCCAACCGGCCCACCGGCTCGTTCCTGTTCCTCGGCCCCACCGGCGTCGGCAAGACCGAGCTGGCCAAGGCGCTGGCGGACTTCCTGTTCGACGACGAACGGGCCATGGTCCGCATCGACATGAGCGAGTACGGCGAGAAGCATTCGGTCGCGAGGCTGGTCGGTGCCCCTCCCGGCTACATCGGCTACGACCAGGGCGGGCAGCTGACCGAGGCGGTACGCCGACGGCCCTACACGGTGGTGCTGTTCGACGAGGTCGAGAAGGCGCACCCGGACGTGTTCGACGTGCTGCTGCAGGTGCTCGACGAGGGCCGGTTGACCGACGGCCAGGGCCGCACGGTGGATTTCCGCAACACCATCCTCATCCTGACCTCGAACCTGGGGTCCGGCGGTGACGCCGAGCGGGTGATGGCGGCGGTGCGCGCGGCGTTCAAGCCCGAGTTCATCAACCGCCTCGACGACGTGCTGATCTTCGACGCGCTGTCGGCCGAGGAACTGGTCCAGATCGTCGACATCCAGCTGGCTCAGCTGCAGAAGCGGCTGGCGCAGCGTCGCCTGGAACTGCAGGTGTCGCTACCGGCCAAGGAATGGCTGGCCGAACGCGGGTTCGACCCGGTCTACGGGGCGCGGCCGCTGCGCCGGCTGGTGCAGCAGGCCATCGGCGACCAGCTGGCCAAGCTGCTGCTAGCCGGGGACGTCCACGACGGTGACGTGGTGCCGGTCAACGTCAGCCCGGACGGTGACCGTCTGATTCTGGGATGAGCTCTGGTGCGCACCGCGAGCGTGCGTGTCGGCACGCCGACACGCCGCTGTGGTGTGCCGTCTGTGCACGCTCGCGCCATAACGGTGACCCGGTTGTGACCTGCAGGGGCTCTCGGTGCTCGCCCGGAAACAGTTACGCTACGAGCAATGGTCCCGTTCTGGTTCACACTGTCCGCACTCTGCTTCGTGGGTGCGGGAGTCCTGCTGTACATCGAGGTCGGACGCCGCCGCGGCTTAGGTCGCCGGCGTAAGTCCTGGGCTCGCTCGCACGGATTCGACTACGAGGAGGCATCGGGCGACATCGTCGAGCGCTGGAAGCGCGGCGTGATGTCCACCGTCGGTGACGTCACCGCCCGCAACGTGGTGCTCGGTCAGATCCGCGGCGAGGCCGTGTATGTCTTCGACCTGGACGACGTCGCCACCGTGATCGCGCTGCACCGCAAGGTTGGCACCAACATCGTCATCGACATGCGGCTCAAGGGCATTCCCGAACCACGCGAGAACGACGTCTGGCTGCTCGGCGCGATCGGTCCGCGGATGCTCTACTCCAACAATCTCGACGCCGCCCGCCGGGCCTGCGACCGCCGGATGGTCACCTTCGCCCACACCGCGCCCGACTGCGCCGAGATCCTCTGGAACGAGCAGAACTGGACGCTGCTGGCCATGCCGGTGTCGTCCACCCGCGCCGAGTGGGACGAGGGCCTCAAGACTGTGCGGCAGTTCAACGATCTGCTGCGGGTGCTGCCGCCGATCCCGGCGCAGGCCGGCCGTCGCACCCCCGAGCCCGGGCACCCGCAGGCGCAATCCAGCCGCGAGCTTCCTCCCGGTTTCAGCGACGCCCCGCCTCTGCTGCGTCCGCAACCGCCGCGCACCGGCACCCAGGCACCGAACTACCAGACCTGACGAGGTTAGGGTGACGGGGTGACTCGCCCGGTAGCCCTGATCACCGGCCCCACGTCGGGGATCGGTGCCGGCTATGCCCGCCGCTTCGCCCGTGACGGATACGACGTGATCCTGGTGGCCCGTGACGTCGACCGCCTCGTCGCCCTGGCTGCCGACTTGCGCGGCGCGCACGGTGTCGACGTCGAGGTGCTGCCCGCCGACCTGGCCGTGGCCGCTGACCGCGAGAAAGTGGCCCAGCGGCTAGCCGCCGGGGTGCGAGTGCTGGTCAACAACGCCGGGTTCGGCACCTCCGGCGAATTCTGGACAACCGAGCCGGATCTGCTGCAGCGTCAACTCGACGTCAACGTCACCGCCGTCATGCACCTGACCCGCGCCGCGCTGCCGCCGATGCTGGACGCCGGCGCGGGCACCGTGATCAACGTCGCCAGTGTCGCCGGCCTGCTGCCGGGGCGCGGCTCGACCTACTCCGCGTCCAAGGCGTGGGTGGTGTTCTTCTCCGAGGGCCTGGCCAACGGGCTGGCCGGAACCGGAGTCGGCGTGCACGCGGTGTGCCCGGGGTTCGTGCGCACCGAGTTCCACCAGCGGGCCGGGATCGACATGGCGTCCATCCCCGGGCCGCTCTGGCTCACCGTCGAGAAGGTGGTCGACGACAGCCTGGCCGACATCGCCGGCGGCACGGTCGTCAGCATCCCTGGTGCCCAGTACAAGGTGCTGACCGCCGCCGGTCGTGTCATTCCCCGCGGCCTGGTCCGCGGGTTCACCAAGAGGATGGGACGAGGCCGTGGCCGCACCTGACAGCACTGGATCTGATGGCGAGGCTCCTCGCCTCGACCCCGCTGATGGCGAGGCTCCTCGCCTCGACCCCGCTGATGGCGAGGCTCCTCGCCTCGACGTCGCCGACCGCGCCGAACTGGCCGACCTTGTCCGGCAGCTGTCGGTGGTGTTCGGCCGGGTGACACTGTCGTCAGGCAAGGAAGCCGACTACTACGTCGACCTGCGCCGCGCCACCCTGCACCACCAGGCCGCGCCGCTGATCGGTCGTCTGATGCGTCAACTGACCGCCGACTGGGACTACGCCGCCGTCGGCGGTCTGACCATGGGCGCCGACCCGGTGGCATGCGCGGTCATGCACGCGCCCGGCCGGCCGATCGACGCCTTCGTGGTGCGTAAGGCCGTGAAGAGCCATGGCATGCAGCGTCTTATCGAAGGCGCGGAGGTGTCCGGCCGGCGGGTGCTCGTGGTCGAAGACACCAGCACCACTGGCGGCTCCGCGCTGACGGCTGTCCGTGCTGTCCGCGACGCCGGGGGCATCGTGGTCGGTGTCGCGACGGTGGTGGACCGGGCCACCGGGGCCGCCGAGACGGTCGAAGCCGAGGGGGTGCCGTACCGCAGCATCCTGGGTCTGGCCGACCTCGGCCTCGCCGATGACTGACAGTCCATGACTGACCTAGCCGACGGTTACCCGGATCTGCACTGGGACGAAGTCGTCGACGTGCTGTGTGTCGGCATCGGCCCGGGGGCACTGGCGTACGGAATCCTCTGCGACGAAGCCGGACTGGAAGTCCTGATGGTCGAGTCGCCGCACCTGGATTCCGAGACGCGGGAATTCCGCGACGCGATGACCGCCGACCTCGGCGGCTGCCCGCCGGGGCTGGAGTTGGCGCTCAACCACGCCGAACCCGTCGCGGCGCCGTCGGGTCGGCGCGCCAAACTGGAAACCTTTGACGGCGAACAACTTCGGCAGTGGTCCGCCCGTTGCTTCGCGTCGCCGTTCGGTGTGCTTTTCACCGAGGTGCCGGCCCTGGAAGCAATGCGCACCGCGGCGGGCGAGTCCATTACCGCCGGACTGATCGCCGGTTACCAACCCGACCCGCACCAGCCCGGCCCCGCGCTCTCGCGCTGGCTGCGGGAGCGCGCCGCCGGACTGTTCGCCCCGGAGGAGGACCGGCTGGGTGGGCTGGTCGTTGCCGAGGGCAGGATCGCCGGTGTCAGCCTGGACACCACCGACGGACCCCGGCGGATCGGGACCTCCGCAGGCCTCGCCATCGCGGTCGGTCCCGCTCCCGACTCGTGGCCGGCCCAGCCCGAACTCGCCGGTGTCACCGCGGCCGTGGCCGTGGTCAGCCGCTGGGCCGGTCGGTTCGCCAGGGTCGAGTTGCTCAGCGTCCCAGCGCGGCCGTGATGGGAGCCGAGCACGGGCCCACCGAATGGTCCACCGGCGACCCCGGCGTCGGGCCCTGGCGCGATGCCCACCCCGGAGTGCCTGCCGATGACCCGCGCTACGACCCGGAACTGCTGGAGCACGGGGACACCCGCAATGTGGTCGACGCCTACCGGTACTGGCGCCGCGACGCTATCGTCGCCGACATCGACCGGCGCCGCCACCGGTTGCACGTGGCGATCGAGAACTTCGGCAACGACGCCAACATCGGAGCCGTGGTGCGCACCGCCAACGCGTTCGCCGTGCACAGCGTCCACATCGTCGGCAGGCGCCGCTGGAACCGTCGCGGCGCCATGGTCACCGACCGCTACCAGCACCTGGCCCATCACGACACCACCGAGGAACTGCTGACTGTGGCTGCGGCCGCCGGGCTGACCGTCGTCGCCGTCGACAACATCCCGGGCGCAGTCCGCCTGGAGCAGACCGATCTTCCCCGGGACTGCCTCCTGCTGTTCGGCTCCGAAGGGCCGGGGATCTCCCAGGCCGCCCGCGACGGAGCGGACATCACGGTGTCGATCGCCCAGTTCGGTTCAACCCGCAGCATCAATGCCGGGGTCGCCGCCGGCATCGCCATGCATGCCTGGATCCGGCAGTGGTCCGACTTATCGTCGGCCTGGTAGGTCATGTCCGACTTATCGTCGGCCTGGTAGGGCATGTCCGACTTCTCGTCGGCCTGGTAGGGCAGGATTGGCATCCATGGATCAGCAATGGAGAAATCGGGCGGCCAGCGCCGAGACGGCCATCGCCACGCGGCACCTGAGCAAACTGTGGGGGCTGCCCGGCACTCAACTGGGGGTGGTGGCCTGGCTGCCCACCCGCAAGGATTCGACGTTCGCCACCTGGCACTACTGGTGGCAGGCCCACCTGCTCGACACCCTGGTCGACGCGCAGGTCCGTGACCCCTCGCCGAGTCGGGTCGAGAAGATCAAGCGACAGATCCGCGGCCACCGCATGCGCAACAACGGCTGCTGGACCAACAGCTACTACGACGACATGGCGTGGCTGGCGCTCGCCCTGGAGCGTTCCGGCCGGCTGGCCGGGGTTGCGAACCCGAAAGCGCTGGCCACGCTGTCCGGCGAGCTGGTGAATTCGTGGTCGCCGGAGGCTGGGGGCGGCATCCCGTGGCGTAAGAAGGAACAGTTCTTCAACGCCCCCGCCAACGGGCCGGCCGGCATCTTCCTGGCCCGGTACGGCAACGTCGTGCGGGCCCAGCAGATGGCGGACTGGATCGACACGACCCTCATCGATCCGGAGACCCACCTGGTGTTCGACGGCATCAGGGACGGCTCGCTGGTCCGCGCGCAATACACCTATTGCCAGGGCGTCGTCGTGGGGCTGGAGACCGAGTTGGCAGTGCGAACCGGCGATCCGCGGCACGCTGCCCGGGCGCGCCGCCTGATCGCCGCGGTGGCCGAGCACATGGCTCCTGCGGGTGTGCTGAAGGGCGCCGGCGGAGGTGACGGCGGCCTGTTCGCCGGTATCACCGCGCGATACCTGGCGCTGGCCGCCACCGACTTGCCGGGCGACTCGGCTGAGGACACCGCGGCTCGTGACGCCGCACGCGGCATCGTGCTGGCTTCCGCGCGCGCCGCCTGGGACAACCGGGCTGACGTCAACGGTCTGCCGCTTTTCAGCGCTTTCTGGGACCGGATGGCGCAGGTGCCGCAGGCAGACGGGGCGAGGGGCGGAACGGCCAACGGGGCAGTCTTCGAGTCATCGTCGGCCGAACGCGATCTGTCCGTGCAAATTTCGGGGTGGATGCTGATGGAAGCAGCCGCAAAGGTCTCCACGGTTTCCGCCGGCTGACCGGCTTAGCCGGTGCTCTGGCGGTTCTCCAGGCCGACTGCGGCGAGCAGTTCCCGCCGGTCGCGTCCTAGCCGCGGATCGCTTGGACACCCACACGGAGATTTTGCTGGCGAACCGGTCGAACGGCGAAGGGTGTTCACCCCCGTCCTGCCGGTGCCGGTTCGCGTGGTCGTGCGTGGTGAATACACGGTAGGTACGCGTCGAAGCGCGCCGGGTGGTTATGCTCAGGCCCGTATGCGAGGTGAGAAGGAGAACGCGACCCGATGAAGAACATCACGGCGTTGACGGCGGCGGGGCTTCTTGCGGCGGGCTCAGTGCTCGCCGGTTGCAGCCCGACAACGGAAAAACCCTCGACGGCGACTGGGGACTCCACGCCGACGGTCTGGACGGGTTCGCCCGCTCCGGCCGCCAGCGGTGAGGAAGGGCACGGCGGCGGCTCCGGCCAAAGCGGCGAATCGAGCCACAGCGGCGCCGCGGGCAAGAGCGGCGCGGAGGCGCCGAAGCGCGACATCGTGACGCTGAATCAGTACATCGTGGACAACAAGATCGCCGAGGTCCCGTTCAAGAAGGGCGACCCGGGCGCGCCGGACATCGAATTCCCGATCCCGCCGGGCTGGACGGCGGCGGGCGATCAGAAGCCCGACTGGGCCTACGGCGCGATCTTCTACGACAAGATGGTGGCGCGGAACGAATCCACCTACATGTATGCCATCGCCTCCAAACTCACCGGAAACGTCGATCCGGAGAAGATCCTGGAATTGGCGCCCGGCCAACTCGATGTGTTACCCGAATTCGAGGTCATGCGTGGCCCGAAGCGAGCCAAGTTCAGCGGTTACGACTCAGTCGAGTACATCGGCACCTTCGTGGACGACGGTAAGTCGCGCGCGGTCGGCCAGGAGACCGTCGTGATCCCGGGTAAGGATGCGGTTTACGTCCTGCAACTGAACGGCGAAGCGCCCGCGGGTGAGGGTCAAGTGGTGATCGATGCGGCCGCTGTCATTCGCGACCAGACCAAGATCACCCTGCCTTCCTGACGCCCACACCGACGTAGCACGGAGAACTCCATGACAATCCGATCCGCCCGATCCACGGCTTCCCGACTGATGCTGGCCGCCGTCTGCGGTGCCGGCCTGCTCTACACCCCGCTGGCCGCCGCGCCGGTCGCTCTGGCGGCGCCCTGCCCGGGCGGTGCGATCGCCGACCCGATCACCGGTGTGTGCTGGTCGCAAACTCAAGGCACGATCGGAATCACCGGCACCGGCGGGGTGTGCCTGCCGGGACGCCTCGGGCTGTGCATGGCCGCTCTGCAGAACTCGCAGAGGCCGGGTGCCACTCTCGATAAGAACAAGCAGTCCTGGCCGTAATGGACGTCCCGGCGCGCGCCTAGCTTTCCTCGGGTAGCGCGCCGCGCCGGCGTGCCACATTTCGGGCCACCGCGCTCACTCCCGGCAGGATCGACAAGAACACGATGAGCAGGATCACCAACTCGAAGTTGTTCTTGACGAACGGCACATTGCCCAGAAAGTAACCCAGCGCCGTCAATCCGGAGCCCCAGAGGATTCCGCCGATGATGTTGTAGCTGAGGAACACCGGGTACCTCATGTAGGACACCCCGGCCAGTACCGGCGCGTAGGTGCGAACGATCGGGACGAAGCGGGCCAGAATGATCGTCTTGGGGCCGTGCTTCTCAAAAAAGGCGTGCGACTCCTCCACGTAGCGCTTCTTGAAGAACCGCGAATCTTCCTTGTCGAACAGCGCCGGACCGATGCGCCTACCGATGTAGTAGGCGCATTGATCTCCCAGAACCGCGACCACCGGGACCGTTAACACCAGCACCCAGATGTTCACCGGGGGGTTGGGTGCGGCTGCCAGCAACCCGCCGGTGAACAACAGAGAGTCACCGGGAAGTAGCGGAAACAGCAGACCGGTCTCGATGAAAACGATGATCAGGATGCCCGGCAGCACCGCCGAGGCGAACAAGCCGCCCTCGCCAAGCCAGTACATCGGGTCGAGGATGCCGGGCATTGCGAGAACAGTCGTGGTCATGACGCCCCAAGATACCGGTGTGGTTTGACATACTTCCCACCAGACAGCCGGATCAGCCGAGAGGACCGTTATGCCCATCGCCACACCAGAGGTCTATGCGGAAATGCTGGATCGCGCTAAGGAGCACCATTTCGCGTTCCCAGCGATCAACTGCACGTCTTCAGAGACCATCAACGCCGCGATCAAGGGATTCGCCGACGCCGGCAGTGATGGAATCATTCAGTTTTCCACCGGCGGAGCCGAATTCAGCTCCGGACTGGGCATCAAGGACATGGTGACCGGTGCGACGGCGCTGGCGGAATTCGCCTATGTGGTGGCTGCGAAGTACCCCATCACCGTGGCACTGCACACCGATCACTGCCCCAAGGACAAGCTGGACACCTACGTGCGTCCGCTGCTGGCGATCTCCGCTGAGCGGGTGCGGTCGGGTAAGGCGCCGCTGTTCCAGTCGCACATGTGGGACGGTTCGGCGGTGCCGATCGACGAGAACCTCTCGATCGCCCAGGAACTGCTCAAGCACGCCGCCGCCGCCAAGATCATCCTCGAGGTGGAGATCGGCGTCGTCGGTGGCGAGGAGGACGGCGTCGAGGCCGAGATCAACGACAAGCTCTACACCAGCCCCGAGGATTTCGAGAAGACGGTCGCGGCGCTGGGAGCCGGGGAGAACGGCCGTTATCTCCTGGCTGCGACGTTCGGCAACGTGCACGGCGTCTACAAGCCCGGCAACGTCAAGCTCAAGCCCGAGGTGCTGTCCGATGGTCAGCGGGTGGCGGCGGCCAAGCTTGGCCTGGCGGAAGGCGCGATGCCCTTCGACTTCGTCTTCCACGGCGGGTCGGGTTCGCTGAAGTCGGAGATCGAGGACTCACTGCGTTACGGCGTAGTGAAGATGAACGTCGACACCGACACCCAGTACGCGTTCACCCGTCCGATTGCCGGCCACATGTTCACCAACTACGACGGCGTGCTCAAGGTTGATGGCGAGGTGGGCAACAAGAAGGTCTACGACCCGCGCGTCTACATGAAGAAGGCTGAAGCCGGTATGACCCAGCGGGTCATCGAGGCGTGCACCGATCTGCGCAGCGTCGGCCGGAGTGTGTCAGCCAGCTGACGGCTAAGTCACATCGAGTGTGCGGTCAGGGTGGGTTCCCTCATGGCGAGCCCGCCCTGATTGCACTCTCAGTGACGGTCACGACGACTGGCAGATCTTCCACTGGTCGTCGCTGAACTGCATATCGAAGCTGCGGGTGGACGTGGTCGCCGGATCGAAGGCCATGTACGAGGTCACGTTGGCCTCAGCGCGGTCGCCGTTGACCACCACTTCGTCCACGCTCGCGATCACGGGATACTGCTTGGCCGCGGCCACCCGCGCGTAGGTGTCCGCCCAGGCCGTGTCGTCGTAGTTGGCGTAGGTGTCGCGGGTCTGACCGCAGGTGATGGTGCGCAACGTCGCCAGGTCCCCGTTGCGGACCGCAGCGTCGAAGTTCTCGATCGTCGAGCGCACCGCGTTCTCCTTCGACGCCTTGGCCGCCTCGGAGCGTTTCATCAGCACAAAACCGAGAATCGCCGCCGCCATCAAGGCCGCAACCACGACCAGGATCGGGATCAGCCAGCTCGGCCGCTCCGGCGCGCGCGGCGGGATGGCTTGCGGGGTGGCCGCCCGGATCCGCGGACTGCTCGCGAATGCCTGGGTGGGCGCGGACATGAACGCGGCCTCGTCGTCGGGAACGCGGTCGATGATCTGCGTGGAACCGGCGTCGAAACCCGGTGCGGTATAGCGACGTTCGTCACTATTGCCCAGCGCAGGCCCGGCTTCGGCGGGAATCTCGATGACTTCGGTGACCGGATCGCTGTCTGCCGTCGGAGGGTAGCGCTCGGTGTCGGCGCCGCGGGCGTCGCCCTCGGGGCCGGTGCCGGACGAATTCGACATGGCGTGCTGCAGTCCCTCCTGGTGCTGGTCTACTCCGACCCTAGCGGGTGGGCTGGCTTCGGGTCTTCAGCAACTCCGCCAGCCAGCGCACAGTGTCACTGCCCTTCGGCAGGGCACAATGTCACCGGCCCCGGCAGGGCACAGTGTCACTGGCCCCGGCAGGGCACAATGTCGCCATGACTTCATTCGGCGATCTTCTCGGCCCCCCACCGGTGCGGCTACCCGCACACAGCGCGGCCGAAGCTCAGCTCGAAGCTGGGGAGCACCCGGCCATCGTGGCGGCCGCGCACCCGGCGGCCTCCGTGGCCTGGGCGGCGCTGGCCGAGGAGGCGCTGGCCGAGGACAAGGCCATCACCGCTTACGCCTACGCCCGCACCGGTTATCACCGCGGCCTGGACCAGCTGCGGCGAAACGGCTGGAAGGGTTTCGGGCCGGTGCCCTTCGATCACGAACCCAACCGAGGCTTTCTGCGCTGCGTTGCCGCCCTGGCGCGGGCCGCCGACGCCATCGGCGAGACCAGCGAATTCGAACGCTGCCGGGACCTGCTCGACGACTGCGACCCCGCCGCCCGAGGTGAGCTCGGCTTGGCCTGAGCGCCGTTAGAGATCGGTCTGCTCTGGACATCCGGCGGAGTCGCCGGGGGTTTCCACCTGGACCGTGGCGTGTCCCAGTCCGCGCGCTGCCAGCACCGCGCGGGCGTCCGCCAGAACGCGGTCCGAGCGCCCGTCGGTGGCCAGATGCGCGGTGGCCATGTCCCGGCCGGGCGCCAACGTCCACACGTGCAGATCATGCACTTCGACGACGCCGTCGACCGCCGTGAGCGCCGATCGCAACTCGTCGACATCGATGTGCTTGGGTGACGACTCCGAGAGAATGTGCAGCGCTGCTCTGGCCAGCGCGATCGCCCGCGGCAGCACCCACAGCGCCACCAGGACCGCCACCACGGTGTCGGCGTAGGGCCAGCGCGTCGTGACGGTGACGATCCCGGCGATCAGCACCCCCACACTGCTGATTGTGTCGGCGACCACCTCCAGATAGGCGCCCTTGACCGCGAGGCTGCCCTCGGCGTGCGATCGGAGTAGGAGCATCACCGCGATATTGGCGCCCAGCCCGAGCAGGGCAACCACAATCATTGGGAGACCTGCGATTTCGGGCCGCCGCCCCAGCCGTTCGACTGCCTCGTAGAGGATGAACGCGGCCACGCCGAGTAGCAGCACGGCGTTGCCGACCGCGGTGAAGACCTCGGCGCGGTGCCAGCCGTAGGTGCGGGCGGCAGTGGCTCTGCGGCGAGCCAGCAGCAGCGCCGTCAGTCCCATGAACAATGCCACCAGATCGGTGAGCATGTGGCCGGCGTCGGCGAGCAGGGCCAGCGACCCGATGGCCAGGGCGGTGGTGATCTCGACGACGAAGAACGCCGCGAGAATCGCCGACGCCGTCGCCATCCTGCCCACCCGGACATCGGCGCCGCCGTGGCTGTGTCCGGCTCCCATGGCTGGAATATATCCGTCGTCAGCTGGCTTACGTCACCAGCAATTTGGTACCGAAGTCCCTATCTCCGGACGAAGCGTCGCTGTAACGTCTATTCAAGTGCGGCAGCGGTGAGGGGGTCCGCTGCCGCACATTCCTTGTTTCCCCTACAGCCAGGCCGACCAGAACCGCGTCAGGTCCATGCCGTCGAAAGCCAGGCCGCCCGGCACCCCGGAGAGTCCGAACAGCCAGAACACCGCGGAGAAGAACACCCGGTTGGGACCCGGAGCGATCAGCACCACGATCAGGATGAGGAATCCGAACTGCTTGGCCGGCTGTAGTGCGCGCTGCGTCGCCGGGCTCAGATGCGGTTCCAGCGCCGCGTAGCCGTCCAGTCCAGGGATCGGCAGCAGGTTGAGCGCCAAGGCTGTGACCTGCAGGAAGCCCAGGAAGGCCACACCGGCCCAGAACACCCGGTGGTCGGGGTCGTAGAACAGGCGTGCCGCCGCCAGCAGCGCCACAGCCAGGACCAGGTTCGCGAACGGCCCGGCCAGGTTGACGATGGTGCGCTGCCGCGGCGTCATCAAACCGGTGCGCAGGTACACCGCACCGCCCGGCAGGCCGATCCCGCCTAAGGCGATGAACAGCAGCGGCAGACCCAGCGACAGCATCGGGTGGGAGTACTTCAAGGGGTTGAGGGTCAGGTAACCCCGGACCGCCACGTCGTCGTCGCCGAACCGCCACGCGGTGTAGGCGTGCCCGAATTCGTGCAGGCACAGCGATACCAGCCAGCCCCCGATGACGAAGATGAACACCCCGACGTAGGCCATCGGCTGCGGTGCGGCCGCCGCCATCCAGGCCAGCACCCCGCCCACCGCGGTGAGACCGACAAGGGCCAGGAAGACAGGGCTGGGGCGCACCGACTGGTGCAGCGGGCGAACGCTCACGGAGTCGAACGTACCGAAGTGAACCAGCCGATATGGGATGGTTAGGCCGTGCGACCACCCGCCCTGCCGGCGCCCGGACCGCTGTCCCCGCTATTCGGGGGTCTGTACGCGGCGGCGTACGGCATCGGCGGCCAGCAACTGGCCACCCAGATGGTCCGGCGGGTGGGTCCGGTGGTCGCGCTGCCGGTGCTCGGTTACGGGCCGGTGGTCGCGGTGGCTGATCCGGCGCTGGTCAAGCAGGTGTTCGCCGCCAAGCCCGACGTGCTGCTCGGCGGCGAGGGAGTCGGGCCGGCGGCAGCCATCTACGGCCGCTGGTCGATGTTTGTGCAGGAGGAACCCGAGCATCTGCGCCGCCGCAAGCTGATGACCCCGCCCCTGCACGGCAGCGTTCTCGATGGCTATGTGCCGATCATCGAGCAGGCCACCCGCGCCGCCATGGCGCACTGGCCCGCCGGGCGGCCGATGCGGATGCTGGAGGCTGCCCGCGAACTCACTCTTGACGTCATCATCAGGGTCATGTTCGGAGTCGACGACGCCGACGAGGTCACCCGGCTGGGCGCACCGTTCGACGACCTGCTGTTGCTGGCGATCTCCGAGGAGACCCCGGTGCGCTACGCCGCCCGCCGGCTGGGCGCGTTGCGGATGTGGGGCCGACTGCAAGGCATAAACCGCCGCATCGATGACGTCCTGATGCCGCTGATCGCTGACCGCCGCGCCTACCCCGGCCGGCCGGCCGGAATTCTGGGGATGCTGGTCGACGCTCGTGCTGAGAATGGAGAGGGGTTTTCCGACCCACCAGGCCTGTCCGACAACGAGATTCGGGCCGACCTCATCACCCTGGTGCTGGCCGGTCATGAGACGACGGCCACCACGCTGGCCTGGGTGATGGACCTGCTGCTGCATCATCCACAGGTGCTGGAGCAGGTGCGCGCCGAGGCGCTCGGCGGGGGCAGTACCTACACCGAGGCCGTGATCAACGAGACGCTGCGGCTGTTCCCGCCGGCCCCCATCACCGGCCGGATGACCACCGGTCGCTATCAACTCGGCGACTACACGCTTGAGCCCGGCACCCGCATCGTGCTGCTGCTCGACGCGGTCAACCGCGACCCCGCCAGCTACCCAGAACCCGACGAGTTCCGGCCGGAACGGTTCGTCGGCGCCCGTCCCCAGCCCCACGCCTGGGTACCGTTCGGCGGCGGGATCAAGCGGTGCATCGGCGCCGCCTTCGCGATGCGGGAACTGACCACCGTGCTGCACACGCTGCTGCGCGAGGGCCGGTTCGAGGCGGTGAGCAAGAACCCGGAGACTCCGCCCTGGCGGGCGGCTCCCGTGCTGGTGCCGCGCAATGGAAGCAGGGTCCGGTTCTGGCCGGTCGAAGCCGCGCGGCCGGCTGGTCGTTCCCGGCGCTGAGAGCGACTCGGCTGGCGTCACATCACCCGCAACCAGCCGGTGGTGTGCCGGTAGAACGTCGAGCGCTTCACCTCGCGCTTGCCCGACACGCCGTCGCGCACCACTGTCGCGCCGGTAGTGCCCAGCTGGGCGGCCCGGCCGATGACCCACTTCCCCGGCCGCCGGCCGCGCAACACCGCGGCCCGCAGACCGGGCAACGTGGAGGTCGGTTCGATCCGCACCCCGGCGACCTCACCGTCGAAGAGCACCGTGTCGTCCACCACCGCCTCACCGTGGATCAGGGCGGCGCCGTCGGGCGGAAGCCAGGTCGCCGTACCCACCAGAGCCGTCCCGGTGTCGTCCCGGATCAGCGGAACTCGTTGTGCCGCATCCTGCAAGGCCCGTCGTGCGCTCAGCGTGCCGCGCAGCCCGCCGCGCACGTGGGCCACTTCGATGTCGAGCCGGTCGGCCCGCATCAGCCGGGTCAGCACCGCGGCCAGGTCGGCGTCCGCGCCGACGACCACCAGCCTGCGGGCAGTGTCCAAGACGGCGTCCAGCTCGGCGATATCGGCCACCTCCAGGCCGGGCACAGCGGCCAGTGGCCCGGGTGCGGGACGGCCGCCGAACCGCAGAACTTCTGTCTGGGTCTTCATCAACGACACTCCCGTTGCTGCGCTCCGATAGGGTAGGTCACCGGCTGGACACATTAAGCCAGGAGCGGAGCGGGGTCAGGGCCATGCCGGCAATAGTCCTCATCGGCGCCCAATGGGGCGACGAGGGCAAAGGAAAAGCCACCGATCTGCTCGGTGGCCGGGTGCAATGGGTGGTGCGCTACCAGGGCGGTAACAACGCCGGGCACACCGTGGTTTTGCCGACGGGGGAGAACTTCGCGCTGCATCTCATCCCGTCGGGCATCCTCACCCCCCGGGTGACCAACGTGATCGGCAACGGGGTGGTGGTGGACCCCGGCGTGCTGCTCACCGAACTGCGTGGGCTCGAACAGCGCGATGTAGACACCTCCGGGCTGCTGATCTCTGCCGATGCCCACCTGTTGATGCCGTATCACGTGGCCATCGACAAGGTCACCGAGCGCTATCTGGGCAATAAGAAGATCGGCACCACCGGTCGCGGCATCGGTCCGTGTTACCAGGACAAGATCGCCCGGATCGGCATCCGGGTGGCCGACGTGCTCGATCCCGACCTGCTGGCCGCCAAGATCGGCGCCGCGCTGGAGTTCAAGAACCAGGTACTGATCAAGATCTACAACCGTAAGGCGCTGGGCGCCGCCGAGATCACCGACGCCCTGCTGGCGCAGGCGGAGGGCTTCAGCCACCGGATCGCCGATACCCGGCTGTTGCTCAACAGCGCGCTGGAGTCCGGTGAGACGGTGCTGCTGGAGGGCTCGCAGGGCACCCTGCTCGACGTCGACCACGGCACCTATCCGTATGTGACGTCGTCCAACCCCACCGCGGGCGGCGCCGCCGTCGGCTCGGGGATCGGACCTACCAGCATTACCACCGTGCTGGGGATTCTGAAGGCCTACACCACCCGGGTCGGCTCCGGACCGTTCCCCACCGAACTGTTCGACGCCAACGGCGCCTACCTGTCCAAGACCGGTGGCGAGGTCGGGGTCACCACCGGACGGGCCCGCCGCTGCGGCTGGTTCGACGCGGTGATCGCCCGCTACGCCACCCGCGTCAACGGCATTACCGACTACTTCCTGACCAAGCTCGACGTGCTCTCCAGCCTGCAGACCGTTCCGGTGTGCGTGGGTTACACGGTGGACGGCAAGCGCACCGACGATATGCCGATGACTCAGAGCGACATCGCCCGCGCGGTGCCGATCTACGAGGAGTTGCCCGGTTGGTGGGAGGACATCTCCGGGGCCCGGGAGTTCGATGAGCTGCCAGCCAAGGCCCGCGATTACGTGCTCCGGTTGGAAGAACTTGCGGGAGCACCGGTTTCGTGCATCGGTGTGGGTCCGGGCCGTGATCAGACCATCGTGCGCCGCGATGTCCTGACGGCCCGATGAGCGCTTGCGCGAAGAGAGGACAGCGCCCGATGAGCGCTTGCGCGAAGAGAAGACAGCGCCCGATGAGCGCTTGCGCGAAGAGAAGACAGCGCCCGATGAGCGCTTGCGCGAAGAGAAGACAGCGCCCGATGAGCGCTTGCGCGAAGAGAAGACAGCGGAGGTGAGTCGGGCCGAGCCCGATTCTGCGCTGCCCGATGGTCGGGATCCTCGCCAGCTCGATTCCGACGACGACCAGCGCGGCGGGTTTCCGCGTTTCCAGATCGTCGATCCGCCCCCGCCGGGCTTCGAGCGGTTCGTGTCGGCCATGCGGCGGGCCCAGGACCTTGCGGTCGCTGCCGACGGAGTCGACTGGAACGACGCCGCCGGCTGTGTCGAGGACCTGATCGGCCTCCTGGAAGCCCACCACGTCGAAGGCGGGTTAGCCCCGGCCGGCCGGGTGGCCAGCCTGCCCGGGGCGGGCAACATCATGATGCCGCCGTGGCAGATTCGACGCTTCACCCCCGACATGGTCGAGGTCGACGTGCAGTTCAGCCGCTACCACGTGGGCGGCAACAACGCCGTGCACGGCGGGATGGTGGCCCTGATGTTCGACGTGATGTGCGGGATCACCATCCACGCCATCGGCCGCCCGATCAGCCGCACCGCCTTCCTGCACGTGGATTACCGCAACGTCACTCCGATCGACGTGTCGTTGACGGTTCGCGGCTGGGCCGCCAAGGTGGAGGGCCGCAAGACTTTCGTCAACGCCGACCTCGCCGCCCCGGACGGCACGCTGCTCGCCGAAGCGAACGGGCTGATGGTCGAGCTGCTGCCTGGCCAACCCTGAGTCTGCGACCATGGCCGGTGTGGACGAACCCCGGTCTAGAACCATCCGAAGCCTGACCACCCCCCGCGCCGCCGCCCTGGCCGGTGTGCTGTTCGCGGTGCTGTTCGCCGCGTCGATCATCCTGATCCGCTCCTCGCTGCCGGAGGGCGCCCAGCCCGGTTCGCAGTGGCTGGATGCCGGCAACGACAAGATCCGGCTGGCCTCGGAACTCATGCCCTTCGCCGGAATCAGCTTCCTGTGGTTCATCGGTGTGGTCCGCGCCAACCTCGGGCGCTATGAAGACCGGTTCTTCGCCACCGTCACGCTGGGCAGCGGCCTGCTGTTCCTGGCGATGATGTTCACCACCGCGGCCGTCGGGGCGGCCCTGGCCAGCAGTAGCCACTACCTGGGTAGTGCGGCGGCCGGTTCCGGGGTCGCGGTGTTCGGGCAGATGCTCCTTCTCAAGCTGTCCAAGATCTACGCGCTCAAGATGGCCGCGGTGTTCATGATGTCGCTGGCCACCATCTGGCTGCGTACCGGGCTGATGCCCCGCTGGCTGACAGTCGTCACCTACCTGTCAGCGCTCACCCTGATCCTCGGCGGTGAGCAAAGCATGTGGTTGACGATGGCCTTTCCGCTGTGGGTGCTGATCGTCAGCGTGCTCTTTCTGATGCGTGCCGGGGTGTTCGAGGAATTCCACGAGCGTCACCGTGCTGACGAAAACCGTTGATGGGCGTGGGAAATTCGTCGGTGCGCTCGATGTCGTCGGCGCCGAAGGCCGGCCACCAGATCCGCGGGCCGATGAGGGTGAACAGCGCCGGGATGACGACGGTCCGCACCACGAAGGTGTCCAGCAGAATGCCCAGACCCACGATGATGCCCAGCTGGGTCAGCGCGATCAGCGGCAGCACGCCGAGTACGCAGAACACCGCAGCCAGAACGATTCCCGCGCTGGTGATCACCGCCCCGGTCGCCGACACCGCCCGCACGATGCCGCCGCGGGTGCCGTAGAGCGGAGTCTCTTCCTTGGCCCGGGTCACCAGGAAGATGGTGTAGTCCACGCCGAGTGCCACCAGGAACAGGAACGCGAACAGCGGGGTGGTGTTGTCCAACGCCGGGAAGCCGAGCAGGTGGATGCTGACCCAGCTGCCCAGGCCCAGTGCCGCCATCGTCGACAGAGCGGTCGCCGCTACCAGCACCACGGGCGCCAGCGCGGCGCGCAGCAGTACGTAGAGCACGGCCAGCACCACGACCAGGATGGCCGGGATGATCAACCACCGGTCGCGGATCGCCGTCGTACTGGCGTCCAGCGCCTGTGCGTCGGTACCGCCGACCATGGCTGCGGAATCCACCGTATGCACCGAATCGCGCAGCGCGGCAATGGTGTCGAACGCCGCCCTGGAGGCGGGTTCGGCATTGAGCACCACTTGCCACTGGGTCAGCCCGGTGTCGGAAACTCCGACGGGCGCTACCGAGGCGACGCCGGGGGTGGACTGGATCGCCGCGGTGATCGCTTCCGCCGACGCGGTGGGCGCGACGACGCGGGTGGGATCGGTCACCCCGCTCGGGTAGTGCTGTGCCAGGGTCTTGAATCCGTCGACAGAGTCGGCGCTGACCCGGAACTGGTCGATCAGCGACAGCCCGATCGGTGTCCCGACGAGGCCGGCGGTCAGCACACCCAACGTCAGGACCGAGGCC
>JAULZA010000164.1:0-3510 GCA_032117575.1 Mycolicibacterium sp.
CTCGGCCAACCGGTTCATGACCCGCTCGCAGATTCCGCAGCCGGCACGAGTCAGCAGCTGGACATGAGGTCTGCTGCGCGGTACGCGGTCGGGCTCATCGGTGTCTGCGCTCATCGGGGGCCAGTCTGACACCTTCGCGGATAGGGTGAGCAGCATGGGTTCCGGGGACGAACAGGCCCTTGCCGGCGATGCCAGCGCTGAACGGGCCGTCGAGGGCCTTGTCGCCGACGCGCGCCTGGCGGACGAGGCCGACCAGCGGCCGGATACCGTCCCGCCCCGCGACCTGACCGCGGCGGCGTTCTTCGACGTCGACAACACTCTGGTGCAGGGCTCGTCGCTGGTGCACTTCGGCCGTGGCCTGGCCGCACGCAAGTACTTCCAATACAGCGAGGTCTGGAAATTCATCTACGCCCAGGCAAAGTTCCAGTTGACCGGGCGGGAGAACAGCGAGGACGTCGCCGAGGGCCGGCGCAAGGCGCTGGCCTTCATCGAAGGCCGCCCCACCGCGGAGTTGTCCGCGCTGGGTGAGGAAATTTACGACGAGATCATCGCCGACAAGATCTGGCCCGGCACCCGGGCGCTGGCTCAGATGCACCTCGACGCCGGACAGCAGGTCTGGCTGGTCACCGCCACGCCCTACGAACTGGCCGAGATCATCGCCAAGCGGCTGGGGCTCACCGGCGCACTCGGCACGGTGGCCGAGTCGGTGGACGGTGTGTTCACCGGCCGGCTGGTCGGCGACATTCTGCACGGGCTCGGCAAGGCGCACGCCGTGCGGGCGCTGGCCATCCGGGAGGGGCTGAATCTCAAACGCTGCGCGGCCTATTCCGACAGCTTCAACGACGTGCCGATGCTGTCGCTGGTGGGTACCGCGGTAGCGATCAACCCCGACGCCGATTTGCGCGAACTCGCCCGGGAAAAGGGCTGGGAGATCCGCGATTTCCGCACTGTTCGCAAGGCCGCCAAGATCGGGGTGCCCTCGGCGTTGGCACTGGGCGCGGTGGGCGGTGCGGTCGCGGCGGCCGTCTCGCGACGCCAGGAGCACGAGTAGCACGACCAAAGGGCCGCGGGAACCGGACGCGACAGGCTCGCGCGATAGGCTCCCCGCATGTCCTTCGCCAGCGACATCATCGGAACCCACTACCGCTACCCGGACTACTACCTGGTCGGCCGCGAGAAGATTCGGGAGTACTGCAACGCCATCCAGTGCCAGGACCCGATCAGCCTGGACGAGAACGCGGCCCGGGCAGCCGGGTACCCCGACGTCGTCGCTCCGCTCACGTTCATCGCGATCCCTGGCCGTCAGGTGCAGCTGGACATCTTCCGCAACTTCGATGTCGGCATCAACATCGCCCGGGTCATCCACCGTGACCAGAAGATCACCTACCACCGGCCGATCTGCGCCGGGGACAAGCTGTTCTTCGACTCCTGGCTGGAGTCGGTGGTGGAGTCCTTCGGCGCTGTCATCAGCACGCTTCGCACCGAAGTGACCAATGCCGACGGCGAGTTGGTGATGACGACGCTGGTCACCATGTTCGGTGAGTCGGCTGGCGCCGATGAGGACAATGCGCAGGTGGCCGCGATCGCGGCGGCCGCACTGGGCCGCAAGAACTAGCCAGCCGGTTCAACCCAGGAACGTATTGCGCCGCTGGCTGAGCAGGCTGAACAGCGTCTGCTGAATGGTCTCGCGTACCTGGTCGGTGATTTCGAAGGTGGTCATCGGGTCGTCAGCCGCCGTCTCGTCGTAGCCGGTGGTGTCGATCGGCTCACCGAAGGCGATGTGCCACTTGGACGGCAACGGCACCAGTCCGGCCGGGCCGGCCAGCGGGAACAGCGGCGTGATCGGGAAGTACGGCACCCCGAGCACCCGAGCCAGCAGCTTGACGTCGGCGATCATCGGGTAGATCTCCTCCGACCCGACGATCGAGCAGGGGACGATCGGCGCCTTGGCGCGCAGCGCTGCCGAGACGAAGCCGCCGCGACCGAACCGCTGCAGCTTGTAGCGATCCCGGAACGGTTTGCCCAGGCCCTTGTAGCCCTCGGGGAACACCGCGGTCAGCTCGCCGCCGCTGAGCAGACGGTTGGCGTCGGTGTTGCAGGCCATGGTGTGACCGGCTTTGCGGGCGATCGGGCCGAGCACCGGCATGTCGAACACCATGTCGGCGGCCAGCAGTCGCAGGTCGCGGTGCGCCGGGTGATGATCGCGGACGGCCACGGCCAGCATCGGGCCGTCGAACGGCAGGGTGCCGGCATGGTTGGCCACCACCAGGCCGGCGCCGCTGGCGGGCAGGTTCTCGATACCGGTGACCTCGACGCGGAACCACTTGTCATAGAAAAACCGCAGGGTGGGCAGCACCACGGCGTCGTTGTACTGCGGGTCGAAGCCGAACTCGTCGACGCTGTAGTCGCCGGTCAGCCGCTTGCGCATAAAGTCGGCCAGCCCAGCGATGCGGGCCACCAGGTCGTTAGTAGCCGAATCCGTGCGGTGCTGGTCGAGCTCGCGGATTACGGCGTCGATGTTCTCCTCGGCCGACGGCGGCGCCGACACCGATGGATGCCGCCGCAACGCGCCGGCACGCTGCGCGGAACGGGAGGCCGCACGGCCCGGATCGGCATGCAGCGGAATGACTTTCGCTTTCTCACCGGTCACGGTTACACCCCCCGCCTTTCATTTGAGCCTCCCCACCGCTGCGCCAGGGACAACGCGCGGCTCTCCACAGAGCGTACCCACTCCGGGTTGATGATGGGCGTCAGACCCCGGCCGCGGACGAAGTCGTCGAACGCCTCCAACGTCGTCCATTTAGGCTCGAAGCCGAGTTCGGCGCGCATCCGGGTAGTCTCCATCACCCGCCCGAAGCTCAGGTAGTCCAGCTGATCGCGGTTCATCTCGCTGTTGGTGGTCGCCTTGCGCACCGAGTCCGCCACCCGCATGCCGAAGGTCGGCACCGCCACCGGCAGCCGCCCGGCCCGCCGGATGGCCTGCGACATCATGATGATGCCGTCGGCGCCGATGTTGAAGGTTCCGGCCCGCCCGGCCATGGTGGCGCGTTCCAGCGCACCCAGCGCGTCCTGTTCGTGCAGCAGCTGCAACCGCGGGTCGTGGCCGAGCACGGTCGGGACGAACGGACCGGACAGATAGCGCGACAGGGCGGTGTCCATGGCGGGGCCGATCATGTTGGCCAGCCGCAGGATGGTCACCGCGATGTCGGCCCGGCGCCGGCCCAGCCCACGCGCGTAGCTCTCGATATCGATGCTGTCGCGGGCGAAGCCCTCGCCGGGCGGCCGGCGGCTGCTGCTGTCCTCGGTGTGCACCACGGGGTCATACGGGTGTGACCCGTAGACCTCGGAGGTGGACTTCAAGATCACCCGGCGCACCGAGGGCGCTTTCTGGCAGGCCGCGAACAGCTGCATCGCGCCCATCACGTTGAGCTCTTTAAGGGTGGCCCGGCCACCGGATCGCGGAGCGTAGGACGCGGCGGCCGCGTGCACCACCGTGTCGACGTCGCTGTT
>JAULZA010000165.1:0-13247 GCA_032117575.1 Mycolicibacterium sp.
ATCTTCGGTCAGCTCGATGAGATCATCGCCGACCCGAACGCGGTGCTGGCGTCCAACACCTCCAGCATCCCGATCATGAAACTCGGCGCGGCCACTAAGAACCCGCAGCGGGTGCTCGGACTGCACTTCTTCAACCCGGTGCCGGTACTTCCGCTGGTCGAACTGGTCACCACGCTGGCTACCGGTGACGGCGCGGCGGCCCGCACCGAGCAGTTCGCCGGGACGGTTCTGGGGAAGCAGGTCGTGCGCTGCTCGGATCGCTCCGGCTTCGTGGTCAATGCCCTGCTGGTGCCGTACCTGCTGGCCGCCGTCCGGATGGTCGAGTCTGGATTCGCCACCGTCGAGGACGTCGACAAGGCCGTCGTCGCGGGGTTGTCGCATCCGATGGGCCCGCTGCGGTTGTCCGACCTGATCGGCCTGGACACGTTGAAGCTCATCGCCGACAAGATGTTCGACGAATTCAAAGAGACGCATTATGCGCCGCCGCCGTTGTTGTTGCGGATGGTGGAGGCTGGACGGCTGGGCAAGAAGTCCGGCCAGGGCTTCTATTCGTACTGAGGTCGGTAGGTGCAATTGCCATCGCCGTTGGGCTACCCTCTATCGGGTACGCCTGCGATTTCCGGTCGGGGGATTGCCGACGCAGCGTGACGCGTCCGGACCGGTTGCCCGGCCGCTGGCCAAGACTTGCGAAGGGTAACTGTAGATGACCAACGTCGACGACCTGACTCCCTACTACGAAGAGTCCCAGTCGATTTACGACGTCTCCAACGACTTCTTCGCGCTGTGGCTCGGCCCCACCATGGGATACACCTGCGGCTATTACGAGCGCGACGACATGAACCTGGAAGAGTCGCAGAACGCGAAGTTCGACCTGGCGCTCGGCAAGCTCAGCCTGGAGCCAGGTATGACGTTGCTGGACGTCGGCTGCGGCTGGGGTGGTTGCATGGAGCGGGCCGTCGAGAAGTTCGACGTGAACGTCATCGGCATCACGTTGAGCAAGGCGCAGTCGGAGTTCGCCCGTGAGCGACTTGCCAAGCTGGACACCAACCGCTCGATCGAGGTTCGTCTGCAGGGCTGGGAGGAGTTCGACGAGCCGGTCGACCGGATCGTCAGCATCGGAGCATTCGAGGCGTTCAAGGTAGAGCGCTACCCGTTGTTCTTCGAGCGGGCCTACAACCTGCTGCCCAGCGACGGCCGGATGCTGCTGCATACCATCCTCGCGCACACGCAGAAGTTCTTCCGTGACAACGGCATCAAGCTCACCCTTAGTGACCTGAAGTTCATGAAGTTCATCGGCGAGGAGATCTTCCCGGGCGGGCGGCTGCCGGCGGTGGAGGACATCGAGGTACTGGCCGCGAATTCCGGGTTCACCCTGGAGCGCGTCCATCTGCTGCGTCCGCATTACGCGCGCACGCTGGATATGTGGGCCGCGAATCTCGAAGCCAAACGCGACGAGGCGATCGCCATCACCGACGAGGCGACCTACGACAAATACATGAAGTACCTGACGGGTTGCGCCGACTTCTTCCGCCGCGGTATCACCAACATCGGCCAGTTCACCCTGGTCAAGGGCGGCTAGCCGGGCAGTTCGGTCTAGCCGGTCAGCACTCGGCGACGCGCTTGCGCTCCACCTCGAGGTCGAAGTCGGCCGGCGGCCAGGACAGGTTCAACGAGGTGAGTGCTTCGATGAGCAGTTCGGTGACCGCGAGCCGGGCGTACCACTTTTTGTCGCACGGAAGCACGTACCACGGCGCTTCAGCGGTGGCGGTCCGCTCCAGCATCACCTGATAAGCCTCTTGGTAGGACGGCCACAGCTTGCGCTCGTCGAGGTCGCCCGGGTTGTACTTCCAGAACTTGTCCGGACGCTGCAGACGCTCGGTGAGCCGGGCCTTCTGCTCGTCCTGAGAGACGAACATCGCCACCTTGACGATGCTGGTCCCGGCGTCGACCAGTTCCTTCTCGAAGGCGTTGATCTCGTCGTAGCGGGTGTCCAGTTCGTCGCGGGGAACCATGTCGTGAACCCGAACAATCAGCACGTCTTCGTAGTGCGACCGGTCGAACACGCCGATGTGCCCAGCCGCCGGCAGAGCCTTGTTGATCCGCCACAGAAAGTGGTGCGACCGCTCCTCGGCGGTTGGCTTGCCGAAGCTGTGGTAGTCGATACCCATCGGGCTGCCCGCCGCGACCACATGAGTCACTATGCCGCCTTTGCCGGCGGTGTCCATGCCCTGCAGGACCAGTAGCACCGAGCGGTTGTCGCCCTCCCGGCCGTTGGCGTAGAGCATTTCCTGCAGTTCGGCGAACCGCTCACTGCGCTCGGCGAGGATCTTCTCGGCGTCCTCGCGCTTGCCTTTGAACCCCGGACTGGAGTCGGTGTCCAACTCGCTGATCCGGTCCCCATTCTTGAAGCGGAGCGCCTCGGAGGGGTGGTGGGTCCACAGCGTGGAAGAGGCGGCCATGGCCGAAGACTAGAGACTACGGCGTCGTCGCGGGCCGCAATGCGGGCAAGACAGGCGGCGGATGGGGTTCGGAACGGAACCGCGCCAGTGAGCCGCCGACCTCGACGATGCCGCACAGCGCACTCCAGCACAGCATCGTCAGGTAGTCGATGAGCTCATCGGAACTCATTCGCGGGTTCGACATCCAGGAGTGCGTCGCCTGTTGCACGCCGCCGACGATGAGAAACGCCCACGGTTCGACGCCGCTGGTGTCCATACCGGCTACCTGCATGCGCCGACGCAACAGGACCGCCAGCATCCGGGCGATGATCTGCTCGGAGTTGGCGATCACCTTGTTACGGCTGGCCGACGAGTTGGCCATCACGAAGCGGTACGGTTCCGGCTCCGAGGCCACTGTCTCGACGTAGACCCTGATGACCTCGCGGGTCAAATCGAAGCCATCGAGGTTCGACGACAGCGCGGCGGCCATGTTGGGGATCAGCGTGGTCTGTGTGAACCGCATCATCACCGCGGTGGTGAGGTCGTTCTTGTCGACGAAGTAGCGGTACAGCACGGTCTTGGAGACACCGATCTCCGCGGCGATCTCGTCCATGCTGACGTCACGGCTGGTGTCGCTGCCCAACCGCCGTATTGCGTCGAGCGCACCGTCGACAAGCTCGGTGCGTCGCTCCACCTTGTGCTGATGCCAGCGCCGTTTGCGGCCATCGGTTTTAACCCCGCCGCCGATGGTGCGCACCGTCTCGGCTGCGCTGCCAGATCCAGACTGTGTCACGATCGCCGTTTCCGCTCCTTGCTTCCGGCTCGATTCTAAACGGCAAATCCCAGAAAGTTGTTACGGGCGGTCACACTAAATCTTCGGCTGCGCTGGTGGCGAATTGCTGGCAGTCGGGTGCTTCGGATAGCGGATGATGGAGATGTGGCTGCCCAACACCGGCTTGCGTCCGGCACGTCGTCCCACGTCGAACCGTCCTCGTTTGCTGAATCGTTCGCCGGAGCGGACCCCGAGGCCGATGCCGAACGGCTGCGCAGCTTGCGGCAGATGAAGGCGGTGGCCCTCGGATTCCTCATCGGTGCCACCGTGCTGTTCCTGGTGTGCCGGTGGGTGCAGTCCCAGGGGGGACCCGGCTGGGTCGGCTACGTCGGGGCCGCCGCCGAGGCCGGAATGATCGGTGCGCTGGCCGACTGGTTTGCCGTCACGGCGCTGTTCCGGCATCCGCTGGGCCTGAAAATCCCGCACACCGCGATCATCAAGCGCAAGAAAGACCAGTTGGGCGAGGGCCTGGGCAACTTCGTGCGGGAGAACTTCCTGTCGCCTGAGGTGGTGGAGACCAAGTTGCGCGACGCCGAGATCGCCAGCCGGCTCGGCAAGTGGCTTGCTGAGCCGGACCACGCCGCGCGGGTCGCCAGCGAGGCGTCGACGGTCCTGCGCGTGGGTGTGGAACTGCTCAACGACGAGGACATCCAGCAGGCCATCGACCGCAGCATCGTCAAACGGCTCGCCGAGCCGCAGTGGGGTCCGCCGGTAGGCCGGGTCCTGACCCAGCTCCTAGCCGAGAATCGCCAGGAAGCGCTCATCCAATTGCTCGCCGACCGGGCTTTCGAGTGGGCCCTGAATGCCGGCCCCACCATCGAGCGGGTGGTGATGCGGGACTCGCCCAGCTGGTCGCCGAAGTTCGTCGATCAGCTGCTGGGCGACCGGATTCACCGGGAGCTGCTGGAGTTCACCGACAAGGTGCGGCGCAACCCCGGCCACGAACTACGGCAGTCGGCCAACCGGTTCCTCTTCGAATTCGCCGACGATCTGCAGAGTGATCCGGCGACGATGGCCCGCGCTGAGACGGTCAAAGAAGAGCTCATGGAACGCGACGAAGTAACCCGCGCCGCCGAGACCGCCTGGAAGACGCTCAAGCGGCTGGTACTCGAGGGAGTCGACGACCCGTCTAGCGCCCTGCGGGGCAGGATCGCCGATTCGGTGGTGCGGATCGGGGAGTCGCTGCGCGACGACGCCGAATTGCGCGACAAGGTGGACAACTGGATCGTCCGGGGAGCCCAGCATCTGGCCACCGAGTACGGCGCCGAGGCCACCACGATCATCACCGACACCATCGAGCGCTGGGATGCCGAAGAAGCCAGCCGGCGCATCGAACTCCACGTCGGCCGGGATCTGCAGTTCATCAGAATCAACGGCACCGTAGTTGGCGCGCTGGCCGGCCTTGTGATCTATACCATAGCCCAATTATTGTTCTGACCTGCGCTAGCACGTGCTTGCAATAGCTAGCACCCTGGCTTACAATGATTGCTGTTATGGATACGGCAACCGTTCCCGCCAGGAGGCGAGTGATGGCTCAGGAGTCAGACCTCGCGGCCGTGGTGAGCAACGCCGCCCAAGACATCGGCAGCTTCATCCGCACCCAGCGGGAAGCCGCCCAGGTCTCGGTCCGGCAGCTCGCCGAACGGGCCGGTGTCAGCAACCCGTACCTCAGCCAGATCGAACGGGGACTGCGCAAGCCGTCCGCGGAGGTGCTGAGCCAAATCGCCAAGGCGCTGCGGCTCTCGGCGGAGGTGCTCTATGTGCGGGCCGGGATTCTCGAACCCGGGCAGCCGAGCCAGGTCCACGACGCCATCATCGGTGACACCGCGATCACCGAACGGCAGAAGCGCGTCCTGCTCGACATCTATACATCGTTCTGCCAGCAGAACGAGGTGGCCCCTGAGGGGTCGCCGACTGAGTGATTCAAGGCTTCACAACAACGACCCGGCTTTACGAGAACACCGAAAGGAACAGTCACATGGCTGAGAACAACCCCACCATCGAAGATCTGAAGGCCCCCCTGCTCGCAGCTGTCGGTGCCGCCGACCTGGCCCTTGCCACCGTCAACGAGATCCTCGTCACCCTGCGCGAGCGGGCCGAGCTGGCCGGCGACCGCATGGACGACCGTCGGGCTGCGCTGACCCGCCTGCAGGAGGAACTGCCGAAGCGCACCGGTGAGCTGCGCGAGCGGCTGACCAGCGAGGAGCTGCGCAAGGCTGCCGAAGAGTTCCTGGCGGACGCCACCGAGACCTACAACACTCTGGTGGAACGCGGCGAGGCCGCCCTCGAGCGGCTCAAGGGCCAGCCGGAGTTCAAGGAGGCCGCCGACCGCGTCGAGGGTTACGTGGAGCAGGCTGTCGAGCTGACCCAGGAGGCACTGGGCAACGTGTCGGCGCAGACTCGCGCCGTCGGCGAGCGTGCCGCCAAGCTGGTCGGTGTCGAACTGCCGGCCGGTAAGGATCCGGCGCCGAAGGCCGCCGCCAAGAAGGTCGCCCCGGCCAAGAAGGCCGCCGCCAAGAAGGTCGCCCCGGTCAAGGCTGCTGCCAAGAAGGTCGCCAAGAAGGCGCCGGCCAAGAAGGCCCCCGCCAAGAAGGTCACCCAGAAGTAATTCGGGCACGCCCGGTGCGTGAATTAACCGGGCCTAGCTCGACCACAGGGACGAGACCCGCCTACCCTTGAAGCCGTGATGCTTCAGGGTGTGGCGGGTCTCGTTCTTCAAGTCCTCTTCTGGGTGGTGCTGGCAGCGACTGCGTACGCGTTCGTCAACGCAACGATGCAGCGCCCCGACGCCTACACCGCCGCCGACAAGCTCACCAAGCCGGTGTGGCTGATCATCCTGGGCATGGCCACACTGCTGTCCTTCGTGCTGGGAGTCACCGGCATGGTCATCGCGGCGGTGGCGGCGGGTGTCTACCTGGTCGATGTCCGGCCCAAACTCCTCGAAATTCAGGGGAAGTCACGCTGAACGCCCGACGATTCGCTGCCGCGCCGCTCGTGGCGGTGTCCCTGTGGTCCGCTTCGGTGCTACCCAGCGCCGCCGCCGACCCGGGCACGCCACCGCCCTATATCGACAGCGTCACCTGGGTCAGCTACGACGGGCTGCCGACCCTGCGGGTGTACCCCTCCGCGGCGGGCCGTGTGGTCGCCGGATCGGTGGGCAAGACGACCGCCCAGACCGACGAAGCCTGGGGCGAGGTGCTGGCGCTGGCCCCTGATGCCGACAGCCCCGGGATGCGTGCGCAGTTCCTCTGCCATTGGCGTTTCGCCGAGTTCGCCCAGCCGGGTAAGACCAGTTGGGATCTCGAGTCGTGGCGACCGGTCGTCGACGACAACATCATGGTGCTGACCGGCTGCAATCCCGGCGGCGCCGAAAAGGGCTAGAAGCGGCGGGTTCTACACCCCGGCGAAGCAGGGGTCCTGCTGCGCATTGGGGATTGTCGCGTTGCGGGTCACGAAGCGCGCCGCGACCCCGCTGTCGGTCACCTCCACGCTGTCGGCGTGGATGCCCATCGGCAGGTTCTTGGTCAGCTGCCCGGTGAAAGCGTCCAGCGCGGGCTGTGCGGTCTCCCTCGGCAGGGTGAAGCCGAACCCGGTCACCTGAACGACCTGCAGAGCCAGGTTGCCGTTGTCCACCTGCGGCAGGATCGTGACGGTGCCCAGCGGTCCCTCCACCTTGAGCGTGCCGGCCGACGGGTTGGGTGTGACGTCGCTGACCAGCGCGCCGATGAGCGGGATCATCCCGGACACCGTCTGCTTGATGCCCTCGGCCGACCAGGTGATGTCGGCGTCGAGTGAGCCCAGCGTGCCCGCCGATTCCGCGGTCTGATGCATCCGCACGTCATCCAGGCGCAACTGCAGCTTCATCCCCTTGGCCTCGCGGATCTGGTTGCCGGCGGTCTCCACCCGCATGTCGCGGTAGCTGTGGGTGAAGTGCTGCAACAGGAACGGCCGAATCCCGAAGGATGCCTTCGCGCTGTCCTGGACGACACAGCTCACCGCGCCGGCGACAATGGAGTCGGCTGTGCGGCGCGCGTAGAACTCCCCGCCCAGCAGGGCGGCGGCGGCCAATGCCAGGACGATGACGAGACTGAGCCCGATCGACAGCGGATCCCGGAAGAAACCACGGTCCCGGCCGTACTCCTCGGATTCGGGGGCGGTGACGTCCGCCGGTGGCGGCCCGGCCGGGAAGGACTGACGCGGGATCTGCCGGGTCGCCTGATCCGCGTGGCCGGGGGCATACCCGGGCATCTGCTGGGTCGGTTGGTCGCTGTAGCCGGGAAACTGCTGGGTCGGCTGCTGGGAGTATCCGGGGAACTGCTGGGTCGGTTGCTCAGGGTAACCGGGACCAGGCGGCGGCGGGCCGGGCGGGGGAGTCTGACCCAGCGGGCGGCCCTGAGGCGGGGTCGGATCCTGGGGCGGGCCCTGCGGCGGGAGCGTCACCCGCGCGATTGTGCCCTAGAAAACTGAGAATCGGTGTCCAGGGTTACGCGATTGCGCAGGACACCGACCCTGTCTCGGATGGCGGGGACAGCCGCCACGTCCAGATCGCAGATCAACAGATCCGGTTCGGCGCCGGCCTGGGTGAGCATCTCTCCCAGCGGTGAGGCCACCAGGCTGCCGCCGACCCCGGTCGGTGCCTGGGCGGCCAGCTCGTCGCCGGGGTAGGCCTGACCAGCGGCGGCGATGAAGCAGCCCGAATCGAGTGCGCGGGCCCGGTTGAGCAGTGTCCATTGCTCTAACTTGCCCGGCCCGGCTGCCCAGGAGGCGCTGACGGTGATGACGTCAGCGCCGCGGTCGGCCAGCTCGGTAAAAAGGTAGGGGAATCGGACGTCGTAGCAGAGCGTCACGCCGACCCCCACGCCGTCGACCGTGACGACCACCGGTTCGCGGCCCGCATCGACGGTGTCGGATTCGGTATATCCGAATGCGTCATAGAGATGGATCTTGTCGTAGTGGGCTTCCACGCCCCCGCCGGTGGCCAGCAGCGTGTTGGTGACGCGGCCGTCGGACGCCGGCGCGAACATGCCGGCGAACACCGTCAGCCCGGTCTCGGCCGCGATGGTCCGCACCCCGTCGGCCCAGCGTCCGTCGATCGGCTCGGCGACCGGTGCCAGCGGCACCCGGAACCGGCACATGGTGGCCTCCGGAAAGACCACCAGGCGGGCGCCGGCATCGGCGGCTCGACGGGTGTACTCGGCGACCGTCGCGAGGTTCGCCGCCGGGTCGGTACCGGACAGGATCTGCGCCACTGCGATCCGCATGGCTCCCAGCGTGCCACGGTTTCAGATTCGTGGCGGGGCCACGGTGTCAGATTCGTGGCGGAGCCACGGTGTCAGATTCGTGGCGGAGCCACGGTCGCCCACGGGACCGTCAGTACCGCGTCGCGTGCGCTTCGCCGCTGCGGCTCCACCGGCACTCCTTGCGCGCACAACGCCGCGAGCATCGCCCGCCACCGCGCTCGCGGCCCGAACACCGACTGGCCTGCCGCGGCGGCCCAGGCGCGGTCGGCGGCATCGAGCAGGGTGTGGATCGGCTGGCCCGGCACATTGTGGTGGATGAGGATTTTCGGCAGCCGCTCAGCCAGGTCGGACGGTCGCTCGATGGCGCGTGGGTCACAGGCCAGCGTCAGGCTCACCGGCCCGTCCCCGTCCAGCAGTACCCAGCTACCGCGCCGGCCAAGCTCGTCGCAGGTGCCGTCGACCAGCACCCCGCCCGGTGCCAATCCGCTCTGCATGGTGTGCCAGGCGTCGGCAACCGCATCTTCGGGGTACTGGCGCAGCACGTTGAACGCCCGTACCAGAACCGGCCGCAGCCCGGCCAGTTCGAAACCGCCGACCCTGAATTCGGCGCGACCGTCGGACGCGGCGCGGGCCACCTCGACACGCTCCGGCTCGATCTCCAGGCCCACGACGCGAACGTCGGGGCGCACCGCACGCAGCCGGGACGCCAACTCCAGCGTCGTGACCGGCAGACGTCCGTAGCCGAGATCGACCACCACCGGGGCATCGGTGGAGTTCAGCGCCTCCAGCACCCGCGGGTGGTGGATGAGCCACCGGTCGGCCCGGCGCAGCCGGTTGGCGCCGGTGGTTCCCCTGGTCGGCATACCGACCGGTCGCGCTGACCTAGTGATTGCCGGCGATCCATGTCGCGGTGAACTTCCCCTCCTGGGCGAACAGCGCCTTCAGGCCACCCATCACCAGCTGCTCGATCTTTCCGCCGATGAACGGAACCGGCACCCGGCAGACGCTCTCCAGCCGCATCCGGCTGCCGCGGTCGGTGTCGAGCAGCAGGTAGTCACCGGTGACCTCCACGGGCGCCGGGATGTGGGCTCGGTAGCGACCGGCCGCCCGATTGGTGGGTACGTGGAAGGCGTCGAAGTGTTGTTCGCGGGTGACGACGAAGGTGCCGGGCAACACCGGACGCGCGACGGCCGGCAGGTCGTCGCCAGACATGATGTGAGTGAACGAGACGTCGGTGCCGCTCTCGCCGGTCCAGAAGTGCGAGATCTCGGTGCGGGATCCGTTGCCGCGGTAGAAATCCACCAGGTCTTCCCAGTAGCGACGGGTGGTGAATTGGCGGTACATCTCGGCGGCCGGCACGTCGTCGACATCAACGTCGTAGACCATGCTGCGGGGCATGGCCTCAACCTACCCGCGGGACCTATGCGTGGTTCGCCGCGATCCACCGGGTGGTGAATTCTTGCTCGGTGTTGAGCAGGGTGATCAACTGCTTGCCGATGAACTTCTCCATTTTCCCGCCGACCAGCGGGATGTGGACGTCGACGACGGCCCGGAATTCGAGGCGGGTCCACGCCGTGCGCCCGAAGAGCCGCGCTTCGCCGTTGAGCGTCACCGGCGCCCGCACGATGGAACCGGCGATCGAAGCCTCGGCCGTGCCGTCGCACAGGGCGGTCCAGGTTTCGGCCCGTCGGATCTCCAGGTCACCGTGGTGAAATTGGTGCACCACACCCGGCAGTCGTTCGGCCCGCAGCACCTGTGTGGTCACCACGTCCACCCCGCCGTCGTGCCCCACCGTGAAGGCGTCCAGCTTCCATTCGTCGGCCCCCGACGCGGCCAGCCGAGCCTGCCAATACAGCTCGTCGCAGAGCGCGGCATGAACCTGCTCCACCGTGCCTGAATAGTCGGTGGCCATGTCGAACGAACGTGGCATAGCTGGTGAGGCTACCGTTACGGGCCGTGCCCCTACAGGAGCAGTTCGCCGGAGCGCAGGTCGCTGAAAACGTGCCGTTGGCGTCGCTGACGACGCTCCGGATCGGACCGGTGGCACGTCGTGTGATCACCTGTGCCAGCGGCGATCAGATCGTCGCGACAGTGCGGGCACTCGACCAGGCTGGGGAGAACCCTCTGCTGCTCGGCGGCGGATCGAATGTGGTCATCGCCGACGAGTTGACCGAGGTGACCGTGGTGCGGCTGGCCAGCGCCTCGATCAGTGTCGATGCAGCGGTGCTGCGTGCGGACGCCGGCGCTGACTGGGACGCGGTGGTGGCCCACGCCGTCCAGGCCGGTCTGGGCGGGCTGGAATGTCTTTCCGGCATACCGGGCTCCGCGGGGGCCACCCCAGTGCAGAACGTCGGCGCCTACGGCGTCGAGGTTGCCGACTGGTTGACCCGGGTGCGGTTGCTGGATCGCCGCTCGGGTGAGGTGCGGTGGTTGCCCGCGGCCGAACTCTGCTTCAGCTATCGGCACAGCGTGTTGAAGAACTCCTCCGACGCATGCGTGCTCGAGGTCGAGTTCGCACTGGACCCCAGCGGCCGGTCGGCGCCGGTGCGCTACGGCGAACTCGCCGCCGCTCTGGGAGTCCCGGCCGGTGCCACCGCCGACCCCGGGCGGGTGCGTGCCGCGGTGCTGGGTCTGCGTGCGGGTAAGGGCATGGTGCTCGACGCCGCCGATCACGACACCTGGAGTGTCGGTTCATTCTTCACAAACCCGGTGGTGTCGTCCGAACAGTTCGAGCGACTGCGTGCCGAGTCCGACGTGCCGGTGCCGCACTACCCCGCCGACGCCGGGGTGAAGTTGGCGGCCGGCTGGCTGGTGGAGCGGGCCGGGTTTGGCAAGGGATTCCCCGGCCAGGGCCCGTGCCGGCTGTCGACCAAACACGCGCTGGCGCTGACCAATCGTGGCGGGGCCACTGCCGGCGACGTGCTGGCGCTGGCCCGGACGGTGCGCGACGGGGTGCAGGCCACGTTCGGGGTGACGTTGGTGCCAGAGCCCGTCCTGGTGGGCTGCGCGCTGTAACTCTGGGTGGTCCTGAGCAGTCAGAGCCGGCGGTTGAACCGGCTGGCGCTGGCCTGATCCCGCGGACGGATGACGATCTGGTCTAGGTTGACGTGCGCCGGCCGGGAGGCGACAAAACCGATCACCTCGGCCACGTCATCGGCGCTCAGCGGCGTGATTCCGGCGTACACCTTCTCGGCGCGCTGCGTGTCGCCGCCGAACCGCACCAGGGAGAACTCGGTCTGCACCGCACCGGGGGCGATCTCGGTCAGCCGCACCGGCTTTCCCAGTAGCTCGCCGCGCAGTGTGCGGTGCAGCGCGCCCTGTGCGTGCTTGGCTGCGGTGTAGCCGGCGCCGCCGTCGTAGACCTCCAACGCGGCGATAGAGGTGACCGTCACGATGAGGCCGTCACCGGAGGCGATCAGCGCGGGCAGCAGCGCACGGGTGACCCGAAGGGTACCCATCACGTTGGTCTCCCACATCCAGCGCCAGTCGTCGAGGTCCGCCTCGGCAACCGGCTGAAGGCCCTTGGCGCCGCCGGCGTTGTTGACCAGCACGTCGACCCGTTCGAGTTGGTCGGCCAGCGCACGCACCGCCGCGTCGTCGGTCACGTCGGCGGTGATGGCCGTGCCACCGATTTCCTGCGCCAGGTGTTCGATGCGATCAGCGCGGCGGGCCACGGCGACCACGTGGAAACCAAGCCCGGCAAGGGTTCTCGCGGTGGCCGCACCGATTCCCGAGCTGGCTCCGGTGACGACGGCGACGCACGAGTGGGCGTCGGGGTTGGCTGTCATCGGCTCGACTTTAGCCATCGCGCTGCCGTGGCGGCGCTGCTATGGGCCTGACGAAGGACACCGGGCTGCTCGTCGCGCGCGCTGCGGTGCGGCGACGTTCAGCAACGGTCGGTGTTGGCACCGCGTGACGTCAACGTGACGGTATTCGGCATTCGGGTGCAACAGGCCGGGACCGGCATGGTGTCGCTGAGCAGCCACTACGCCGATCCGCTCGGCGCGGCGCGCCGCGTGCGGCAGGGCCGGTCCGGCGTCGCCGGCAGACCGCCGCGGCGTCGTCGGTGTCATGATGGTCGGGTGCGGCACCCCCGGGACCTGACCGACGCCGGTACGTTGCCGCGCCGGGTGGCGGTGCTGTCGGTGCACACCTCACCCCTGTCGCAGCCCGGCACCGGTGACGCCGGCGGGATGAACGTCTACGTCCTGCAGACCGCGCTGCGCATGGCGGCACGGGGCGTCGAGGTGGAGATCTTCACCCGGGCGACGTCCTCGGCTGATCCTCTGACGGTGCCGGTGGCTCCCGGCGTGCTGGTGCGCAACGTGGTGGCGGGCCCGTTCGAAGGCCTGGACAAATACGATCTGCCCACCCAGCTCTGCGCCTTCACCGCGGGGGTACTGCGCGCCGAGGCCAACCACGAGCCCGGCCACTACGACATCATCCATTCGCACTACTGGCTCTCCGGCCAGGTGGGCTGGCTGGCACGCGAACGCTGGGCGGTCCCGTTGGTGCACACCGCGCACACCCTGGCCGCGGTCAAGAACGCCGCACTGGCGCCGGGAGATTCGCCCGAACCGCCGCTGCGCGCGGTCGGTGAACAGCAGGTGGTCGAAGAGGCCGACCGCCTGATCGTCAATACCGAAGACGAAGCGCACCAGCTAGTTTCGCTGCACCACGCCGACCTCGGCCGGATCGACGTGGTGCATCCCGGAGTCGATCTGCGGACCTTCACCC
>JAULZA010000166.1:0-3122 GCA_032117575.1 Mycolicibacterium sp.
CCGGCGACATCACGCTGGTTCGCGGGGATCTGCGCACGGTTCCCACCGCGCTGCGGCTCTCGGCGCGCACGCTGCGCATCATCAAGCAGAATCTGTTCTGGGCGTTCGGCTATAACGTCGCCGCCATTCCGCTGGCCGCGCTGGGACTGCTGAACCCGATGATCGCCGGGGCGGCGATGGCGGCGAGTTCGGTGCTTGTGGTCACCAACAGCCTGCGGCTGCGGCGCTTCCGCTGATTCGGGCACACTGGTTGGCGTGATCGCGCGGCTGGCAACACTGGGTGCTGTTCTGGTTCTCGGCGGGCTGGGCTCGATGGGCACCGCACCCGCGGTGGCCGCCCCCGTCGACCCGCCGGGTGTGCTGACGTTCGGGAATCTGGCGCGCACCTACGTGCTGCATACGCCCCCCGGCCCACCGGCCGGTCTGGTGATCAACCTGCACGGTGCCGGGATGACCGGGGCGCAGCAGGCCGGACTGACCAACTACAACGCGGTGGCGAACCAGTTCGGCTTCGCCGTCGCCTATCCCGACGGTATCGACCTCAGCTGGGCCGACGGCAGGGGAGCATCGATCCCCGACCGCAGCGGTGTCGATGACGTCGGATTCCTGGCCGCCCTCATCGACCGGCTCTCCCGCGATCTCGCCGTACCACCGGGACGGGTGTTCGTCACGGGGCTGTCGGCGGGCGCCTTCATGGCCAACCGGCTGGCCTGTGACCGTGCCGATCTGGTCTCGGCGATCGCGCCGGTGGCCGGAACCCTGGGCACGGGCGTGCGGTGTGCGCCGTCGCGGCCGGTGTCGGTGCTGGCGATTCACGGCACCGGCGATGCGGTGGTGCCCTACGCCGGCGGTCCCATGGTCGGCCGTGGCGGGCCCAGCGAGATCATCTCCGCCGCTGCGCTCGCCGAGCGGTGGCGCCAGGCCGACGGCTGTCCCGCCCCGTTCATCACCCAGGCCGCGGCCGGCCCGGTGCAACGCGCGGGCGCTTTCGGCTGCGCGGGGGGCAGTCAGGTCGAACTGGTCAGCATCGACGGCGGTCCGCACATCTGGCCCGCGGCCATCGACGCCTCGCTGGCCAGCGCGCAGTTCTTCGCCTCCAGGGCGTGAGATAGAGCCTCCCGGGTGTGCGATGAACAGTGTGAGACGAACAGTGTGAGATAGAACAATGTGAGAAAGAATATGTTCACTAACCACCCCGCGCCCCGGCTGGGACACTACTTGTCATGAGCGAGCGGGTGCCCGCCTCGGCGAAGTTGTTCGACGAGGCGGCCAGAGTGATTCCGGGCGGGGTGAACTCTCCGGTGCGCGCGTTCAGCGCCGTCGGCGGCACCCCCCGCTACATCACCTCTGCCCGCGGTTGCTGGCTCACCGATGCCGACGCGAACCGCTACGTCGACCTGGTCTGCTCGTGGGGGCCGATGATCCTCGGGCACGCCCACCCGGCGGTGGTGGAGGCCGTGGCGCGCACCGCCGCCGACGGTCTGTCGTTCGGCGCTCCCACGCCGGGGGAGACCGACCTGGCCGCCGAGATCGTCGCCCGCGTCGCACCGGTGGAGATGGTGCGGTTGGTCAATTCCGGAACCGAGGCCACCATGAGTGCGGTGCGGCTGGCCCGCGGATTCACCGGGCGCGCCAAGATCGTCAAGTTCTCCGGCTGCTATCACGGCCACGTCGATGCGCTGCTGGCCGACGCCGGATCGGGTGTGGCCACCCTCGGGCTGCCGTCCTCACCCGGGGTCACCGGCGCCACCGCCGCCGACACGATCGTGCTGCCCTACAACGACGTCGCCGCGGTGGAGGCGGTTTTCGCCGAGTTCGGCGAGACGATCGCCGCGGTCATCACCGAGGCCTGCCCGGGCAACATGGGCGCGGTCGCCCCGCTGCCGGGCTACAACGCCGCTTTGCGCCGGATCACCGCCGCCTACGGGGCCCTGCTCATCGTCGACGAGGTGATGACGGGTTTCCGCATCAGCCGATCCGGTTGGTATGGAAAGGAACCGGTCGACGCCGACCTGTTCACCTTCGGCAAGGTGATGAGCGGCGGACTGCCCGCGGCCGCCTTCGGCGGGCGCGCCGAGGTCATGGGGCGCCTGGCCCCGCTCGGCCCGGTCTATCAGGCCGGCACGCTGAGCGGCAACCCGGTCGCGGTGGCCGCCGGGCTGACCACACTGCGGTTGGCCGACGACGACGTCTACGCCGCGCTCGACGCCAACGCCGACCGGCTGGCCGGGCTGCTGTCGGACGCGCTGACCGGCGCCGGTGTGGCCCACCAGGTGGCTCGCGGCGGCAGTTTCCTGTCGGTGTTCTTCACCGAGGATCCGGTGCTCGACTTCGCCGCGGCCAAGGCCAGCCAGACCTGGCGGTTTCCACCGTTCTTCCATGCTCTGCTCGACGGCGGTGTGTACGCGCCACCCAGCGCCTTCGAAACCTGGTTCGTCTCGGCGGTTCTGGACGACGACGCCTTCGCCCACATCGCCGATGCACTGCCCGCCGCCGCCCGCGCGGCAGCGGAGGCGAAGCCGTCATGAGGACCATCGTCCACGTGATGCGCCACGGCGAGGTGCACAACCCCGAGGGCATCCTCTACGGTCGGCTGCCGGACTACCACCTCTCCGAACGCGGACGCGCTCAGGCCGAGGCGGTCGCCGAGTGGCTGGGCATGCGTGACGTCGTCTACGTCGTCGCCTCCCCGCTGGAACGCGCCCAGGAGACCGCCGCGCCGATCGCCGCGCACCACGGGCTGTCCATCGACACCGACGACGCGTTGATCGAATCGCACAATGTCTTTCAGGGCGAACGGGTCTCACCCGGTGATGGGGCGTTGCGCAACCCGCGCAACTGGTGGCATCTGCGAGACCCGCGCCTGCCGTCATGGGGCGAGCCGTATCACGAGGTCGCCGAGCGGATGACCGGAGCACTGCAGCGCGCCCGCGCCAAGGCCGTCGGCCACGAGGCGGTCTGCGTGAGTCACCAACTGCCCGTCGAGACATTACGCCGAGCGATGACGTCCAAACCCCTGCATCACTTCCCGACCCGGCGGCTGTGCAACCTGGCCTCGTTGACGTCGTTCTACTTCGACGACGACACCTTTGCGGGCTGGGGATACGCGGAGCTCGCCGGGC
>JAULZA010000167.1:0-20423 GCA_032117575.1 Mycolicibacterium sp.
AGGACAGGCGGCACACGATGACGAGGCTGGACACCGTCGAACGGGCGGTTGCCGACATCGCAGCGGGCAAGGCCGTCGTCGTCATCGACGACGAGGACCGCGAGAACGAAGGCGACCTCATCTTCGCGGCAGAGAAGGCGACGCCCGAACTGGTGGCCTTCATGGTCCGCTACACCTCCGGCTACCTGTGCGTTCCGCTGGACAGCGCGATCTGCGACCGGTTGGGCCTGCTGCCGATGTACGCGGTCAACCAGGACAAGCACGGCACCGCCTACACCGTCACCGTCGACGCCAAAGCCGGTGTGGGCACCGGCATCTCGGCGTCGGACCGGGCCACCACCATGCGGCTGCTGGCCGACCCGTCCAGCGCCGCGGAGGACTTCACCAAGCCCGGACACGTCGTACCGCTGCGCGCCAAGGACGGCGGGGTGCTGCGCCGCCCGGGCCACACCGAAGCCGCCGTCGACCTGGCCCGGATGGCCGGCCTGCAGCCGGCCGGGGCGATCTGCGAGATCGTCAGCCAGAAGGACGAGGGTGCCATGGCCCAGACCGACGAGCTGCGGATCTTCGCCGACGAGCACGGCCTGGCCCTGATCTCTATCGCCGACCTCATCGAATACCGGCGCAAGAACGAGAAGCACGTCGAACGTGTCGCCGAGGCGCGCATCCCCACCCGGCACGGGGAGTTCCGCGCGGTCGGGTACATGAGCCCCTACGACGAAGTCGAGCATGTCGCCCTGGTCCGCGGCGAGATCACCGGCCCGGACAACGACGGGCGTGACGTGCTGGTCCGGGTGCACTCCGAATGCCTCACCGGCGACGTGTTCGGTTCCCAGCGCTGCGACTGCGGCCCGCAACTGGACGCGGCGATGGCCATGGTCGCCGCGGAAGGCCGCGGGGTGGTGCTCTACATGCGCGGACATGAAGGCCGGGGGATCGGGCTGATGCACAAGTTGCAGGCCTACCAACTGCAGGACGCCGGCGCCGACACCGTGGACGCCAACCTGGAACTGGGCCTGCCCGCCGACGCCCGGGACTACGGCACCGGCGCGCAGATCCTGGTGGACCTGGGCGTGCGCACCATGCGGCTGCTCACCAACAACCCGGCCAAGCGGGTGGGCCTGGACGGCTACGGCCTGCAGGTGGTCGAGCGGGTGGCGCTTCCGGTGCGGGCCAACGCCGAGAACATCCGCTACCTGAAGACCAAGCGCGACCGGATGGGCCACGACCTGGCCGGCCTGGAGGATTTCCACGAACCCGGTGACCTCGGCGGTGTTCGGTGAGCGGTGCGGGGGTCCCGGACGTCCCGGAGATGGACGCCTCGGGCGTCAGCCTGGCGATCGTCGCCAGCACCTGGCACGCCCGCATCTGCGACGCGCTGCTCGACGGTGCCCGCCGGGTGGCCGACGACTCCGGCGTGACCAACCCGACGGTGGTGCGGGTGCACGGCGCCATCGAGATCCCGGTGATCGCCCAGCAGCTGGCGAGCAACCACGACGCCGTGGTGGCCCTCGGGGTGGTAATCCGCGGGGACACACCGCATTTCGACTACGTTTGTGACGCCGTAACCCAGGGCCTGACCCGGGTGTCGCTGGACGCCGCCACCCCGGTGGCCAACGGCGTGCTGACCACCGAGAACGAGAAGCAGGCTCTGGACCGGGCCGGCCTGCCCGGCTCGGCCGAGGACAAGGGCGCTCAGGCGTGCGCCGCGGCGCTGTCCACCGCCCTGACCCTGCGGCATCTGCGGGCATGAGCGACTGGGACGCCGAGTTCCGGCCGAGGCGGTTCCCGCGGATGGCGGTGGCCGGCGCCGGGCTCTTCGCGTTGGTCGGGATCGTGGTGGCGATCATCAACGACCGGGCGTTGGGGGCCAACTGGCGCGTCGTCGACCAGGTGGCCATCGGCAGTCTCGCGGTCATCCTGGCCGGTGCGGTGGTCTATCTCGCCACCCGGCCCCGGTTGCGGGTCGGCCCGGCCGGTCTGTTGGTGCGAAACGTGCTCGAAGACAGGCTGATTCCGTGGCCGGATGTGGTGGACGTGGTGTTCCCGCCGGGGAAGCGCTGGGCCCGCGTGGAGTTGCAGGCCTACGAGTACGTCCCCGTGCTGGCCATCCAGTCGGCCGACGGTGATCGGGCGGTCGCGGCCATGGACACCGTGCGCTCGCTGATGGACCGTTACCGGGTCTAGCGGTTCCGGGCCGCTACCGCTTTTGGCGGCTGATCTCGTAGGCGACGGTGCTGATCACGGTAAGAACCAACAGTGGCGTGACGAACCACAGCATCACCGTGGTGAAGCCTTGCAGAATCGGGCGTTCCGCCGCTGCCAGCACGGTGTAAAGCAGATAGGCCACGTACAGAGCCACCAGCAGCCCGCCCTCCCAGCGGGCGATCACCGAACCGGTGAAGGCAAGCGGGAGCAGCACCGCCGAAGCGGCGATCATCAGCGGGATGTCCAGGGCCAACGCGGACTCCGGCACCGGCAGCCCGGTCGGGGAGATCATGGCGGCCAGACCTGCGACCGCACCGATGTTGAAGATGTTGCTCCCCACCACGTTGCCGACCGCCAGGTCCCGCTGCCCGCGGCGCACCGCCACGATGGACGTGGCCAACTCCGGCAACGAGGTTCCGACCGCGACCACCGTCAGGCCCACGATCAAGTCACTGACGCCGAACGCCGTCGCGATTCCGGTGGCGCCCTTGACCAGGATGTTGGCGCCGACGACCAGCAGTGCGACCCCGATGAGGACAAGCACCAGATCGCGGCCGATGGAGCCGCCTGGGGCATCCACCTCCTCCGCTGCCACCCGACCGGCCGACGCCGTCGCGATCGACGCCCCTGGGCCGCGCAGGTCGTCGGCGTGGCCATCCCGCCTGCTGAGGATGATGGCCACAGCGATGTAGAGGACCAACAGGACGAACAGGATCAGGCCGTCCACCCTGCTGAAACCGCCGTCGATGGCCAGCAGCAGGAAGAGCATTGAGAGCGCGGCCATGAGGGGAATGTCGACGCGAATCAGTTGCACCTTGACGAGCAGCGGCAGGATGACCGCCGACGCCCCCAGGATCATCAGGACGTTGATGATATTGCTCCCGACCACGTTGCCGACCGCGAGACCGGGCTCACCGCCCAGTACCGCGCCGAGCGTCACCGCCAGTTCCGGCGCCGACGTCGCGAAGGCGACGACGGTCAGACCCACGACCAACGACGACATCCCGATCCGGGTGGCCAGACCGGACGCTCCCCTGACGAGCAGTTCGCCTCCCGCGACGAGCAGTACCAGGCCGAAGAGGATTCTTCCGATGTCCCACAGGTGCACCGCGGCAGTGTAGGAGAACGGGCGGTACGCATGTTCCGGGATCGGCCTGCGTCTACCCAAGGTGAGGGTCTGGCGGCCCGACTAACCTGGGAACGTGGCTGATCCCGCGTCGTACCGACCACCGCCGGGGTCCATCCCGGTGCAGCCGGGCGTCTACCGGTTCTCCGACGCCCACGGCCGGGTCATCTACGTCGGCAAGGCCAAAAGCCTGCGCAGCCGGCTCACGTCCTACTTCGCCGACATCGCCGGGCTGCACCCGCGGACCCGGCAGATGGTCACCACCGCCGCCAAGGTCGAGTGGACCGTGGTCGCTACCGAGGTGGAGGCACTTCAGCTCGAATACAACTGGATCAAGGAGTTCGACCCGCGGTTCAACGTCCGCTACCGCGACGACAAGTCCTACCCGGTGCTGGCGGTGACGCTCAACGAGGAGTATCCGCGGCTCATGGTCTACCGCGGCCCGCGCCGCAAGGGGGTGCGCTACTTCGGCCCGTACTCGCACGCCTGGGCCATCCGCGAGACCCTCGACCTGCTCACCCGGGTGTTTCCCGCCCGCACCTGTTCGGCCGGAGTGTTCAAGCGGCACAGTCAGATCGAGCGGCCGTGCCTGCTCGGCTACATCGACAAGTGTTCGGCGCCGTGCGTGGGCCGGGTCAGCGCCGAGCAGCACCGCCAGATCGTCGTCGACTTCTGCGACTTCCTGTCCGGAAAGACCGACCGGTTCGCCCGCGACCTGGAACGCCAGATGAACGCCGCCGCCGAGGAACTGGACTTCGAGCGGGCCGCCCGGTTGCGCGACGACCTGGGTGCGCTGCGCCGCGCCCTGGAGAAGCAGGCCGTGGTGCTGGGCGACGGCACCGACGCCGACGTGGTTGCCTTCGCCGACGACGACCTGCAGGCCGCCGTGCAGGTGTTCCACGTCCGCGGCGGGCGGGTGCGCGGCCAGCGCGGCTGGATCGTCGAGAAGCCGGCGGACCCCGGCGACTCCGCCGAAGCGGCCCTGGTGGAGCAGTTCCTCACCCAGTTCTACGGTGCTGAAGCCGAATTGGGCGGCCCGCCCGAAGTGGAATTAGGCGGTGCGGCCGACGAATCCATCAACCCGGTGCCCAAAGAGGTTCTGGTGCCGTGCCTTCCGCCCAACGCCCGCGAACTCACCGACTGGCTGTCCGGACTGCGCGGTTCCCGGGTGGCGTTGCGGGTGCCCCAGCGCGGCGACAAGCGGGCGCTGGCCGACACCGTGCACCGCAACGCCCAGGATGCGCTGCAGCAGCACAAGCTCCGGCGGGCCGGCGACTTCACCGCCAGATCGGCTGCGCTGCAGAACATTCAGGAATCCCTGGGCCTGGCCGACGCCCCGCTGCGCATCGAGTGCGTCGACATCAGCCATGTGCAGGGAACCGACGTCGTGGGCTCGCTGGTGGTGTTCGAGGACGGCCTGCCGCGTAAGTCCGACTACCGGCACTTCGCCATCCGGGAAGCCGCCGGGGACGGCCGTTCCGACGACGTCGCCTCGATCGCCGAGGTCACCCGCCGCCGGTTCCTGCGCCACCTGCGCGACACCGAAACCCTCGACGCCGCAACCGAAGCCGCATCCGAACCGGAGATCAAACCGCGCCGGTTCGCCTACCCGCCCAACCTGTTCGTCGTCGACGGCGGTGTGCCGCAGGTCAATGCGGCGCAGGCCGTGCTCGACGACTTGGGCGTCACCGACGTCGCCGTGATCGGTCTGGCGAAGCGGCTGGAAGAGGTCTGGGTGCCCGGCGAGGCGGACCCGGTGATCCTGCCGCGCAACAGCGAGGGCCTGTATCTGCTTCAGCGGGTGCGTGACGAAGCCCACCGGTTCGCCATCTCGTATCACCGCAGCAAGCGCTCCAAGCGGATGACGGCCTCCGCCCTGGACGCCGTGCGTGGGCTGGGGGAGACCCGGCGCAAGGCGCTGGTCACTCATTTCGGGTCGGTGGCCCGGCTGCGGCAGGCCAGCGTCGAGGAGATCACCGAGGTGCCCGGTATCGGCGCGGCCACCGCCGCGGCCGTGCTGGAAGCGCTCGGTGCGGCGCAAACCGGCACATCGGCCGACGTCGTGGGCGATGATGCTCAGCAGGCCGCCCTATGACCGACATTCCTATGACTGACCACGCGATCACCGACCCCGCTGACACCTCCGACATCGACGTCGTGCTGGTCACCGGGCTGTCGGGGGCCGGCCGCGGCACCGCCGCCAAGGTCCTGGAAGACCTGGGCTGGTACGTCGTGGACAACGTGCCGCCCGAATTGATCGCCCGGATGGTGGATCTGGGCCTGGCCGCCGGATCGCGGATCACCCAGTTGGCGGTGGTGATGGACGTGCGATCCCGCGGCTTCACCGGCGATCTCGACGCCGTGCGCCGGGATCTGGCCACCCGCAACATCACTCCGCGGGTGCTGTTCATGGAGGCCTCCGACGAGATTCTGGTGCGCCGCTACGAGAACAACCGGCGCAGCCATCCGTTGCAGGGCAACCAGACTTTGGCCGAGGGCATCGCCGCCGAACGCGCCATGCTGGCCCCGGTGCGAGCCGGCGCGGATCTGATCATCGACACCACGACGCTGTCGGTGCCGTCGCTGCGCGCCAGCATCGAGAACGCTTTCGGCGGCGAGACGGTGGCGAAGACCGCCGTCACCCTGGAATCCTTCGGCTTCAAGTACGGCCTGCCGATGGACGCCGACATGGTGATGGACGTCCGCTTCCTGCCCAACCCGCACTGGGTGGACCACCTGCGGCCGCAGACCGGGCAGGCGCCGGCGGTGCGCGATTACGTGTTGGCCCAGCCCGGGGCGACGGAGTTCCTGCAGACCTACCATCAGTTGTTAAAGCTGGTGGTGCACGGTTATTTACGTGAGGGGAAGCGCTACATGACGGTGGCGATCGGCTGCACCGGCGGTAAGCACCGCAGCGTGGCCATCGCCGAGGCGCTGGCCGGCCTGCTCGGGGACAACCCTGAGCTGTCGGTGCGCGTGCTGCACCGGGACCTGGGGCGCGAATGAGTGACCCGGAGGGCAGGAGCGCAGCGACCCGGGAAAATGGACCGGAGGGCAGGAGCGCAGCGACCCGGGAAAATGGACCGGAGGGCAGGAGCGCAGCGACCCGGGAATACGACCCTGACGTCACCGGCGTCCCACCGCGCATCGTCGCGATGGGCGGCGGCCATGGGCTCTACGCCACGCTGTCGGCGGCGCGACGTCTCACCCCGCATGTGACCGCGGTGGTCACCGTCGCCGACGACGGCGGATCGTCCGGCCGGCTGCGCTCCGAGCTCGACATCGTCCCGCCGGGTGATCTGCGAATGGCGTTGGCCGCGTTGGCCTCCGACAGCCCGCACGGACGGCTGTGGGCCACCATCATCCAGCACCGGTTCGGCGGCAGCGGCGCTCTGGCCGGGCACCCGATCGGCAACCTGCTGCTGGCCGGGCTCGACGAGGTGCTCGCCGACCCAGTCGCCGCGCTGGACGAACTGGGCCGCATCCTCGGGGTCAAGGGCCGGGTGCTGCCGATGTGCCCCATCGGCCTGCAGATCGAGGCCGACGTCGCCGGGCTGGAAAGCGACCCCCGGATGAGCCGGGCGATCCGCGGGCAGGTCGCGGTGGCCACCACCCCCGGCAAGGTGCGCCGGGTGCGGCTGCTGCCCGGCGATCCGCCGGCCACCCGTCAGGCCGTCGACGCGGTGATGAGCGCCGACCTGGTGGTGCTCGGCCCCGGGTCGTGGTTCACCAGTGTGATCCCGCACGTTCTGGTGCCCGGCCTGTTCGCCGCCCTCAAAGCCACCCCCGCCCGCCGCGCGCTGGTGCTCAATCTGGCCGCTGAGCCGGGGGAGACGGCGGGGTTCTCCACCGAGCGGCACCTGCACGTTCTCGCCCAACACGCCCCCGGATTCGCGGTGCATGACATCATCGTCGACGCGGCGCGTGTGCCATCACGGCGCGAACGCGACCAACTTTGCCGGACCGCGAGCCTGTTGGAGGCGGCAGTGACGTTTGCTGACGTGGCGCGGCCTGGTACACCTTTACACGACCCGGCAAGGTTGGCGGCGGCTCTGGACGCCGTGTGCGCGAGGGGCTTTGAGCCCCCCACCACGACGCTTCCCGCGCCGGTGCCTGAGCCAGACAAGGCTCTGCGAGATGGACCGAGAGGCGACGACCTGTGGCGATGACAGCTGAGGTGAAGGATGAACTGAGCCGTATCGTCATCAATTCGGTCAGTTCGCGCCGGGCCGAGGTGGCCGCCCTGCTGCGCTTCGCCGGCGGCCTGCACATCGTGGCGGGCCGGGTGGTGGTGGAGGCCGAGGTCGACCTGGGCAGCATCGCGCGGCGGCTGCGCAAGGACATCCACGACCTCTACGGCTACGCCTCGGTGATTCATGTGCTGTCCGCCAGCGGAATTCGCAAGAACACCCGCTACGTGGTGCGGGTGGCCAAAGACGGTGAGGCACTGGCTCGCCAGACCGGGCTGCTCGACATGCGGGGCCGGCCGGTGCGCGGCCTGCCGGCGCAGGTGGTCGGCGGCAGCGTCGGCGACGCCGAGGCCGCCTGGCGCGGTGCCTTTCTGGCGCACGGCTCGTTGACCGAACCGGGCCGGTCCTCGGCGCTGGAGGTCAGCTGCCCGGGACCGGAAGCCGCGCTGGCCCTGGTGGGCGCCGCACGTCGACTCGGCGTCAGCGCCAAGGCCCGCGAGGTGCGCGGCACCGATCGGGTGGTGGTCCGCGACGGCGAGGCCATCGGCACGTTGCTCACCCGGATGGGCGCTCAAGACACCCGGCTGGTCTGGGAGGAGCGGCGGATGCGCCGCGAGGTCCGGGCCACGGCCAACCGGCTGGCCAACTTCGACGACGCCAACCTGCGCCGCTCGGCCCGCGCCGCCGTCGCCGCGGCCGCCCGGGTGGAACGCGCACTGGAGATCCTCGGCGACACCGTGCCCGACCATCTGGCCGCCGCCGGCAAACTGCGGGTGGAGCACCGTCAGGCTTCCCTGGAGGAGCTCGGCCGGCTGGCTGAGCCGGTGATGACCAAAGACGCTGTGGCAGGCCGGATTCGGCGGCTGCTGTCGATGGCCGACCGCAAGGCCAAGCACGACGGCATTCCCGACACCGAGTCGGCGGTGACGCCGGACCTGCTCGACGACGCCTAGACCCCGTCGATCCTGCGTGGAGATCGCAATCGCCGCAGGAACCGCGCTCTCACCGCAGGATCGGCGAGGTTAGACAGGCTCCGGCCGCGGCTGGGAGTTCAGCGCCCAGCGCAGCACCCCCACCAGCACCCGCCCGGAGAGCCGGATCGCGGTGGACTCCACCGGCGGGAAATACGGCAGCCGCAACGGCAGCCTGGCCCAGGCCGGCAGCATCGCCACCGCCGCCGCGGCCAGCAGCCCGTAGGGCCCGCGGGCCAGCAGCGGCAGCGGGGGAGTGACCAGCAGGAAGCGAGCCGCCTCCCGGGCCGACTCGGTGCTGTGCAGTTCCGGGCGGTACGCCCGAAGGCGTTGGCGCAGTTCGGCTTCGGTGCGCGGCGGGTTGGGCACGCCCAGCGCCTCGGCCACCCGGGCCGTTTCGGCCACGTACGTGTCGCGGCCGGCCTGGTCCAGCGGCGTGGCCCCGTAGAGCTGGTAGGCCATCAGGAAGCTGTCGATCTCGGCGATGTGCACCCACTCCAGCAGGTGCGGATCGTCGGCGCGGTAGGGCCGGCCGTCCGGGGCGACGCCGTGCACCCGACGGTGGATGCCGCGGACCTTGTCCACCGCGCGCTGCGCGTCGGCGGCGGTGCCGAAGGTGGTGACGGCCAGGAATGTGCTGGTGCGCTGCAGCCGGCCCCACGGGTCGCCGCGGTAGTCGGAGTGCTCGGCCACCCCGGCCATCGCCAGCGGGTGCAGCGACTGCAGCAGCAGTGCCCGCAAGCCCCCGACGAACATCGAGGCGTCGCCGTGCACCTGCCGCACCGGGCTATCGGGCGTGGTCCAGCGCGGTCCGGGCGCGCCGTGGATGCGCTCCCGGTTCTCCGGGCCCTCCGGACCGGCGACCATGGCAAACAGACCTTGGCCCAGGCGTTCCCGCATTTTGGCGACGTCAAGATCGACCGGCAGTGACAGCGTCATCTTTAGAAGGTACGCCGCCGGGGGAAGAGGAATTAAACGGTCGCGCGGTTCCGCTACGCCTCGCTGGTGTCGCCGTTAGGCTGGCGCCTGGCATTTCAAGCAGACGCTTGGCGACTTCAGTGAGGAGATACAAGTGACGATCCGGGTTGGCGTCAATGGCTTCGGCCGCATCGGGCGAAACTTCTACCGGGCACTGGAAACCCAGCAGGCCGAGGGCAAGGCGAAAGACATCGAGATCGTCGCCGTCAACGACCTCACCGACATCAACACCCTGGCGCACCTGCTGAAGTTCGACTCCATCCTGGGCCGCCTGAACAAGGACGTCTCGGTCGACGGCGACAGCATCGTCATCGGCGGCGAGAAGGTCAAGGCCATGGCCAACCGCGAGGGTCCGGCCGCGCTCGGCTGGGGTGACCTCGGCGTCGACGTCGTCGTGGAGTCCACCGGTCTGTTCACCGACGCCGCCAAGGCCAAGGGCCACCTGGACGCGGGCGCCAAGAAGGTCATCATCTCCGCGCCGGCCAGCGGCGAGGACATCACCATCGTGATGGGTGTCAACGACAACCTGTACGACGGCAGCCAGAACATCATCTCCAACGCCTCGTGCACCACGAACTGCCTTGGGCCGTTCGCCAAAGTCCTCAATGACGAGTTCGGCATCGTCCAGGGTCTGATGACTACCATCCACGCCTACACCCAGGACCAGAACCTGCAGGACGCCCCGCACAAGGATCTGCGTCGTGCCCGCGCGGCCGCGCTGAACATCGTGCCCACCTCCACCGGTGCGGCCAAGGCCATCGGCCTGGTGCTGCCGGAGCTGAAGGGCAAGCTGGACGGCTACGCGCTGCGCGTGCCGATCCCCACCGGCTCGGTCACCGACCTCACCGTGGAGCTGAAGAAGACGGCCAGCGCTGAGGAGATCAACGCCGCGATGAAGGCCGCCGCCGAGGGGCCGATGAAGGGCATCCTGAAGTACTACGACGTCCCGATCGTCTCCAGCGACATCGTCACCGACCCGCACAGCTCGCTGTTCGACTCGCTGCTCACCAAGGTGCTCGGCAACCAGGCCAAGGTCGTGTCCTGGTACGACAACGAGTGGGGCTACTCCAACCGCCTGGTCGACCTCATCGGTCTCGTCGGCAAGTCGCTGTAAGCGAAAGGGCGACAGTGGCAGTCAAGACTCTTGCCGATCTGCTCGCCGAGGGCGTTGAAGGTCGCGGCGTACTGGTGCGCTGCGACCTCAACGTGCCGCTCGACGAGAACGGGAACGTCACCGACACCGGGCGTATCGACGCCTCGGTGCCCACCCTCAAGGCGCTGACGGATGCCGGCGCCAAGGTGGTGGTGACGGCGCACCTGGGCCGGCCCAAGGGCGGGCCGGAGCCCAAGTACTCCCTGGCGCCGGTCGCAGGAGTGCTCGGCGAGAAGCTGGGCCGTCACGTCCAACTGGCCGGCGACGTCGTCGGCACCGATGCGCTGGCCCGCGCGGAGGGTCTCACCGACGGCGACGTACTGCTGCTGGAGAACATCCGCTTCGACCCGCGCGAGACCTCCAAGGACGAGGCCGAACGGCAGGCGCTGGCCGCCGGGCTGGTCGAACTCGTCGGTGCGGGAGGCGCTTTCGTCTCCGACGGGTTCGGGGTGGTGCACCGCAAGCAGGCCTCGGTCTACGACGTGGCCAAGCTGCTGCCGCACTACGCCGGCACCCTGGTGGGCGCGGAGGTCAAGGTGCTCGAGCAGCTCGCCAAAGCCGGTGAGCGGCCGTACGCCGTGGTGCTCGGCGGGTCCAAGGTCTCCGACAAGCTCGCCGTCATCGAGAACTTGGCGAGCAAGGCCGACAGCGTGATCATCGGCGGCGGCATGTGCTACACATTCCTTGCCGCGCAAGGCATTTCGGTGGGCAAGTCGCTGCTGCAGGAAGAGATGATCGACACCTGCCGACGGCTGCTGGAGGAGTACGGCGACGTGATTCACCTGCCGGTGGACGTGGTCGTCGCCGCCGAGTTCAAGGCCGACTCGCCGCCGGAAACCGTTGCCGTCAAAGACATCCCGGCCGACAAGATGGGTCTGGACATCGGCCCGGACTCCGTCGCCCGGTTCACCGCATTGCTGTCCAACGCCCGCACCGTGTTCTGGAACGGGCCGATGGGCGTGTTCGAATTCCCGGCGTTCGCCGCGGGCACCAAGGGCGTCGCCGAGGCGATCATCGGCGCTACCGCCAAGGGCGCCTTCAGCGTTGTCGGGGGCGGAGATTCGGCCGCCGCGGTGCGCCAGCTCGGACTGCGCGAGGACGGTTTCTCGCACATCTCCACCGGCGGTGGCGCATCGCTGGAATACCTGGAAGGCAAGACGCTTCCGGGTATCGAGATCCTCAACTAGCTAGCACCAAGGAGAGCCCGTGTCCCGTAAGCCGCTCATCGCGGGCAACTGGAAGATGAACCTCAATCACTTCGAGGCCATCGCCCTGGTGCAGAAGATCGCGTTCGCACTGCCCGAGAAGTACTTCGACAAGGTCGACGTCACCGTCATCCCGCCGTTCACCGACCTGCGCAGCGTCCAGACGCTGGTCGACGGTGACAAACTGCGGCTGACCTACGGAGCCCAGGATCTCTCTCCGCACGATTCCGGCGCCTACACCGGCGACATCAGCGGCGCCTTCCTGGCCAAGCTGGGCTGCACCTACGTCGTCGTCGGGCACTCCGAGCGTCGCACGTATCACAACGAGGACGACGCCACCGTGGCCGCCAAGGCCGCGGCCGCGTTCCGGCACGGGCTGGTCCCGATCATCTGCATCGGCGAGAACCTCGACATCCGCGAGGCCGGCGAGCAGGTCGCCTACAACCTCGCTCAGTTGGAGGGCTCGCTGGCGGGGCTGTCCCAGGAGCAGGTGGCCAGTGCCGTGATCGCCTACGAACCGGTGTGGGCCATTGGCACCGGCCGGGTCGCCAGTGCCGCGGACGCCCAGGAGGTCTGCGGTGCGATCCGCGGGAAACTGGCCGAGATGACGACGCCGCAGATCGCCGACGGTGTGCGGGTGCTCTACGGCGGTTCGATGAACGCCAAGAACGCCGCCGAACTGATCGCCCAGACCGACGTCGACGGGGGTCTGGTCGGCGGTGCGTCGCTGGACGGCGAGCAGTTCGCGCAACTGTCCGCCATCGCCGCAGGCGGGCCGCTGCTCTGATTGAGCTCACCGGACGGGACACGACTGTTGCCCGCCTTCGAGCGACAAGCTTCTCGTACTAACGGTGGAGTCCTCCCTGTATACGGGGAGTTGTCGCTGGGAGGCGGGCACTCGTCTACCTGGTGCTCGGACGCCCCGGCGTGAACCGGTAGTCTGTGCCGCATGATGCTCGCCCTGCAGATCCTGCTGATCGTCACCAGCCTCCTGGTGATCCTGCTGGTCCTCCTGCACCGGGCCAAAGGCGGCGGCCTGTCCACCCTGTTCGGTGGCGGCGTGCAGTCGAGCCTGTCCGGATCGACCGTCGTCGAGAAGAACCTCGACCGGCTGACGCTGTTCGTCACCGGCATCTGGCTGGTCTCCATCATCGGCATTGGCCTGATGATCACGTACGCATCGTGAAACAAACTTCCTGAGTCGCCAGATAAGGGTTCATAGCTGATTCCCAGGATCGGCTGACCTGCACTCATTGCCGCGTCGGCAAACTTGACGATTCGTCTGATCCTCATCCCTCCCGTTCGTCTGGGTGTCAAGAGATCTCATGCGTTGCCGGTGCTGCGGAAAGCTTCGCGCGAAGCCTGTAGCTATGTGCTTTTCGTGGCCGATGACGTGCAATGACGACTCATACGAAAATTATCTGAGAAAAGTTCAGCCGATTAGCTGGATTTTGCTACGGAACCGTGTCAAGATCGGCCGAATGCCCGGGCAGACCGGGCTGAACTCGACCCATGGGGAATTTTCAGATGACCGATGTGAACTCTTTCGACTCCACGCAGCGCGTTTCCGCAGGTAGCGGCAAGCATCGACGCGTTAACGATCCGGTTGCGGGTCGGCATCGACGCGCGAAGGACATCCGTCCCATCGAGTTGACTCGCGCTACCGTGCTGCCGACCGCCACCGGACCGTCGTGGTACGTCGGCCGGGTGGGCGCGCTGGCGATGGCCCTGGGCGTTGGCGCCGGCATGATGGCGATGCCTGGCATCGCTGCGGCCGATACCTCCGGCTCGGAGGGTGCGTCGTCGGAGTCCTCGGCTTCTGACTCGTCGTCGTCGAGCACCCGCGGCTCGCGCGACGGACGTGGCGACACCGCCGGCGCCGCCGACAGCGACGCCGGCACGGCCCCGGCGGAGTCCGGCGAGTCGGATGCCGATGCCGATGCTGACGTCGACGTCGATGTCGACGTTCTTGAGGCGCCGGCTGCGGAATCGCCGGCCCCGCCCGTTCGTGGCGGCGGCGTTGCCTCCACCCCGGCCCCCGAGCGGGCCACCGACAACGACAGCGTGCCCGCTGCGGTTTCCCCAACCCGTACCGCGCCCGCACCGGTCGTCGCCGATGTCCCGGACTCCACTCCGGCCGTGACTGAGCTCCCCGCTTCCAGGAATTCCAAGAACGAAGGGGTGCAGTCTGCCTCTGCCCCGGTCGGTCGTCCCGCTCCTGCGGCATCGCGCACCCCCGCCCCGGCCGCCGCGACGGTCGAGGCCGTGTCCACCGCGGCCCAGCCCGCGGCACCGGCCGCGCAGCCGGAGGCCCCGGTCATGACCGCCTCCACCTCCTCCGACGCGGTCAAGAGCATCGGTGGCGGAATCCTCGACTGGCTCGGGGCCGGCGCTGACGGCAACGCCCCGGCGGCCGCCCCCCTGATGTGGGGTGCCCTGGCTGTCACCCGCCGCGAGACCACGAAGTCCAACAGCATCGCCGGTCCGGCCGCGTCGATCAACACCGGCCAACTGTTCAATAATCTGCTCACCCCGAAGGCGTCGGCCACCGGTGACCCGTTCGCGGACTTCGTCCGCATCTTCATCGGCAACGGCACCAAGGCGAACCCCAACGGCGGCATGCTGTTCGGTGACGGCTACAGCTACGACGCCACCACCTGCAACCAGGGTGTCGCGTGCAACGGCGGCCAGGCTGGCTTGCTCTATGGCAATGGCGGCAACGGCTGGAACGGCGGCACCGGTGGTGCCGCGGGCCTGTTCGGCGGCAACGGCGGCGCCGGCGGTGCGGGCATCAGCTCCAACTCCGGGGCCGGCGGCGCCGGTGGTAAGGGCGGCGACGCCGGCGCACTGGCGTTCTTCGGTAAGGGCGGTAAGGGCGGCGCCGGTGGTGACGGCACGACCGCCGGCGGTATCGGCGGTGACGGTGGTCTCGGCGGCCTGATCTTCGGCGGTGGCGGTGACGGCGGCAACGGCGGTACGGCCAGCGCAGACGGCGGTGTCGGCGGCGCCGGTGGCGTCGGCGGCAACAGCGGCTTCCTGGCGCTGGCCGGCTTCCCGCCCAACCCGGGCCTGGGCTTCGCCGGTAACGGCGGTAACGGCGGCGACGCCACCGGTGAGAACGCGACCGGCGGCGTCGGCGGCAAGGGCGGCGACACCGGCTTCTTCTCATTCGTGAATAACGCCGGCAACGGCGGCAACGGTGGCGCTGCCACCAACGTGGGCAGCATTGGCGGCAACGGCGGCGACGGTGGCGTCACCGGCCTGCTCTCGCACTTCGGCGACGGCGGCGCCGGCGGTAACGGCGGCACCGGCTACGTGCGCGGTGGCGACGGCGGAAACGGTGGCGCAGGCGCCATCTACGCCGACGGCGGCGGCAACGGCGGTAACGGCGGCGACGCCGTCGGCCCCGGTGGCGACGGCGGTAACGGCGGTAACGGCGGCGGCATCGGCGGCGTCAACGGCGAGACCTGGCGCAACTTCTGGGGCTCCGGCGGTGACGGCGGCAACGGCGGCAACGCCCTCGGCCCCACCGTCGACGGTGTGGCTGGCGGCAATGGCGGCAACGGCGGTAACGGTGGCGCGAACTCCTGGTACCTCCCGGTCTCCCCGGACAACATGTGGGGGATCTCCGAGAACAACGGCACCGGCAAGGGCGGTGACGGCGGCAACGGCGGTGACGGCGGCCTCGGCGCGGTCGGCGGCAACGGCGGCGACGGCGGTGACGGCTCCAACGGCAGCATTGTGTTCGGCGACATGTTCGGCGGCGGCCCCGCCGGCGGCAACGGCGGCCTGGGCGGCGACGGCGGTGGCGGCCTGACCGGCACCGACGGTGCCGACTCCACCGGATTCGACGACAACAACGGCAACGGCTACGACGGCGGCGTGGGTGGCGACGGCTTCGCCGGCGGCAACGGCGGCCAGGGCGGCAATGCCGGCACCGGCATGAACTGGTTCACCACGGACACCGTCGGCCCCGCGGGCAATGGCGGCAACGCCGGTAACGGCGGCTTCGCGGGCGCTGGCGGCAACGGCGGTGACGGCTTCGCCGGCACGGCGGAGAATCCGGACGGCGGCAACGGCGGCAACGGCGGTAACCCGGGCACCGGTGGTACCGGCGGCATCGGCGGCACGGCGGGCACCGGCACCGGTGGCGTCGACGGCCTCGACGGCGGCGTCGGCACTGCGGCGACCACCGGCGGCAACGGCGGTAACGGCGCGGCCGGCTTCAACGCCGTGACCCCGGGCGCCGACGGCGGCAAGGGTGGCAACGGCGGTAACAGCGGCACGATCGGCAACGGCGGCAACGGCGGCATCGGCGGTAACGGTGCGGCTGGCCTGTTCGACGGTGGCTATGACATCTATGGCAATGGCATCACAGGTGCTGCGGGCGGTAACGGCGGCGCCGGCGGCGCTGGCGGTGCGTCCATTTCGGGTACCGGCGGCAACGGTGGTGACGCCGGTAACGGTGGCGCCGGTGCCGCTGGTGGCACCGGTATCACCGGTGTCGATGGTCTGACCGGCAACAACCCGAGCATCAACGGCACCGATGGTGGTAACGCCGGTGCCGGTGGCGTGGGCGGTAACGGTGGTGTTGGCGGTGCTGCGGGTACCTCGGTTTCGGGTACTGCCGGCAGCTCCGGTGACGGTGGCGACGGCGGTATCGGTGGTGCTGCCGGCCTGGCAGGCGCTGGTGGCGACGGTGCCGACGGCACTCCTGGCACGGTGGACGCTCCGGCCGGAACCCCGGGTGGCAATGGTGGTGCCGGTGGTAACGGTGCCGACGGTGGCCTGGGCGGCCTCGGTGGCGCCGCGGGCACCGGTACCGGTGGTGTCGCGGGCACCGATGCCGGCGCGGGTGCTGCGAGCAACGGTGCCGACGGTGGCGACGGTGGTGTTGGTGGTGCCGGGTACTTCACCGGTGGCTTTGACATCTACGGCAACGGCACCGCTGGTGGTGCGGGCGGTGTCGGTGGTAACGGCGGCGCTGGTGGCACGGCGAACCTGGGTAATGGCGGTAACGGTGGTGATGCCGGTGACGGTGGCGTTGGTGCTGCTGGTGGCGATGGCATCGTCGGTGTTGACGGCCTGACGGGTAACAACCCGAGCATCAATGGCACCGATGGCGGCGACGCCGGCGCTGGTGGCGCGGGTGGCAACGGCGGTGTCGGTGGTGCCGCGGGCATCTCGACCGGTGGCGGAACTGATGGCAGCGCCGGTGACGGTGGCGACGGCGGTATCGGTGGTGCTGCCGGCCTGGCAGGCGCTGGTGGTGACGGTGCGCCGGGTGATCCGGGCACCGCGGAGAATCCGGCTGGCACACCTGGTGGCAACGGTGGTGCTGGCGGCAACGGTCTTGACGGTGGTGTTGGCGGTCTCGGTGGCGCTGCAGGCGCCGGTACCGGTGGCATTGCGGGTATCGATGGCGCCGCGGGTGCTAACGCGAATGGTGCGCTCGGTGGTGATGGCGCTAACGGCGGCGATGCCTTCTTCGTCGAGGGCTACGACATCTACGGCGATGGCATCACTGGTGCTGCCGGTGGCGTCGGCGGTAACGGTGGCGCTGGTGGCACGGCGATCTCGGGCAACGGCGGCGACGGTGGTGACGCCGGTACCGGTGGCGCCGGTGCCACGGGCGGCACGGGCATCGAAGGTGTCGACGGCCTGACGGGCAACAACCCGAGCAGGGATGGCACCGATGGCGGTAACGGTGGCGCTGGCGGCGCTGGCGGTGCCGGTGGTGTCGGTGGTGCTGGTGGTGCCTCGATCAACGGCAATGTGGGCGTCAACGGCGACGGCGGCGACGGTGGTGTCGGCGGCGGCGCCGGTACCCCGGGCAACGGCGGCGACGGTGCCGCGGCCACTGCCGAGTTCCCCGACGGTGGTAACGGTGGCGACGGTGGCGATCCGGGTGCAGTGGGCACCGGCGGCATCGGCGGTGCTGCGGGCACCGGCGGAACCGGTGGCGTCGCGGGTAACAACGGCGCCGACGGCACCGCGCTGCTCAGTGGCGGTAACGGTGGCAACGGCGCGGCCGGCTTCAACGCCACGATCGCCGGCGAGGCCGGTGGCGCTGGTGGCGCTGGTGGCGACGGCGGTTTGGTCGGCAATGGTGGCAACGGCGGTGTCGGTGGTAACGGCGCGGCCGGTACCAACGGCGACGACGGCATCCTCCCCGGCGATTCCGGCACGGACGGTCTGACCGGCGGCGCCGGTGGCGTCGGCGGTGCCGGCGGCTCCGGTGGTGCGCTGGCGGGCAACGGCGGTAACGGCGGTGCCGGTGGTATCGGTGCGCTGGGCGGCAACGGCGGTGCCGGTGTGACCGGTGCCAATGGTGATGACGCCACGGCAGAGGCAGCGGCTACCGCGGGCCAGGATGGCGGCTCCGGTGGCAACGCCGGCGCCGGTGGCGCTGGTGGCGCTGGTGGTGCGGGTGGTTCAGCCCCCGCCGGCCAGGTCGGCACCAACGGTGACGGTGGCGCGGGCGGCAACGGTGGCAACGCCGGCACCCCGGGCGACGGCGGCGACGGCGGTCTGGCCAACGCAACCTTCATCGACGGCGGCGCCGGTGGTGACGGTGGCGATCCGGGTGCCCTGGGCACCGGCGGCACCGGTGGTGCCGCGGGTACCGGTGGTATCGGTGGCGTCGCGGGTGTCAATGGCATCGACGGCACCGGCGTGTTCAGCGGCGGTAACGGTGGTAACGGCGCGGCTGGCTTCGGTGGTTCGACACCGGGCGCGGTCGGCGGCGTCGGTGGCGCTGGCGGCGACGGTGGTGCGGTCGGTAACGGCGGCAACGGTGGTATCGGTGGCGCGGGTGCGGCCGGCACGACCGGCCTCAACGGTGCGGGCCCCGGCGCTGACGGTGGCGACGGCACCGTGGGCGGTGCGGGCGGCGCCGGCGGTGCCGGTGGTCTCGGCGGTACGACCTCGGGCAGCGGCGGTAACGGCGGCACCGGTGGTGCCGGTGGTGCCGGCGGCAGTGGTGGCAACGGTCAGACCGGTGGAAACGGCACCGACGCCACGGCAACGGCGCCGGCGGGAGACGGCCAGGACGGTGGCGACGGCGGTGCCGGCGCCAATGGCGGCATCGGCGGTGTCGGTGGCGCAGCCGGTACAGCTCAGAGCCCGACGGGCGTTGACGGCACTGCCGGCAGCGGCGGCGCCGGCGGCAACGGCGGAAACGCGGGCAACCCCGGTGACGGCGGCAACGGCGGCGCCGCGAACGCGACCTACCCCGACGGCGGTGCCGGCGGCGACGGCGGCGATCCGGGTGACATCGGCCTCGGCGGTGCCGGTGGCGCAGCGGGCACGGGCGGTGGCGGTGCTGCCGGTGCTAACGGATTCGACGGCACTGCGGTGCTCGGTGGCGGTAACGGCGGCAACGGCGCTGACGGCTTCACGTCGGCGATCCCCGGAGCCATTGGCGGCGTAGGTGGCGCGGGCGGTGACGGTGGCCTGGTCGGCAACGGCGGCAACGGCGGTAACGGCGGTGTCGGTACCGACGGCGCCGCGGGCGCCGACGGTGTGAACCCCGGTGACTCGGGCGCCGACGGCCAACTCGGCGGCGCCGGTGGCGTCGGTGGTGCTGGTGGCGCGGGCGGTTCCATCGCCGGTAACGGCGGCAATGGCGGCACCGGTGGTGCGGCCGGTAACGGCGGTGCCGGTGGCAGCGGTGTTGCGGGCCTCGACGGCCAGACCGACGGTGCCGACGGCCAGGCCGGCGGCAGCGCCGGCGCTGGCGGCGCTGGTGGCACCGGTGGTGCCGGTGGCGCCGCGGGCACGGCGACCAGCCCGACGGGCGTTGACGGCTCCTCGGGTAGCGGTGGTGACGGTGGTATCGGTGGTGACGCCGGCACGGCGGCCATTGGTGGTAACGGTGCCGCGGGTATCGACGGCACCCAGGAGATTCCGGACGGCGGTGTCGGTGGCGTCGGTGGCGTTGGTGGTAACGGTGCTGCTGGTGGTGCTGCGGGCACCGGCGGTGCTGCGGGCACGGGCACCGGTGGCACGGACGGCGGTCTCGGCACTGATGGTGCTGCGACCGATGGTGCTGACGGTGGCGTCGGTGGCCTGGGCGGTGATGGCTTTGATGCCAGTGGCCTGACTGATGGCACCGCCGGTGGTAACGCCGGTGCCGGTGGCGATGGTGGTGCCGGTGGCGCTGCGGGCGATCTCACGGCGGTCGACGGTGGCGGTGGTGCCGGTGGCGACGCGGGTATCGCCGGTAACGGTGCGACTGGTGTCGATGGTGTCGATGGCACGATCGATGACCGCGATGGCACTGATGGTGGCGCTGGTGGCGCTGGTGGCCTGGGTGCCGCTGGTGGTGTTGGTGGCACGGGTAGCACTGATGGGGCCGCGGGTATCGACAGCGTCGGTGGCGACGGTGGTCTGGGTGGTAACGGTGGCGATGGCTTTGATGCCAGTGGTCTGACTGATGGCAGCGCCGGTGGTAACGCCGGTGCCGGTGGCGATGGCGGCGCCGGTGGTACCGGTGGTGGTTTGGCGATCGACGGCCTCGGTGGTGACGGTGGCGACGCGGGTATCGCCGGTAACGGTGCGACTGGTGTCGATGGTGTCGATGGCACGATC
>JAULZA010000168.1:0-3054 GCA_032117575.1 Mycolicibacterium sp.
CCATCAGAGCCTCCCCGACGGCGGTCCACACCGCCTGGGTCAACGTTTCACCGGCGAAGAACACCGCATTGCCGGTGTAGTTGATGTAGTCCAGGCCGTTGTATCCCAACTGGCTGATGATCGGCAGGGCGTCATCGATGATCTGCGGGATCAGACCCACCGAGCTATAACCGCCCAAAGCATCCTGAGTCAGCGCGGCGGGAAGCAGCGGGTAGTTCGGCGGCACCGACACTGGAGTGCCGAACGTGGTCCCGAAGTTGGCGAAGGGCCAGCTGGAGGAAACAGCCGGGTTGCTGACCGGGTCGAACAGGTAGTTGTTGGCCAGGTCCGCCGTGGCGAACAATTGGGCCAGCGGACTGCTGAAGGCGGCTAGGGCGACGTTGATCGACGGCAGGGTCAGCGGAGTCGCCGGCGCCGGGGTCACGGCGATAGCGCCCACCGCGACGACCGCGGCGGTGCCGGCGGTCAGATGAGAACGCAGAGAGATATGCACAGGGTTGTCCTTCGGTGAGCAGATAGGAGACGAGGATGAATCTACCTGCAGGTACGTGCGGCGCACGGGGGAAACGCCGCGAATCCCGCTCCGGGCGAGGGCGTTAGGTTCCCGTCCAGTTGGGCGCCCGCTTCTCGGCGAAGGCGACCGCACCCTCGTGAGCGTCCTTCGAGGCGAACACCGGCATGATGATCTTCATCTGCTCGGCCCACTGCTGCTCGGGGCTCCAGCCCCGCGACTCGACGATGATGCGCTTGGTGGCCGCCACCGCCAGCGGACCGTTGGCCGTGATCCGCTCGGCCAGGGCGATCGCCACCTCCAGCGCGTGACCCGGCTCGGCCAGCACATTGACCAGACCGAGTTCATGGGCCCGCTGCGCCGGCAGGTTCTCCCCGGTCAGTGCCAGTTCCATGGCGATGGCGTACGGGATGCGTTGCGGCAGCCGTAGCAGCCCACCGCCGGCCGCCACCAGACCACGCTTGACCTCGGGGATGCCGAAGGCCGAGTCACGGGCGGCGACGATGAGGTCGGTCGCCAGGGCCAACTCGGTTCCGCCGGCCAGCGCAAACCCCTCCACGGCGGCGATGAGCGGTTTGACCGGCGGGCGCTCGGTGAAACCCAGACCGCGGCCCTTCACCGCGACATTCTCACCGCGGGCGAAAGCCTTGAGGTCCATGCCCGCACAGAAGGTGCCGCCCGCCCCGGTGAGCACGCCGACCGACAGACCGGGATCGCCGTCCAGGGTGTCCATGGCCGCCGCCAGACCGTGGCTGACCGCCGCGTTGGCGGCGTTGCGCGCCTCCGGCCGGTTGATCGTGATGATCAGGATTCGGTCGCGCTTCTCGGTCAGGACTGCGTCAGTGCCGGCATCTTCGCTCATCCGGCGATGGTATCCAGCGGCATAATGACCACCATGCCCAACGAGGACATTCATCCCGAACTGCGCAGGGTCGCGCGGTTCATCCCCACACCGACCATTCATCGCTGGGCCCTTCCGCTGGTACGGAGGCTGACCACCGTGCGCCGGCCGGACAATGACGGCGTCGAGGTGGTGACGCTGCCCTCCGGCGCCGGTGCCCGGTTGTACCGTCCGGCGGGAGCGACCGGCCAGACCCCCGCGCTGCTGTGGATTCACGGCGGGGGCTACCTGATCGGCAGTCCCGAACAGGACGACGTGCTGTGCCGGCGGTTCGTCGACCGGTTGGGCGTCACCGTCGCGGCGGTCCGGTACCGGCTGGCTCCGGAGTATCCGTACCCGCTGCCGCTCGAAGATTGCTACAGCGTGCTGACGTGGCTGGCCGAATTGCCGGGGGTCGACCCGGCGCGGATCGCGATCGGCGGGGCGAGCGCCGGCGGCGGACTGACCGCGGCGTTGGCGTTTGCAGCGCGGGACCGCGGTGAGGTGACACCGGTGCTGCAGGTGCTGTCCTATCCAATGCTCGATGACAGGACCATCGACCCGGCGCTCGACAAACCCGGCTTCCGGTTGTGGAACACCAGGAACAACCGGTTCGGCTGGACGTCATACCTGGGCGGCGCCGACCCGCAGATAGCCGTGCCGGCCCGACGCACGGATCTGGAGGGCTTGGCGCCGGCGTGGCTCGGTGTCGGGACACTGGACCTGTTCCACGGCGAAGACCTGGCCTACGCCGAGCGGCTCAATGCTGCCGGTGTCCGGTGCGAGGTACACGAAGTGCCCGGCGCTTTCCACGGATTCGACGGGATCGCGCCCAAAGCCGCTGTTTCGCAGGCATATTTTGACTCCAAGTGCGCGAGCCTGAACCGCGCCATGGATCTGGTGAAGTGAGTATGTCCACCACCCTGACCACCGAGCAGGTCGATCTGCGGGCGGCCGTCACCGACCTGATGTCCACACGCTCACCGCAGACCGAGGTGCGCCGGTTGATGGCCGAGGACACCGGATACGACCCGGCGGTGTGGGCGGAACTGGCCGGGATGGGATTGCTGGGCCTGACGATCCCGGAGCGCTTCGGCGGGTCCGGCGCCGGTGCGGCCGAACTGGCCGTGGTGGCCGAGCAGATGGGCCGTGCGCTGCTGTGCGCGCCGTACCTGTCCACCGCGGTGCTCACGCCGTATCTCCTGCTGGCCTCCGGCGACACCGACGAGTGCGCCGATGTGCTGCCCCGGATCGCAGCCGGTGAGCTTGTCACCGCGGTGGCTTTCGCCGAGCCCGGCACAGCGCGTCCGCCACAACATCCGGACACCACCGCGACGCAGACCGGCGACGGCTGGCAGGTGAGCGGTGAGAAGGCCTACGTGCTGGATGCCGCCATTGCCGACAGGATCTACGTCCACGCCGAATCCGACTCCGGCACCGGGATTTTCGCCGTGGAACACCGCGCCGCCAGGATGGACGTGTCGGCGCTGAGCACAGTGGACCACACCCGCCGACAGGCTCGGGTCACCCTGGACGGCACCCCGGCCCGGCTGATCGGCGCGGTCGATGCCGGGCGCACCGCGCTGGACACCGCGCTCGATCATGCGGCGGTGGCGCTGATCGCCGAACAGGCCGGCGGCGCGATGCACTGCATGCAGATGGC
>JAULZA010000169.1:0-7895 GCA_032117575.1 Mycolicibacterium sp.
TGTTCAAAATCTCGATCCTGTGGTCCGTCGGGATCGTCGTGCTCGTCATCGGAGCGGTGTTGTGGGTGCTCGGGTCTCTTGGGCATGCGGTCGGCGGCCGGCGTCACTACTACTGAACTCATCCGTGCAAGTCCCCGAGGAGCGTGCCACCATGGCACCATCACAGACCCGAACCGCGTCCGCTCGACATCCGACGCCGCCCGAATACACGCCGCGGCTGCGCTTGAAACCCAAGGCTCAGCACACCGGATACGTCGATGGGGCATGGTGGCCGTATAGCGATGAACTAACGACTGAGCTTCCGGATCTGCTCGCGGTGCTGTCGGTGCGACTCGGTCCCATCGATCGCGTGGTGTACAAGTTCAGTGACTGGGGTACGGCACCCGACGAGTTCGTCACCGGTGGCCGGACGGTGACCCTTCAGGGCCACCGGCTCCAGCCTCCCAACACCATCGAAGTACTCGGAATCGATGGCAACAGAGTCGTTCTGCTGGTGGTATCGCCGCACACGGAGCCCGCCCGGGCGCACACCACCCTGATGGCCGCGGCTTCCCCGGACAATGACTCGACCGTTGATGGTCTGCTCATGATCAGCCTGCGCGACAAGCAATCCCGCGCCCAGATGGTTGCCGCGCAAGAACGCTGGGATTCCGAAGGCGGTGCCGCGGGATAACACCGCGAGCCTTGATATCCGCAACGCCGACGTCAAGCCCGCTTGAGCAGCACCGCGTTCTCGAACGGCAGCCGCGCGAATACCCGCCGGCTCAACCCGGTGACGTGCTCCGCCGCCTGCTGCCTGGTCATGACCGCAGGGTCACGGACATCGAAGGTGCGGCCGTACCGGCGTAGCCGACCGCCGCCGGCGGCGGTGAGGTTTTTGAGCCAGTCCCGGTTGGGCCCGTAAGTCAGCAGGATCGCTACTCCGTCGTCGGTGGAGAACACCGTCAGCGGCGTCCGATAGGTGCGTCCGGAGCGGCGGCCGGTGTGTTCGAGGATTCCCATCGTCGGGGCCCAACCCGCCCACCGTCGCTGGATCGGGTTGGTGACATACCGGTTGAACCGGGCCAGGCGTTGCGGTAACTGCATACCTCCATCATCCACCCCGGGATAGCGTCCGCCGCCACGCCGTGTAGGAGGTGACCGGTCCGGTGCCCGGCCGCCTCAACCACGGCCAGGGGTGCAGCGCAGTCACGTCGAGCCGGGCGGCGCGCGAGCGCCAGCCGGGTACCGGGGCGAAGGTGGTGGCCAATCGGCGGCCGGTAAGCACCGCAACCGGGTCGCCTCGCCACACCTCAAGCTCGCGGCGGGTGGCCAGATCGGCGAGTGACTGCGTGAGGAAGCGAAATCTGTTGAGCGACAACCGCAGGCGGGTTAACAGCGGCTCATCGAAGACGAACACCACAGGTAGCTCAGGATGATCGGCCAGCGCGGGATCGCGGTCGCCGAGACTTTCGGCGGTGATCCAGACCGCATCCGGATCCCCGGTCCGACGAGCGGTCGTAGGCCCGGCCGTCGCGGCAAGGTCGTCGTCGCGGCGCAACCGTCCGTCGGAGATCGCCAGCGGCGGCCGCTCCGAGGTCGGCGGCCAGTCGGTGATCGGACAGCGTCGCTCCAGTGGGCATCTGGGGCACAGTCCGGGTGCCCGCTTCTCCACCTGCCATCGGGAGAATCCGTACGCCTTGCCGGTGAGCGCCCCTACCGTCCACTGCCACCCCAGTCGGTTCGCCGCACGGGAGCCGTCGAGCAAGTGGCGGTACATCAGGTCTTCGCCGTCGCGCCAACCCCATTCGCCGCGCACGCTCCAGTGCGAGGCCAGCCACATCCGGGTCTGATTGGTCAGCCAACCGTCGGTGACGAGCTCTCGCCAGGTCGACTCCAGGCACAGCGCGCCCGTCGACGACCACGGATCATCCGTCACCGGGCTGGTCGGTGGTGTTCGCTCCTCGACGGCGAACCGCAGCGACCGCCCGGACGAGGTTCCCGTGCGGGCATACAGGTGTCGGGCGTACTCCTGCCAGAGCAACTCATCGCGGAATTTCTCCACATCGGCGGGCGGACCCCCGGCGACGTGGTCCCACACTTCGCCCAAGCTCAACAGTCCGTGCCGGATATAGGGGGACAGGCCCGAGGCGCCTCGGGTGCGTTCCGGCCAGACGTTGTTGCGCCGTCGCGCGTAGCCCGTGACGTCGAACGCCTGCAGCGCCGTATCCGCGGCCTGCTGCCCACCGCGAATCGGCGACGCCGTGACCGCCGGCGTGCTGAGATCACCGAGGTACCGAGTCAGCCACGACTCGAGTTCGTCGTTATCCGGCGGGGGAGTGGGCAGTCGCTGCATCTGCGGATCCATTCACCGGATTCTCGCCGACGGCCGCCGGTGGGCGGAGCACGTTGGACCTGTTCGGACTTTTCCGGCAGTGTTGTAGCGACGCTTGGTCTTGTTGGGGCCGTCGGCGCCCGTGCCGAACGGCGAACACATCCGGAGGACACTGCCACTCATGAGCGCTGACATCACCGAATGGACGTCCGAGCCCGCGGCCGCGACCATGGACTTTGACTACTCCGGTGACCGCGCGCTCGGCCGGCGGGGCTTGCGGCCCACCCAGCCACGGGTCAGCGTTGTCGTGCCGGCCAAGCATGAAGCCGACAACATCCGCGAGATCCTGCCCTACCTGAGCAGCTACTACGAGGTGATCGTCGTCGTCAGCGAAGACGACCACGAGTCGGCCGAGGCCGCCCGCGCAGCTCTGCCGTCGGCGAAGGTGGCGTATCAAACCCGTAAGGGCAAGGGCAATGCTCTGGCGTGCGGATTCGAGCATGTCAACGGAGACGTCATCGTCACCTTCGACATCGACGGCTCGGCCGATCCGCACGAGATCCCCCGCTTCGTCGACGCCCTCACCAAAGGCGCCGACCTAGCCAAAGGCAGTCGTTTCTGTCCGGGAGGCGGCAGTCAGGACATCACCCAGTTCCGTTCGTTCGGCAACTACGGACTCAACCTCCTGGCCAGTGGGCTGACTGGTACCCGATTCACCGACCTGTGTTACGGCTTCAACGCCTTCTGGGCCGACCAGCTCCCGATGCTGTGCCTGCCCTCCTCCGACGCCGAAGGTCCGCAGTTCGGCGACGGTTTCGAAATTGAAGCCATGATCATCGGTCGTTTCGCGATCTCCAAAGCGATCATCATCGAGGTGCCGAGCTACGAGTACGACCGGTATTACGGCGAGACCAACCTCAATGCCATCAAAGATGGTTTCCGAGTGCTCGGAACGCTGCTGCGGGACCGCTCGCACAGTCGGCAGTACCGGACGCTGGCCAAGCGTCTGCGCACCGTCGGCACGGCGGTGGGTAAACCGTTCTGGATGCTGGCCAACCCTACGACCAGAGCTCTGGCAGCAGCCCCGTCGATCCCGGATTTCCCGGCGGAGATGCAGCGGACTCTGGAGAGCGTCTGGGAGCAGCACGTGCAGGTGCCGGAAGTCACGCGAATGGAAATGGCCATCGCCGCAGCCGAAGTCGGGAACAATATCCTCGACCATGCCGGCCGCGGACGCGATGTGCGCATCAGGATGCAGGTCTGGGTGTCCGACGATCACGTGCGTATCGAATTCACCGACGACGGCCTGCCGGCGGACATGGATCTGTCGTTGGTCCGCATGCCCGACGCGATGGCCGAGAACGGGCGCGGCCTCGCGCTCGCCCGGGCCTCGTTGCACGACTTGTCCTACGCCCACGCCGAGCACGGCAACCGGTGGACACTGGTCAGCCGGCCTTTCGGCTGACAACCGATCTAGTCGGAGACCGGGGCGCTGAACGTGCCCAGCGCGACGGTCAGTTCCAGAATCACCTCAGGGTCGTTGAGGCTCTCCCCGTAAGCCTCGCGGATCTGGTTCATCCGATACCGGACGGTCTGTGGGTGGACAAACAGCTGAGCGGCCACCGCGTCGCGCCGCCCCTGATGCAGCAGCCAACTCCGCAGCGTTTCGGCCAGCCGGTCAACGGATTTCGGCCCCAACGCCAGCAGCGGCGCCAGCGCCCGTCGGCGCAGATCGTCGGCTGCCTCCGGATCGGCTTCCAGCACCAACGCGGTCAAATGCTCGTCGGTGTCGACTAATTCGCCGCCGAGCCCGAGATGTCTGGCGCGTGCGGCCCGTTGGTAGGAACTGCTCGCCGCGTGCCACGGACGGGACGGACCGACGACAGCGTGCCGCCCGGCCAGGGCGGTCAATAACACTGAACGGGCGGGTCCGTCGGCATCGGGCACCAGAGCGACTGCCCACGATTCGGCCGGGTCCACGCCCGGAAGATCATCGCTGACATACAGCGACGCCGGGTTGAGAACCGTTGCCACGCGGGACAACTGGGCATTGGGCAAAAGCACGGCCGTCAGGGTTTCCGGATCGGGCCACGCCGCGGTGATTGCGCTGGACTGCACTGTCTCGACGTCCTCGCCGGCAAGGAGCTGGCGGGCGAGCCGATCAAGGTGGCGTTGGCGGACCCGGCCGGCGGTGGCCAGTTCGTCGGCGTGCCCGGAGACGCTGGAAGCGGAGAGCTCGTCGATGTAGGCGAACAGCATCGCGGCGAAGCGGGCGATGGTTTCCGCCGGCAATCCGGCTTGGACCGCGGTCGCCGACAGGTCGAGCCACGCCACCCGAGCCCCGACCCGGAATGCCGCCAGCAGGGCGTCGATCGGTCGGCCCTGACGGGCTTCGCCCCGGCCCAACTCGTAGGCGCCGTCCAGCGCCGCCGACGCGTCGGGCCCGGAGTCCTCAGCCCGGGTGACCATGCGCAGGAAAACCCCGATCGACGTCAGCACCGCGTTCTCGATGTTCTGGCCCATCCGGCCTCGGAACGGATCGGTGTAGGCCGGTACTTCGGCGATGATCGCCGCCACGGTGCGTTCGGCCATCCGGGGCAGCACCGCCTCCAGGGCGCCCGCCACCTCGGGGTCCAGCGCCAGACCGGTGAAACTCGACAATGACCGAGGCATTTATTCTCTCCGAACAATTGAATCGTCGATCTTCACTGCTTTCAGTCAAGACTTTATCCCGCACGCTGGGCAATGTGGAGTCATGACAACGACTGCACCTGCTGCCCGCGGGTTGGCACTGGGGAGGTTGCGCGCCGGGATGGGGCGCCTCGTGCGCCGGGTCACCACACCGCTGCTGCCGGGCGACTACCTCGACACCATCGACCCGTTGCTGGCGGGAACGCCGCTGCGCGGGCGCATCGTGGGTGTCCATCCCGAAACCCGCGATGCGGTGACCCTGGTGATCACACCGGGACGCGGCTGGCGCCGGCACGTTCCCGGTCAGTATCTGCGGCTCGGTGTCGACGTCGACGGGGTCCGGCACTGGCGCAGCTACTCGATCACGTCCCGCGCGGAGCGCGCTGACGGCTCTGTGTCGATCACGGTCAAGGCGGTGCCCGGCGGAGTGGTGAGCGAGCATCTGGTGCGCCGTGCCGTGATCGGCGACATCGTGCACCTCGACCTGCCGGCCGGGGACTTCACGCTCGACACCCCGATGCCCGAGAAGATCCTGTTCGTCACCGCGGGCAGCGGCATCACACCGGTCATGGGGATACTGCGCAACCTGTTGGCGAACGGCCGCACCGACATCGTGATGGTGCACAGTGCGCCAGCCGCCGACGAGGTGGTCTTCGGCGGGGAACTGCGGATGCTCGCCAGGCGCGGGCGCATCCGCCTCGCCGAGATCCACACCCGCACCGACGGACGACTCGACCTCGCCCGGTTGTCCCAGCTGGTGGCCGACCTCGACGAGCGGCACGCTTGGGCGTGCGGCCCGGCCGGTCTGCTTGAGATGGTCGAAAACCATTGGGAATCAACAGGGATCGGCGAGCGGCTGCACACCGAACGGTTCCGTCCGACACTCGTTGCCACCGGTGACGGCGGCACCGTCAGGTTCGCGGCCACCGGCGCCACCGTCGACACCGATGGCAGCCAAAGCCTGCTCGACGCCGGCGAGGCCGCCGGGGTACTGATGCCATCGGGTTGCCGAATGGGCATCTGCTTCGGCTGCGTGGCGCCACTGCGCCGCGGCGCCGTCCGCGATCTGCGCAGCGGCGAGCTCACCGTGGCCGCCGAGGGCAACAGCGTGATCGTCCAGACCTGTATCTCCGGCGCTGCCGGCGACTGCGACATCGATCTCTGACGAAGGACCACGACAATGACTGCACTGCAACGCACCAGCCCCAATCCCATCGGGCATCTCACCGACGGCGATATCGAAAACCTCGGAGTCGAACTCGACGCCATCCGGGCCCAGATCATCGCCAGCCGCGGGCAGCGCGACGCCGACTACATCCGCACCGTCATCGCCGCCCAGCGCCGCCTGGAACTGAGCAGCCGTGCGCTGCTGCTGTTCTCGCTGTTCCCACCCGCCTGGCTGCTCGGCACCGCCGGGCTGTCGGTCTCCAAGATCGTCGAGAACATGGAGATCGGCCACAACGTCATGCACGGTCAATGGGATTGGATGCGCGACGACAAGATTCACTCCACCACCTGGGAATGGGACCACGCCTCGCCATCGGATATGTGGAAGCACGCCCACAACGAACTGCACCACACCTACACCAACGTCCTGGGCAAGGACCACGACCTCGGCTACGGCATCATGCGGGTCGACGAAGATCAGCCGTGGAAACCGTTCCTGCTGTTCCAGCCGCTGACGAATCTCGTCAACGCCTGCTTCTTCGAGTACGGCATCGCCGTCTACGACCTGGAGATCGGCAAGTACCTTAAGGGCCGCATCGAGAAGAAGGACTTCCGTAGCCGGGTCACGAAGGTGCTCAACAAGATCGGCCGGCAGGCGACGCGGGACTATGTGCTGCATCCGCTGCTGTCGGGACCGTCGGCGCTGACCACGCTGACCGCCAACGCAACCGCCAATCTGGCCCGCAACCTGTGGACCCATTCGGTGATCATGTGCGGCCACTTCCCCGAAGGGGTGCAGACCTACGAGAAAACCTCCATCGAGGGGGAGACCCGCGGCCAGTGGTACCTGCGCCAGATGCTGGGCTCGGCGAACATCTCCGGCAGCCCGGTCATGCATTTCATGACCGGCAACCTGTCCTTCCAGATCGAACACCACCTGTTTCCCGACCTGCCGAGCAACCGCTACCAGGAGATCGCCCCGAAGGTGCAGGAAGTGTTCGAGCGCTACGGGCTGACCTATACGACCGGTCCACTGCCCAAACAGGTTGCCTCTGCGTGGAAGAAGATCATCCGGCTGTCGCTGCCGAACGACTTCAGTCCCAACGACTTCTTCGCGACGCTGCTGTCAGGCCCGGGCGTGCATCTCCCAGACGAGGACCTCGGAGGGAACGACGGCGGTGAGACGCTGGCCGCCCCCGCCGGTGATCCGCGCGGCGTCGCCCTCGTCTAGTTCGCCGGCGCCTTCGACGGTGAGCCCGCCGCGCGCGGCGAATACGTGCAGAAACGGCGCGTCGGGCAGTTCGACGCTGCCGCCGGGCTGCAACCGGGCGGCGTGCAGGGCGGCGTACCGGTTGCCGATGGTGATCGCGCTGGCATCCCGATGCTCCGGCATCCCGGATGCCACGGTCACCAACCCGCCGTCGAGCAACCCCGCGGTCGATCTCCAACTGCTGGTATTCCGCTGTGCGGCCGGCCTCATCGGGCAGCACCCACATCTGGACGAAATGAACCGGCTCGGTGTGGCTTTCACCGCCGAGGGTCCAGGAGTCGTTCTTCTCCGAGTGCAGGATTCCCCGGCCGGCCGACATCCGCTGCGCCAGTCCGGGGTAGATGACCCCAGAGTGTCCGGTGGAATCCTGGTGCACCAGTGAGCCGCTGAGCACCCAGGTGACGATCTCCATGTCGCGGTGCGGGTGGGTGTCGAATCCCGTTCCGGGAGCCA
>JAULZA010000170.1:0-14320 GCA_032117575.1 Mycolicibacterium sp.
GACCTGATCGCCACCCACTCCAGCGAGCCGGCCGCGATCACCGTGCTCACCACCACCGTGCCCGACGCGCACGGCTACGGCCGGATCCTGCGCACCCAGGACGGTGAGGTCATCGCGATCGTCGAGGAGACCGACGCCACCCCGCAGCAGCGCCGCATCCGGGAGATCAACGCCGGCGTCTACGCCTTCGACGTCGCCGCGCTGCGCGACGCACTGAGCCGGCTGTCGTCCAACAACGCCCAGCACGAGCTGTACCTGACCGACGCCATCGCGATCGTCCGCGCCGCCGGCCGGGTGGTGCACGCCAAGCACGTCGACGACTCCGCCCTGGTGGCCGGTGTCAACGACCGGGTGCAACTGGCCGAACTCGGGGCCGAGCTGAACCGCCGCGTGGTGGCGGCCCACCAGCGCGCCGGGGTCACCGTGGTCGATCCGCGCAGCACCTGGATCGACGTCGACGTGACGATCGGCCGCGACACCGTCGTGGCACCGGGCACCCAGTTGCTCGGCGGCACCCGGATCGGAACGCACTGCCTGATCGGCCCGGACACCACGCTGGCCGACACCCAGGTGTGCGACGGGGCGTCGGTGGTCCGCACCCACGCGGTCGAGGCCTTCGTCGGCGCGCACGCCGAGGTGGGCCCGTTCAGCTATCTACGGCCGGGCACCCGGCTGGGCGACGACGGCAAGCTGGGCGCGTTCGTCGAGACCAAGAACGCGATCATCGGCACCGGAACCAAGGTGCCGCACCTGACCTACGTCGGCGACGCCGACATCGGCGAGCACAGCAATATCGGCGCGTCCAGCGTGTTCGTCAATTACGACGGCGAGAACAAGAGCCGCACCACCGTCGGCTCCCACGTGCGAACCGGCAGCGACACCATGTTCGTCGCCCCGGTCACCGTGGGCGACGGCGCCTACACCGGCGCCGGCACCGTGCTGCGTCAGGACGTGCCGCCGGGAGCCCTGGCCATCTCGTCGGGCCAGCAGCGCATCATCGAGGACTGGGTGCTCGACAACCGCCCCGACAGCGAGTCGGCCAAGGCGGCGACCCGCGCCAAAGCCCAGCGGACCGACCCGGAACAGGCCGAAGACCGGTCCAACCCCGTACGATGACCGCGTATCGTATCCCCCGACGGCAAGGGCAACGCAGTGGGTACCGAGTGGATTGACAGCCGCAAGAATCTGATGCTCTTCTCCGGGCGCGCGCATCCGGAGTTGGCCGAGCAGGTGGCCAAGGAGCTCGACGTCAGCGTCACCGCGACGACCGCCCGCGACTTCGCCAACGGGGAGATCTTCGTCCGATTCGACGAGTCGGTGCGCGGCTGCGACGCGTTCGTTCTGCAGTCCAATCCGGCGCCGCTGAACACATGGCTGATGGAACAGCTGCTGATGATCGACGCGCTCAAGCGCGGCAGCGCCAAGCGGATCACCGCGATCCTGCCGTTCTATCCCTACGCCCGCCAGGACAAGAAGCACCGCGGCCGCGAACCGATCTCGGCGCGACTGGTGGCCGATCTGCTCAAGACGGCCGGTGCCGACCGCATCGTGTCGGTGGATCTGCACACCGACCAGATCCAGGGGTTTTTCGACGGCCCGGTGGACCATATGCACGCCCAGCCGCTGTTGACCGGCTACATCAGGGACAACTACGCCGGCGAGGACATCTGCGTGGTATCCCCCGATTCCGGCCGGGTGCGGGTGGCCGAGAAGTGGGCCGACGCGCTGGGCGGCACGCCGCTGGCGTTCATCCACAAGACCCGCGACCCGCGGGTGCCCAACCAGGTGGTGTCCAACCGGGTGGTCGGCGAGGTCGAGGGCAAGACCTGCGTGCTTACCGACGACATGATCGACACCGGCGGCACCATCGCCGGTGCGGTGAAGCTGCTGCGCGCGGACGGCGCCAAGGACGTCATCATCGCCGCCACCCACGGGGTGCTGTCCGACCCGGCGGCCGAGCGGCTGGCCAGCTGCGGTGCGCGCGAAGTGATCGTCACCGACACGCTGCCTATCGAGGAAGCCAAGCGTTTCCCCCATCTCACCGTGCTCTCGATCGCGCCGCTGCTGGCCAGCACCATCCGCGCCGTGTTCGAAAACGGTTCGGTCACCGGGCTTTTCGACGGGGAAGTTTAATCATTCTCACCATGAAGGATCGGGCTGCGCTGGCCGCCGCGGTGGCGATCGTCGCCGCGGTAACGCTGACGGCGTGCGGCGCCAAAACCGCGGACTACTCGCAGATCTGGACTTCCAGCACGACGGCGGCGCCGGCGACGGCGCCACCCACCTCGCCGACCCCGATCGCCCAGTACCTGTCCGGGGTGGGCGTCAGCGGCGAGCAGGTGCCGCTGGACTCCCTGACCGACCTCACCGTCACGCTGGCGCGCCCGCCCGGCTGGTCCACGTACGCCAACCCGAACTTCTCCCCCGGCACCGAGGCGATCGCGAAGAACAACACCTACCCGACGGCGATGGTGATGGTGTTCAAACTCGACGGCAACTTCGACATCCCGGCGGCGCTGGAGCACGCCGACGACGACGCCGAGATGTCGAAGAACTTCACGAGGCTGAACTATTCCAACGACGACTTCGGCGGGTTTCCCTCGTCGATGATCGAAGGCAGCTACGACCACACCGGCACCCGGTTGCACGCCTACAACCGCATCGTCTTCCCGGTTACCTCGAAGTTCGACCGCTACCTGGTGCAGTTCACCGTGACGACACTGGCCACCCAGGCCGCCGCGGCGGCCCCGGATGTGGAGAAGATTATCGAGGGGTTCACCGTCACGGTGAAGTAGCCGCGATGAAGTAGCCTGAGCGGCCATGGGATTTACCGCCGCAGATCTTCCGTCTTTCGCTGGGCGCCGGGTCATCGTCACCGGCGCCAACAGTGGCTTGGGCCTGGTGACCGCCCGGGAACTGGCCCGGGCCGGCGCCTCGGTAATCCTGGCCTGCCGCGACACCGCGAAGGGCGACGCCGCAGCCGCCGGCATGTCCGGCGACGTCGGAGTGCGCCGGCTGGATCTGCAGGACCTGGCCTCGGTCCACGATTTCGCCGACAGCATCGGCCTGGTCGACGTGCTGGTCAACAACGCCGGCATCATGGCCGTGCCGTATGCGATCACCCGCGACGGGTTCGAAAGCCAGATCGGCACCAACCATCTCGGCCACTTTGCGCTGACCAACCTGCTGCTACCCAAGCTCACCGACCGGGTGGTGACGGTGTCGTCGTTGATGCACTGGTCCGGGGTGATCAGCCTCAAGGACCTCAACTGGAAGGCGCGGCCCTACTCGGCGTGGCTGGCCTATGGTCAGTCCAAACTGGCCAATCTGCTGTTCACCAGCGAACTGCAGCGCCGGCTGACCGCAGCCGGCACGGGGCTCAGGGCCCACGCCGCCCACCCCGGCTATTCGGCAACCAACCTGCAGGGCCACACCGGCAACAAGATCGGCACGCCGATCTGGCTGACCCTGAACAAAGTGGCGGGCGCCAGCCCGGAGTACGGCGCCAACCCCACGCTGTACGCGGCGTCGGCGGACGTGGCGCCGGACAGCTTCATCGGTCCGAAATTCGGAGCCCGCGGGCCGATCGGCCCGGTGGGCCGCAGCCCGCTGGCCCGCGACGCCACGACCGCACGCCAGCTCTGGGACCTCTCCGAGCAGCTCACCGGCACGCAATTTCCGCTGTAGGGCCGCCGTCGGCTACCCTTGGCAGCGCGTCACGGCGAGGGTGGTGGAACCACCGTTATCGACGAGGCTTCGACACGCTCATGCCTCCGCCGTGCGGTAGAACCCCCGGAAGCAAGGAGCATTCCCATGGCCAAAGGCGCCACCACCAACAAGCTGACCGTCGACGTCCGCACCCGCACCGGCAAGGGCGCCTCGCGACAGGCCCGGCGTGAGGGCAAGGTGCCCGTGGTGCTCTACGGCCACGGCAGCGATCCGCAGCACCTGGAGCTCAACGCCCGCGACTTCGCCGCCGTGCTGCGGCACTCCGGCACCAACGCGGTGCTGAGCTTGCAGATCGACGGTAAGGAGCAGCTGGCGCTCACCAAAGCGCTGGCGATCCACCCGATCAAGCGCTCCATCACCCACGCCGACCTGATCAACGTCAAGCGCGGCGAGAAGGTGACCGTCGAGGTTCAGGTGATCATCGAGGGCGACGCCGCGTCGGGCACCCTGGTGACCCAGGACGCCTCCACCATCGAGATCGAGGCCGAGGCGCTGTCCATCCCGGAAAGCCTGACGGTGTCGATCGAGGACGCCGAGGAGGGCACCCAGATCCTGGCCGGCTCGGTCCCGCTGCCGTCCGGTGTCACCCTGGTCAGCGACCCGGAGATGCTGGTGGTCAACATCGTCGCGGCGCCGACCGCCGAGGACCTCGAGGCCGAGGGCGGCGGCGAGTCGGTCGAGGAGCAGGCCGCCGAGGCGGAAGCCGAGTCCGCGGACGAAGGCGCCGAGGCCGAGTAGCCTCCCGTGGCCGAGCCGCTGTTGGTCGTCGGCCTGGGCAACCCCGGACCGCAGTACGCCAAGACCCGGCACAACATCGGGTTCATGGTGGCCGATCTGCTGGCCGGCCGTATCGGCGGCCAGTTCAAGGTGCACAAGCGCTCCGGCGCCGAGGTCGTCACCGGACGGCTGGGCAGCCGCCCCGTCGTGCTGGCCAAAACCCGCTGCTACATGAACGAATCCGGCCGGCAGGTCGGTCCGCTGGCCAAGTTCTACTCGGTCGACCCGGCGAACGTCGTCGTCATCCACGACGAACTCGACATCGACTTCGGCAGGATCCGGCTCAAGCTGGGCGGCGGCGAAGGCGGCCACAACGGCCTGCGTTCGGTGGCGAATGCACTGGGCACCAGAGAGTTTCAGCGGGTGCGAGTGGGGATCGGGCGTCCGCCGGGGCGCAAGGACCCGGCGGCGTTCGTCCTGGAACCGTTCAACAGCGCTGAGCGCGCCGAGGTGCCGACGCTGTGTGAACTGGCCGCCGACGCCACCGAACTGCTGATCGAGACGGGCCTGGAACCGGCGCAGAACCAGGTGCACGCCTGGTAGGCCGCGCACCTTCAGGCTCTAGTTGGTCAGAGACCACCCTGCGATATCAGCCAGGGAAACACCGATTGGCTGTTGTTCGGCGCAGGCGCGGTTCCCTGCATTCCGCCCTTGAACGAGACGGTGCCCTGGGTCTGGCAGACCCCCTTGAAGCTGGGTGTCCGGCAGGTCTCCCGGGCGTTGGCGACGGGCGCTGAAATGCCCGCTGCCGCAGTCAGAACCGCCATCAGCACAGCCGCCTTGCAAGCCGTCATTGTGTACCTTCCCTCGCTCATCACGGGCACGCCGAGACGACGACCACGGCATCCGCGCCCTCGGGCGTGCCGTTGGCTATGGCCTTGTTGAGGGCATCCTGACGGGCGGCCTCGACAGTGGGACCCGCACCGCCGGCCACGACATCAGTGAGATCGGATGCCACCGAAGCGATACACAGGTTGTCGTTGGTGACCTCGTCGGCGGTGCAGCTGATGCCGCCGGCCGCCTGGCACGCTGCGATCACATTGGCCGAGGCCTCGTCGTTGGTGCCACCTGTTGCGGTGAAGCCGACGATCGAATTACTGAAGAGGCCGGTGCCGACGGCCACCGAGATGTCTTGCTCGACGGTGCCACCCGGGCCGCCGGCCCATGCGATGCCCGCCGGTACGCCACCGGCAAGAACGCCCGCCGCCACGACCGTCCACACGGTCTTGCCCATATCGGTCCTCTCCTGAATCGGTCTCTAGGTGACCAGCGTCAGCGACGTCGAGCGCCGCAGCTTGCCCGACGGGGTCTTGGGGATGGTGCCCGGACCCAGCACCACCACGTTGCGCGGACGGACGTCGACCTCGGCGACCACCTCGTGGGCGACGGCCTGCTCGATGCGGCGCACCTCGGCCGGGTCCTCCCAGGCGTTGGATTCCACTGCCACGGCGAAGGTTTCGCGGGAGTGCCCGGCGTCCATGCGCACGGCCACCGCGCAACCGGGACGCACACCCTCGACTCGGCCGGCAGCCCGCTCGATATCGGTCGGGTAGATATTGCGGCCGGCCATGATGATGACGTCCTTGACACGGCCGCAGACCACCACGTGGCCGTCCTCGGTGAGGTAACCCAGGTCGCCGGTGTCGTACCAACCGTTTTCGTCCTGCGCTGCCACGAAGCCGCCCATAGTGATATAGCCCGGCGTCAGGGATTCCCCGCGCAGTTCGATGATCCCCACCCCGCGGGCAGGCAGCACCGTGCCGTCCTCGTCGACGATGCGGGCCTCCAGATCGCGCAGCAGCGGACCCAGCGTGGCCAGCCGGCGGGTGTTGCCCTTGCTCGCCGGGACCGCCCGGCGCAATGCCGCCAGCAGGTCGGCGTCGACCTCGTCGACCACCAGGCCGGCGCCGCACTCGGAGAACGACACCGCCAGGGTGGTCTCGGCCATGCCGTAGGCCGGCAGGATCGCGTTGGCGCGCAGGTCGAACGGCTTGCCGGCGTCGAGCAGATCCTCGACGTCGGCCGGGTCGACGGGCTCGGCGCCGGAAAGTGCGAACCGCAATGTGGACAAGTCGAATTCGCCCGGCTTGGCCTGCCGCCGAAGCCGCTTGGCAAACAGCGCATAGGCGAAGTTCGGGGCCGCCGTCATGGTGCCCTTGTACTTGTCGATGAGCTTGGCCCACAGCAAGGTGTCCCGCAGGAAGTCCATCGGGGTGACTTTGACCAGCTCTGCGCCGAAATACATCGGGATGGTCAGGAAGCCGACCATGCCCATGTCGTGGAAGCAGGGCAGCCAGCTCACCATGACGTCTTTCTCGACGTCGTACTGCGCGCCGATGAACATTGCCTCGGCGTTGGAGTAGATGTTGCGGTGGGTGATCACCACCGCCTTGGGCGAGCCGGTCGAGCCGGACGTCAACTGCATCAGCGCGACATCGTCCTCACCGGTCTCCACCGGGTCGACAGGTTCGGCGGCCAGCAGGTCGGCGGCGGTCAGCACCAGCACGCCGCGCTCCTCCAGCACCGGCGCCGCGGCCAGGAACGGGTCGGAGATGACGACGGCCTTCGCCTCGATCATGTCGATCACGGTGGTGGTGTCCTGCGCCCAGTGCATGAGATCGGTGCGCGGGGTGGGCTGGTGCAGCATGGTGATGCTTGCGCCGCGCATCCACAGCGCTTGGGCCACCGGGGCGATCTCCACCGGCGCGCCGGCGAGCACGCCGACAGCGTCGCCGGAGCCCACTCCGGCCGCCGCCAGACCGCCGGCGATGTGTCGGGCCCGCCCGTGCACCTCGGCCCAGGTTTGGCGCACCGGCTCGTGCGGCTCACCGGTGACCATGCCCTTGGTGCTGGTCTGGGCGCTGTGGAACATCTTGTCGGTGAAACGACTCACGACGATCTCCTCGGCTTCCGGCGCGGCTCCTCGATAAACACTGGCAACTGCCGTATCCCATGCTCCGCCCGGCTGCGGCCGTCACCTAGACGGCGCGCCCTGCGAACCCCGGACCAATTCAGCATCATCGCCGATGATCTTAAACTCTCCTTAAGATCCTGGCCAACTTCACGCCCGAGTTCACCGGCGTGTCACACCCCAGCGGTTGAATTGGGCACCACCCGCGCTCCGTGCACCGGTCCGTGGGCCACCCGCACAGTGCGGCACACCCCGGCCCCGGCGAGTTCAGAGCCGATATCGACGGCGGCCTGAGCCGACGCGCACAGAAAGGCGCAGGTGGGTCCGGACCCGGACACGATGCCCGCCAGCGCACCCGCTTCCACGCCGGCCCGAAGGGTGCGGCGCAGGTCCGGGTTGAGGCTCACCGCCGCGGGCTGCAGGTCGTTGCCGAGCAGCGGCGCCAGGGAATGCGGATCCCCGGCGGAGAGGGCGGTCAACAGCGGCTCCGGATCGCTGAGGCGGGGCGGTGAACCGGCCTCACGCAGCCGGTCGATCTCGCCATATACCGCGGCGGTGGACAGCCCACCCGTACCGAAGGCCAGCACCCAGTGAAAAGTGTTGCGGGCTAGCACTGTCGCCAGTTCCTCGCCGCGCCCGGTGCCCAGGGCTGTCCCGCCGTGCAAGGCGAACGGCACGTCGCTGCCGAGTTTGGCGGCCATGGCGTGCAGATCCCGGCGAGGCACGCCCAGTTCCCACAGTGAGTTCATCGCCACCAGGACCGCAGCGGCGTCCGCGCTGCCGCCGGCCATGCCGCCGGCCACCGGGATGGACTTCTCGATGGTGATCTCGACGTCGGGCGACCGCCCGACGTGATCGGCCATCAGTTCGGCCGCCTGCCAGGCCAGGTTTCGCTCGTCGACGGGCACCTCGGTGGCGCCCTCCCCGACCAGCCGCAGCGACAGCATGTCGGCGGTGCTGACGGTGACGTCGTCGCTCAGCGAGACGGCATGGAAGACGGTCGCGAGTTCGTGGTAGCCGTCCGGCCGGCGATCACCGACGCCGAGGAAAAGGTTGACCTTGCCGGGGACGCGGACCGTCACCGATCCCGTCGGCACCCAGTCCGCGGCGGTACTGCCGTTCGTTGGCACCGCAGCAGAGTATCGGTTCGCCGACGACGATCAGCGCAGATCTGCCGACTGGTCGGCCAATCGCCGGGGCGTCACCACCGCTCCTGAGCGCTGCAACAGCCGCACGAAGTCGGCGACGACCAGAGTCTCACCGCGCCGGGCCGGGTCGATGCTGGCAGACAACAACCGCTGCGCGGACTCGTTGCCCGAGCCGGCCCAATCCAGGAACGCGTTGCGCACCGTCTTGCGCCGCTGCGCGAAAGCGATGTCCACCAGCTCGAACACCTGCCGGCGGAAGGCGTCGTCCTCAGGCCACGGCGAGGTCTCGTGCCGGTCGACGCGCACCAGCCCGGAGTACACCCGGGGGATGGGCCAGAACACCGTCGGCGAGACCATGCCGTATCGGCGGACGTTGCCAAAGAAGCGGATCTTGACGCTGGGCACGCCGTACTCCTTGCCGCCCGGCTCAGCCGCCAGCCGCTCGGCGACCTCGGCCTGCACCATCACCATCGCGGTGCGGATAGAAGGGAACTCCGAGAACAGGTGCAGCAGGGCCGGGACGGCGATGTTGTACGGCAGGTTGGCAACGACGGCGGTCGGCGGATCGGTGATCTCGTCGCGGCGCAGCGCCAGGACATCGTGATTGAGGACGGTCAGCCGGTGAATTTCGCTGTGCGAGTGCTCGGCGATGGTCTTCGGCAGCCGGCTTGCCAGCAACGGGTCGATCTCCACGGCGGTCACCTTGGCGCCGCGGTCGAGCAGGGCCAGCGTCAGCGACCCCATGCCGGGACCGACCTCCAGCACGTGGTCGCCCTTGTTGATTCCGGACGACGACACGATGCGCCGCAAGGTGTTGGCGTCATGAACGAAGTTCTGCCCCAAAGCCTTACGTGGCCGGAAATCGAGCTCCCGGGCGATATTGCGAATCTCGGTGCGCGTTAGTAGCCGTATCGTCATCATGCCCCTCCACCGCAAACGGGCCACGAACTCCAAACCTGGCGGGCCCTCGTCATTTCAGCTATCACGATCAGTTTCTCCGTCGTAGCCAGGTCAGTCCTTACAGCGTAGCGCACACTGCCGTTACGCCCCAGGGTGCTCTGATCTAATTTAACGTTTCCGTAATATCCGTTTCCCGTGCTGATAGCCCAATTCTTTACCGACTCGCGCGCCACGATGGCGTTCCAGCGGTCGCCGTTGGACACCGCCGGAACCTCCGTCCCCGGTTGAGCTCCGACCCGCAGCACCGATTCGCGGGGGAGGATGCGCGCGATGTGGAAATTAGGCAACCTTCCCGTTTTCTTCCCAATAACCGTCGCGATAGCAAAAGTGTCGTCCCGCTTCCCGGGTGCGCCAGAATCGGGGGTGGCCATCAGGCTCAGCAGACCCTTATTCAGACCGTTGAGCTAATTCCGTAGACCCGGCGAGCGGTCTCCGCCGACTCCCGGGCGAGTTCCTCCGCCGGACGGTCCAGCAGATCGGCCAGGGCCCGCACGGTATAGGGCAGGCAATACGGCTCGTTGGGCGCGCCGCGGAACGGATGAGGGGTGAGAAACGGCGCGTCGGTCTCGACCAGAAGCTGGCCGGGCGGGATCAGCGCGGCGGCCGCCCGCAGGTCTTTGGCGTTGGTGAAGCTGACCGTTCCCGACAGGCTCAGAATCCATCCGGCGTCCAGGCAGGTTCGCGCCGTCTGCGGGCCGGAGGAGAAGCAGTGAAAGATCACGGTCTCCGGTGCACCCTCGGCACGCAGCACGTCGAGCACGTCGGCGTCGGCGTCGCGGTTGTGGATCATCAGCGGCTTGCCGAGCCGCTTGGCCAGGTCGATGTGCCAGGCGAAAGCCTCGCGCTGCACGGCCGGTTCGGCACAGCCGTCCAGCTTGCCCGGCCAGTACAGGTCCATCCCGGTCTCGCCGATCGCCACGACGCGAGGGGTTGCGGCCAGTCGCTCGATTTCGCAGCGGGCCGTCTCGGTGAGCGTCTGTGCCCGGGTGGGGTGCAACGCCACGGCGGCGTAGACCCGGTCATCCCACGCGGTGGCCCCGGCCGCCCAGCGGGCCGAGTCCAGATCGTCGGCGATGGTGACCATCGCCTGCACCCCGACCGCCTCGGCGCGATCTGCGATAGCCCGGACGTCCTCGGCGGTGCGCGCCCCGCAGGCGTCGAGGTGGGTGTGCGCGTCGACCAGCGGGGTCAACGGTTGCGGCGCCGGCGGACGCGCCTGACGTTTGCGGCTCACCGCAACACCATAAAGTGATCCCTGAGATGAGCCGGCCCTTCTACGTGACCACCGCGATCGCCTACCCCAACGGCGCACCGCACGTCGGCCACGCCTACGAGTACATCGCCACCGATGCGATCGCCCGCTTCAAGCGCCTCGACGGGTTCGACGTGCGGTTCCTCACCGGTACCGACGAGCACGGCCTGAAGATGGCCCAGACCGCCGCCGCCGAGGGAATCCCCACCGCCGAGTTCGCCCGCCGCAACTCCGATGCGTTCCAGCGGCTGCAGGAGCTGCTCAACATCTCCTTCGACCGGTTCATCCGCACCACCGACACCGACCACTTCGCGGCATCCGCGGCGATCTGGCAGCGGATGGCCGACAACGGCGACATCTACCTGGACTCCTACTCCGGCTGGTACTCGGTGCGCGATGAGCGGTTCTTCACCGAGGCGGAGACGTCGGTCGGCGCCGACGGCAGCCGAGTCGCCACCGAAACGGGCACTCCAGTCACCTGGACCGAGGAGCAGACGTATTTCTTCCGGCTGTCGGCCTACGCCGACAGGCTGCTGGCGCACTACGAGGCCAACCCAGACTTCATCGCCCCGGAGGTCCGGCGCAACGAGGTGGTCAGCTTCGTCTCTGGCGGCCTGCGCGACCTGTCGATCTCCCGGACGTCGTTCGACTGGGGCGTTCCGGTGCCCGGGGACCCGGCACACGTGATGTACGTATGGGTCGACGCACTGACCAACTACCTGACCGGTGCTGGGTTCCCCGACACGAATTCGGCTCTCTACCAACGGTACTGGCCGGCCGATCTGCACATGATCGGCAAGGACATCATCCGCTTTCACACCGTCTACTGGCCGGCCTTTCTGATGTCGGCGGGAATCCCGTTGCCGCGCAGGGTGTTTGCCCACGGTTTTCTCTACAATCGCGGCGAGAAGATGAGCAAATCCGTCGGTAACGTCGTCGACCCGGTGTCGCTGGTGGAGAGCTTCGGGGTGGACCAGGTGCGGTACTTCCTGTTACGGGAGGTGCCGTTCGGTCAGGACGGCAGCTACAGCGAGGACGCCATCATCGGCCGGATCAACACCGACCTGGCCAACGAACTGGGCAACCTGGCGCAGCGGTCGCTGTCGATGGTCAACAAGAATCTCGGCGGCCGGGTGCCCGAGCCGAGCGAGTTCAGCGCCGAGGACACCGAACTGCTGACTCTGGCCGACGGCCTGCTGGCCCGGGTGCGCGAAGCATTCGACGCCCAGGCGATGCATCAGGGCTTGGAGGCGATCTGGCTGATGCTGGGGGCTGCCAACCGGTACTTCTCCGCCCAGGAGCCGTGGGTGTTGCGCAAGTCCGAGGCCGAGGCTGATCAGGTGCGCTTCCGCACCGTGCTCTACACCACGCTGGAGGCGGTCCGGATCGCCGCGGTGCTGGTGCAGCCGGTGATGCCGGCTTCGGCGGCACGGATGCTGGAACTGCTCGGCCAGCGGCAGCAGTACGCCCGGGAGTTCGCGAAGCTGGGAACCCGGCTCAAGCCGGGCACCGAGTTGCCGGCACCCACCGGGGTGTTTCCGCGTTACGAGGTCAGCTAGCGCCGTCTGCGCGCGCTGCCCCGGCCGGAAAGGCAAGCTATGGCCATGCGGATCGAGCGGTTGGGCGACCTGGGCTCTGCGGCCGACGTGCTTCGCGCCCTCGACGCCGGCGCCCGCCGCACCGGACTGCCCCCGCCGGCGGCGCTGATCGGCGAGTGGTTCGGCGCCCAAGCCGTGATCGCACCCAGTGTCGCGGTCGTCCCGGTCGACCCCGCCGCGGTGTTCGATGTCGCCCCCGGGGATCGCATCGACGCCGTCGGCGGCGGCTGGATCGGGTACCTGTCCTACCCTGACCCCGGGGCCGACGGCGCGCCGCCGCGTATCCCGGAGGCGGCCGGCGGGTGGACCGACTGCGTCCTGCGGCTCGATGCCGCAGGCGGCTGGTGGTATGAAAGCCTCACCGGCACAGCACTTCCCGACTGGATCAGCGCGGCACTGCAGTCACCTGCGCAGCCAGGCCGGTGTGATATCACCTGGCGCGAGCCCGACTTGGCACGGCACCGCGCCGGCGTGCTCGCATGTCTGGAGGCGATCGGCGCCGGAGAGTGCTATCAGGCCTGCGTCTGCACTCAGTTCACCGGGACCGCCACCGGATCGCCGGTGGATTTCTTCGCCGACGTCGTTGCCCGCACCGCACCGGCGCGCGCGGCGTTCCTGGCCGGGGGCTGGGGGGCGGTGGCATCGCTGTCACCGGAGCTGTTCCTGCGCCGCACGGGCGAGGATGTCAGCTCCAGCCCGATCAAGGGCACCCTGCCCGCCGACGCCGACCCCGAGCAGCTACGGGCGTCGGTGAAGGACGTCGCGGAGAACATCATGATCGTCGACCTGGTTCGCAACGATCTGGGTCGAGTCGCCCGGACCGGATCCGTGACGGTGCCGGAGTTGCTCGTCGTACACCGGGCACCGGGCGTCTGGCATCTGGTCTCGACCGTATCGGCGCGCGTCCCGGCCGAGCTGTCCGCTGCCGAGTTGATAGCCGCGACGTTCCCCCCGGCGTCGGTCACCGGGACCCCGAAAATCCGTGCCCGCCAACTGCTTTCAGAATGGGAACTGCACCGGCGCGGGGTGTACTGCGGCACCGTCGGGATGGCCTCACCGGTGGCCGGCTGGGAGCTGAACGTGGCGATCCGCACCGTCGAGTTCGACGCGGACTCCCAGGTGGTGCTGGGCGTGGGCGGGGGCATCACCGCCGACTCCGATCCGGCCGCCGAATGGCAGGAGTGCCTGGACAAGGCGGCGGCGATCGTTCACCGCGAGTCGCGCGAACGCAGAACCGCGTCGTAGAGCGCGCGGCGCGACGGTGCGCCCGGATGCGCCTCGATCACCGCCGCGCAGGCGTCCTTGACCCGCATCCCACCGTCGACCAGAACGGTGACCTCGGCCACCAGCGCGTCCACGTCGGCCACCGGCGTCGCCCCCGCGAGCACCACGGTGATCTCGCCGAGCACCCCGTCGGCCGCCCAGAGCGCCAACTCCCCGAGCGTCCCACGGCGGATCTCCTCATGGGTCTTGGTCAGCTCCCGGCACACCGCCGCGCGGCGTTGGTCGCCTAGTTGCTCGACGGCGTCGCGCAGGCAGTCGGCGAGCCGACGCGGGGATTCGAAGAACACCGTGGTGCGCGGTTGGGCGCCCAGAGCGGCCAGCCAGGACTGCCGCGCGGACTGTTTGCGCGGGGCGAAGCCCTCGAAGCAGAACCGGTCCGACGGCAGACCGGAGACGGCCAGCGCCGTGGTCACCGCCGACGGGCCGGGCAGGCAGGAGACCGGCAGGCCCGCCTCGATGCAGCCGCCGACCAGGCGGTAGCCGGGGTCATTGATCAGCGGCATCCCGGCGTCGCTGACCACCAGCACGGTTGCGCCCGCCGCTATGTCGGCGACCAGCCCAGGCACCCGGCCGGCCTCGTTCTGGTCGAACAGGCTCACCACCCGCCCGCCAATCCCGACGCCCAGCGACTGGGCCAGCGCCCGCACCCGGCGGGTGTCCT
>JAULZA010000171.1:0-6806 GCA_032117575.1 Mycolicibacterium sp.
CGTCGTCCCGGTGATGCTGTCGCGCATGCTCGACGCACTGGAGACGATGGACCCCAAACCCGATCTGTCCAGCTTGCGGATCATCTTCGCGTCGGGCTCACAGCTCGGCGCGGAGTTGGCCACCCGCACCATGCGGGAAATCGGCCCGGTCGTCTACAACCTGTACGGGTCGACCGAGATCGCTTTCGTCTCGATCGCCCGGCCGGAGGATCTGAAGAAGAACCCCGCCACGGTCGGGCCGACCATCCGGGGCGTCAAAGTCAAGATTCTCGACGAGCACGGCCACGAGGTGCCGCGCGGTCAAGTGGGCCGCATCTTCGTCGGCAACTTCTTCCCGTTCGAGGGCTACACCGGTGGCGGCAGCAAGGAGGTCATCGACGGGTTGATGTCCTCAGGTGACGTGGGCTACTTCGATGACGACGGGTTGCTCTACGTCAGCGGCCGCGACGACGAGATGATCGTCTCCGGCGGCGAGAACGTCTTCCCGGCCGAGGTCGAGGACCTCATCAGCGGCCATCCGGACGTCGTCGAGGCCACCGCACTCGGCGTTGAGGACAAAGACTTCGGTCAGCGGCTGCGGGCCTTCGTGGTGCTGCGCGAGCAGGCCGAGCTCACCGAGGACGCGATCAAGGAGTACGTGCGGGATCACCTGGCGCGCTACAAGGTTCCGCGTGAAGTCATCTTCCTGGCCGAACTGCCCCGCAACCCGACCGGGAAGATCCTCAAGCGGGAACTCCGCCAGATCGAGATCAAGTAGTCGGCGGCACCGGCGGGGTCACTGCCGAGTACCCGAGTCCGACGATCAACCGGCCGATATCGTCATAGCCGGCCTGATCGGGTGGGGTGACGGCGCCCAGCCCGTCGACGTATCGGTTGAACATGCAGAAGGCGGCCGCGATCAGCACGGTGTCGTGGATCTCGACGTCGGTGGCGCCTTCGGCCCGGGCGGCCCCGACCTCCTCCTCGGTGACGGCCAGGCCGGACTGTGCGACCAGCGCCGCAAGGCGCAGCAGCGCCCGCAATTTCGCGCTGACTTGTGCGGTGTCCGGATCGTTAAGCACCGCTTCGACCACCTCGGTGCCGCCGTCGAGTTGTAGCGCGGCGAATGTGGAGTGCGCCGAGTGACAGAACTTGCACTGGTTCAGCCGGGAGACGTAGGCCGCGACGATTTCGCGCTCCCCGCGGCTCAGCGTGCTCTCGCCACGCAGCGGCACCTCGGCGAGATCGAACAATGGCCCGGCGGTCTGGGGGCGAAAGAGCATCGGTCCCATGATTCCCGGGGCGTCAGGTAAGTCGATATAGGGCATTTCGCGGTACCTCTCCAAGCGTCATGTTACTGCGCTGCAGGGGGTTTCGTAAGGTGATGCCGTACGGTCGGAATCGTGAAGCCATCTTTCTGGATAACCTGGCTCCAGGTCGTCCTGGCCGCGCTGTTCGTCTACGCGCTAGTTCTCGTGTTCGCCGGCTCGGTGGCCGGTTCGATGTTCACGGCGTTGGGTTTCGGGCCGCCGGCGCCGGTTGACACCGATGGTGTTGGCAGCTACCTCAAACTTCCGTTCATGGTGTTGGGCGCCGTTCTCGCCGGCTGGTCGCTGATGATGATCCAGATCGTGCGGGGACCGCTGCGCGACGGATCAAGTTGGGCGCTCCCCATCCTGGTCCGGTCTCTGGCGCTGTGGTTCGTTCTCGACACCGGAATGTCGGTGGTGCTCGGCTTCCCGATGCACGCGCTGTTCAACGTGCCGTTCGCGCTCGCGTTGGGCATTCCGTTGTGGATGCTCACGTCGAGGTCCCAGTGAACGCAGCGGGTTATGCAGGTGCGGTGATCTCGATCGTGGCCGGCTGCCTCGGTCTGATCTGGCCGCGCCCGGTCAGCGCAGTGATCGGTCTGCAACTGCCGGGGAAACTCGGACTCTTGGAGTTCCGCGCAACCTATGGCGGGCTGTTCATCGGTGTCGGCCTTGCCACACTGATTCTCGGCAGCCGCGACGCGGCCCTGGTGCTCGCGGCGGGCTGAATGCCGTCATCGACTGGGCCGCACCCTGAGTTCGGCGATACGCGCGACCACCGAGCGCGGCGCCAGGCGGGAGCTCGAGGCCATCACACGGTTCAGAGTCCCTGACACCACGGTCGGTCCGTTTCCGTCGAAGAAGGATTTCAGCCCCACCGCGGCGACCTCGTCGGCGGTCTGCCGGCCGCTGGTCATGAAGTCCTTCCCGGTGGCGTCGAAGAAGGCGGTCTCGGTGGCACCCGGACACAGCGCCACCACCCGAACCCCGGTCTTGCGGGTCTCGGCCCACAGCGCCTCGGTGAAGGACACCACGAACGCCTTGGTCGCCGCGTACACCGCCATGGTCGGGATGGGCTGGAACCCCGCGGTGGAGGCGACGTTGAGGACCCCGCCCCGTCCGCGTTCGACCATCCCCGGCAGCAGCCGCGAGGTGAGGGTGACCAGCGAGGAGCAGTTGAGCTGAATCTCGCGCGCAAGGTTGTCGGGATCCTCGTCGACGAACAGATTGTGCGATCCGAAACCGGCATTGTTGACCAGCACGTCGACCACTGTGCCGTCGGCGGCCAAGCGGTCCGCCAAAGCCTTGGGCCCCTCGGGTACGGCCAGATCTTCGACGATGACGTCGACCTCGATGCCGGGATTCTGGGAGCGCAACCGCGTGGCCAGCGCCTGCAGTCGGTCCGCGCTACGCGCAGAGAGCACGAGATTCAAGCCGCGCGCCGCCATTTGCAGGGCGAACTGTTCGCCGATGCCGCTGCTGGCGCCGGTCACCAACGCGGTCTGTGTGGAAGCGTTCATATCGGTATCTCCCCTTCTTGCTTGTTAGTTCGTGTCAGTGCGGTCGCCCGCAGATTCCGGTCACTGCGAAGTCGAGTAACGACTCCAGCGCTTCCGCCCGATCCGAGATCGAGGGCAGGTGTGCGGCCCCGTCGAGGTAGAGGCAGGCGAATCCGTGCACCGTCGCCCACGCCTTGAGCTCGGCCCCGGGGCGCTTGCTCTTGGGCAGCACGCCGTGGCTGACCAACTCGTCGAGTGCTCCGCCCAGCAGCCCGTACGGCGACTGGGGATCCTCGGTCGCCCAGCTGGGCTCAAGGTTGGCCGCACCGCTTCGGCCGAACATCACGTCGAACAACTCGGGGCGGCCCAGTGCGAACTCGACGTAGGCACGGCCGGTGGCCTTGAACCTGGCGATCGCAGCGGTGGCCGGGTTTCGCCCGCGGGACGCTGCCATCGCCCGGCGCATGCGTGTGCCGAGTCGCTCGAACCCGTGCTGTGCGACCGCGGTGAGCAGCGCCGACTTGTCGCTGAAATGGCGATAGGCCGCATTGGGTGAGACACCGACGTCACGGGCCGCTCCGCGCAGACTGAACTCCTCGACGCCGCCCGACTCGATGAGGTGCACCGCGGCGGTGACGAGCGCGTTGCGGAGGTCACCGTGGTGGTAGGGCTGTTTGGCGGCGGTCATCGCCTTATATGTTGACAGCGTGAACATAAAATGTAAAGTTCACAGTGTGAACAATTTGCTTCCGCGGTCTTGGGACCCGGTGCTGCGGTCACGGTGTGTCGCACTGACGACCTACAAGAGGGACGGCGCGCCCGTGACGACGCCGATGTGGACGGTGGCCGCCGACGGCCGGATTCTCACCACTTCGGACTTCGACAGCTGGAAGCTCAAACGGATTGCCCGGAATCCCCGCGTCCGAATGGCTCCGTGCACGATTCGCGGCAGGGTGACCGGCGACTTCGTCGACGGGTACGCCCGGATCCTCAGCGACGCTGAAACACAGGTGGCCATCGCCGGTAAGAAGCGCAGGTATGCGATGTTCCGGCTGATGGTGAGACTCCGCAAGCCCCAGGTCGGTATCGAGATAACCCCGGAGGAGAAGTCATGACGACGGTGAAGACAGCGGGCAACATCTACCTGGAGGGCAACTTCTCCCCGGTTGACTCGGAGGTCACCGCCTTCGACCTGGAGGTGATCGGCGAGATCCCGGCCGAATTGGAGGGCCGGTACCTGCGAAACGGCCCAAACCCGGTCACTGTCGCCTCCCCGGAACAGCACCACTGGTTCGCCGGCCCCGGGATGGTGCACGGTGTCCGACTGCGCGACGGAAAGGCCGAGTGGTACCGCAACCGCTGGGTGCGTAGCCAGAACGTGCGGGCGGCGCTCGGCGAGGGGGTGAGCGGCGACCAGCCGCACGCCTCGCCCAACACCAACATCGCGCGGTGGGCCGGTCTGACGCTGGCGCTGGTGGAAGCCGGGGGAGTGCCCGTGCGGATGAGCGAGGACCTCGACACCCTCGGCGAGAGCGGATTCTCCGGCACCTTGCCGGGCGCGTTCAGCGCCCACCCGAAGTTCGATCCGGTGACGCGCGAGTGGCACGCGATGTGTTACTCGTGGGCGCAGTGGCTCGACCACATCCAGTACGTGGTCGTCGGGCCCGACGGTCGGGTGTCCAAGACACTCGACATCCCGCTGCCCGGGATGGTCATGGTGCACGACATGTCGCTGACCCGCCGCTACGCGGTGGTCTACGACCTGCCCGTCACGGTGGATGTCGAACTCGTCGCGGTCGGAAGGTTCCCGTTCCGGTGGAACCCCGCCTACACCCCGCGGATCGGCCTGCTCCCGCGCAGCAGTGCCGACGCCGCCGACATCATCTGGTGTGAGCTGGACCCGTGCTACGCCTATCACCCGATGAACGCCTATGACGCCGAGGACGGCACTGTGGTGATCGATATCTGCCGCTACGACCGGATGTTCGACCGCGACATCCTCGGCCCGGCGGGCGACTGCCTCCCCAGCCTGTACCGCTGGACGGTCGATCCGGTGCGCCGCACCGTGCGTCAGCAGCAACTCGACGACCGCGCGATGGAGTTCCCGCGCGTCGCCTCATCGGTGTCCACCCTGCAGCACCGTTTCGGCTACGGCGCCGGCCTGGCGGCGGGTTTCTCCCCCGGCGACGTCTACAAGCACGATCTGCAGCAGGGCAGCGTGGCGGTGCATACGCTCGGGGCGGGCCGAGGCTCGGCGGAGCCGGACTTCGTGCAGCGCGAAGACGCGCGCAGCGAGGACGACGGCTGGCTGATGAGTTACGTCTATGACGGGACCACCGACCGCAGCGAACTGGTCATACTCGACGCCCGGGACATGTCGGTCCCACCGGTCGCCAGGATCCTTCTGCCGCAGCGGGTTCCCTTCGGCTTCCACGGCAACTGGCTCAGCGACCACGATCGGCCGGCATGACCGCGCTCAACCGGCGAATTCGCACCAGGGTCGGCACCCTCGCGGTGGCCGACCACGGCTCCGGAGAACCGGTGGTGATGTGGCCGTCGCTGTTCAGCGATCACCGGCTCTACGACCTCGTGACCGAACGGTTGGGCCCGCAGTGGCGCACGATCCGGGTTGACGGACCGGGCTTCGGTCGGAGCACCCCGCCGCGTGGTGACGTCCAACCGGCGACATATGCCGCGGCCGTAGTCGACCTCCTCGACGAGCTTGACGTCGATCAGTCCTTCGTTGCCGGTTGCTCCTGGGGCGGCCAGGTGGCCGCGCACGTCGCGGTGCAATCGCCGAATCGCTGTCGCGGGGTGCTGATGATGAACACCCCGCTGGCGCCCAGTGTGGGAGGCCACCGACCGCTGATCTTCGGCACCCGTTGGCTGGGGTCAACGTCTTTTTGGGGCAGGGGGGTTGCCCGGTCGATGATCGCCGAACCCACCACGAGGGCACACCCGGGACGGGTGGCCGACTTCGTGGCGGCATTCCGGTCCTTCGACCGCACGGCCGCCGCCACTACTGTGCAGACGGTGCTCGCCCGATCGCCCGGACTGGCCGATGTGCTTCCTCGCCTGCGGGCGCCGGCCACCATCTTGATGGGTGCGCAGGACCGTCTCTACCCACCCGCCGACGCCATGGCACAGGCGCAGCGTGCGGTCAACGCCACCGTGGCGATCGTGCAGTCCTGCGGGCACCTCGCACCGCTGGAGGCACCGCAGTCCGTGGTCGACGCGCTGGAATCGCTCAGGGATCGCGCGGCAGGCCCAGCAGACGCTCGGCGATGATGTTCAGCTGCACCTCGGAGGTGCCGCCGTAGATCGTCGTCGCCCGGCTGGCCAGTAAGTACTCCGCCCACTTGCCCTGCGGCGAATCGGCCTCCCAGATGGCCCCGTCGATCCCGAAGGACGACACCGCGAACTCGGCGTACCCCTGGCCGGTGCGCATGGACAGCAGTTTGGAGACCGCCGCCGACGGCATGGCGTCGCCGCCGGCCAATGTCAGCAGCGTCGAGCGGGTGTTGAGCAATTTGGCCGCGTGGCCCTCGGCGATCAGCGTGCCGGCCCGGTGGCGCCCGACCTGATCGACATGGCCGACGCCGACGAACTCGACGAAGCGGGTGAGGTTCGGTAGGAAAAACGGCTCGTCGCTGCCGATGGAGACGCGTTCGGCGGTCAAGGTATTGCGGCTGACCTCCCAGCCGCGGTTGACCTCGCCGAGCACGTGCTCGTCGGGTACGAAGACGTCGTCGATGAACACGGTGTTGAACAACGCGTTGCCGGTCAGTTCGCGCAGCGGCTTGACCTCTACGCCTTCGCTCTTCATGTCCAGCAGGAAGTAGGTGATGCCGTTGTGCTTGGGTGCGTCCGGATCGGTACGGGCCAGTAGCGCGCCCCACTGGGAGAACTGCGCGGCGGTGGTCCAGATCTTCTGCCCGGTGATGCGCCAGCCACCGTCGACCTTGGTGGCCTTGGTGGTCAGGCTGGCCAGGTCCGAACCCGCGCCGGGTTCAGAGAA
>JAULZA010000172.1:0-3285 GCA_032117575.1 Mycolicibacterium sp.
GCGCCCTGCCGGTCGACCAGTTTGTAGCCGCTGGGTGCCCGCTCCGGCGGGCCGATGACGCCGATGGACGAGATCAACTGCTGGCCGGAGAACAGCAGCGTCTGGGCGCCGTTGACGGTGAGGAAGACGTTGGACTGGCCGGCCAGCGCGGTGGAGTCGTCGACGATGCCCACGATCTGCAGGTTGCGTGAACCCACCTCGATGGTGTCGCCGATCGGCTTGTCCATGGTGTTGGACACGGCCGTCTCGTGCGGCTCCGTCGGTGGCCGGCCTTCCATCATGGCGGGCATCCCCGGTCCGCGTTCGGGCGCGCCGAAGACGTTGACGCTGCGGGCCGAGCCGTTGTTGGGCATGGTCGCGCTGCCGTAGACCAGGGGCACCGCGGTGTCGACACCGGTCACTTGCAGCTTGTTGGCCGGGAACGCCGACGACCCCAGGAACGGGCCGGTGGCACCGGACTTCACCAGGTAGGCGTCCAGGCCCAGCGAGTCGACGGTGCGGGTGGCCTCCACCCGGAACCCGTTGGCCAGCCCGGTGAGAACCAGGGTCATGGCGAACACCAGACCGGTGCCGACGATCGCGATCACGAAACGGCGCTTGCGCCATTGCAGGTCGCGCAGCGCCGCGGTCAGCACGTGGGCCCCAGCATGTGGGCAGGTTACTCGACCGGGGGGGCTACCCGGACAGGGCTTTGATCAATTCGGCACAGAATGCCGGAAGATCGTCGGGCTTGCGGCTGGACACCAGGGTGTTGGGCCCGCCGGTGCACACCACCACCTGCTCGTCGACCCAGTCGGCGCCGGCGTTGCGCAGATCGGTGCGCACGCTCGGCCACGACGTCATCCGGCGCCCGCGCACCACGTCGGCCTCGATCAGGGTCCACGGTCCGTGGCAGATCACCGCCACCGGCTTGCCGGCGGTGAAGAACCCGCGGGCGAAGTCCACCGCCGCGGGGTTGGTGCGCAGGAAGTCCGGGTTGGCCACCCCGCCGGGCAGCACCAGCCCGTCGTAGTCGGCCGCCGAGACCGAGTCGACGGATTTCCCGGCCTCGAAGGTGTCGGCGGGGGTGAGGTGGTTGAACGCCTGCACCTTGCCCACCTCGGTGGACACCAGCTCGGCTGTACCGCCTGCCTCTTGTACCGCCGACCACGGCTCGGTCAGCTCGACCTGTTCGGTGCCCTCCGGGGCGACGAGGAAGGCGATTCTCTTGCTAGTCAGTTCGTTGCTCATGGGGGACGGATACCCAGGTTGGGGTGGTGTACCGAGGTGTCCGGCGGTACCAAAAATTGGTAGAGTGCCCTGGTGGGCAAGAACACGTCCTTCAGCCTCGACGAGCACTACAGCGCATTCATCGAACGCGAAGTCGCCTCCGGACGCTATGGGTCGGCCAGCGACGTCATCCGGTCCGCGCTGAGGCTGCTTGAGGACCGTGAAGCGCGGCTGCGTGCCGTGCGCGACGCTCTTGAAGCCGGGGAGCGCAGCGGTCCCTCAACACCATTCGACTTTGACGCCTTCCTCGAACGCAAGCGGGCTGAGAAGCAACCGGACCACTAAGAGACGACCTTTGAGCGGCCGATACCTCCTATCACCTGAGGCGCAGGCAGACCTGGAACAGATCTGGGACTACACCGACGACCGTTGGGGCGTCGCGCAAGCCGACCATTACCTGCGTGAACTTCAACTCGTCATCGAACTGGCTGCGGCAAATCCGGGTATTGGCCGAGCGTGTGAGGAAATCCGCCCGGGCTATCGCAAGCTAGCGGCAGGATCTCACGTGCTGTTCTATCGGATGACCGCTGACGATGTCATTGACGTGCAACGAGTTCTGCATGAGCGAATGGATCCCGACCGGCAGCTGTGATGCTGTTGTGCCCGAAAAACCCAGACGACGCGCCTGTGGAAGCGGGTACACAAACCCCCCGATCATGTGGTGGTCTATACCTATGGGGTTTATTGGGGGAATTTTTACAACACTGTTGAGTGCGCTTGTGGCGGTCGCGATGGGGGTGGCCGCGCCGGCGGGCGCGGAGCCGGTGACCGGCAACTGCGGGTATCCGCCCGGCGATATCTACGCCTACGAGTTCCAGTGCAACCGGTACGGGGAGTTCTACACCCCGCCTGACCCGCTTCCGGCCGGGGCGCCCGGGGATGTGATCCGCAGCGAGCCGATGCGCCTCGTCTACGAGCCGTCCGGGCAACTCGGCGGGTGGGTGGCCCAGGCGACTCGGATCATGTACCGCAGCACCGACTCCCGGGGCAACCCGACGGCGATCACGGGCACCTACTTCGAGCCGGACCGGCCCTGGCCGGGCAAAGGTCCCCGGCCGCTGATCGCCGTGGCGCCGGGCACCCAGGGCCAGGGTGATCAGTGCGCGCCGTCGCGGCTGTTCGGCCAGAGCATTCACTTCTCCAGCGGTCTGGATATCACGCTCGGCTATGAGCAGCTGTTCGCCGCGACCATGGTGGCCCGCGGATTCGCCGTCGTGGTCACCGACTACGAAGGCCTCGGGACGCCGGGTGTGCATACCTACGTCAACCGGCTCGCCCAGGCCCATGCGCTGCTGGACGCGGTGCGCGCGGCCAAGCGGCTGCCGGGCACCTCGCTGACTCCCGACGGCCCGGCGGCGTTGTGGGGGTATTCCCAAGGGGGCGGGGCGAGCGCGGCCGGGGCCGAGCTGGCGCCGCAATATGCTCCCGAACTCGATCTGGTCGGCGCCTATGCCGGGGCGCCGCCGGCCGATCTGAAGATGATGCTGCCGTTCATCGACGGCAGCGCGCTGGTCGGTGTCATGGGCTACATGCTCAACGGCGCCATCGAGGCCTATCCGGAGGCGGCCCCGACCATTCGTGCCAAGCTGACCCCTAACGGCGAGCATTTGCTCAACCGGACCAGGAATCAGTGCAGCCCGGAGACCTTCCTCGAATTCAGCTTCCACCGGCTCAGCGAGTACTTCGTCGGCGACCCGCTACAGCTGGGAAACGATCCGGCGTTGAGCAAGCTGTTGGGAGCGCAGCGCGTCGGCGGTCTCCGGCCGAACGCACCGGTATTCATCCACAGCAACCGTTTCGACTCATTGGTGCCATGGGCGGGCGCGCATCGGCTGGCGCTGGACTGGTGCGCGCAGGGCGCCGATGTGCAGTTCTGGACCAACGAGCAACCGCCGTTTTTGAACAAGCTGATCGTCAACCACGGTTTGACGTTGTTCGTCGACGGCGAGCGGGTGTTGCGGTGGCTCGCCGACCGGTTCAACGGCGTGCCCACGACGCCGAACTGCGGGGCGTTCT
>JAULZA010000173.1:0-1602 GCA_032117575.1 Mycolicibacterium sp.
CCGGCGACATCACGCTGGTTCGCGGGGATCTGCGCACGGTTCCCACCGCGCTGCGGCTCTCGGCGCGCACGCTGCGCATCATCAAGCAGAATCTGTTCTGGGCGTTCGGCTATAACGTCGCCGCCATCCCACTGGCCGCGCTGGGACTGCTGAACCCGATGATCGCCGGGGCGGCGATGGCGGCGAGTTCGGTGCTGGTGGTCACCAACAGCCTGCGGCTGCGGCGCTTCCGCTGATTCGGGCACACCGGTTTTCGGGCACACTGGTGGGCGTGATCGCGCGGCTGGCAACCCTCGGTGCTGTTCTGATCCTCGGCGGGCTGAGCTTTATGGGCACCGCACCCGCGGTCGCCGCCCCCGTCGACCCGCCCGGTGTGCTGACCTTCGGGAATCTGGCGCGCACCTACGTGCTGCATGTGCCCCCCGGCCCGCCGGCCGGGCTGGTGATCAACCTGCACGGGGCCGGGATGACCGGGGCGCAGCAGGCCGGGCTGACCAACTACAACGCGGTGGCGAACCAGTTCGGCTTCGCCGTCGCCTATCCCGACGGCATCGACCTCAGCTGGGCCGACGGCAGGGGAGCATCGATCCCCGACCGCAGCGGCGTCGACGACGTCGGATTCCTGGCCGCCCTCGTCGACCGGCTCTCCCGCGATCTCGCCGTCCCCCCGGGACGGGTGTTCGTCACGGGGCTGTCGGCGGGCGCCTTCATGGCCAACCGGCTGGCCTGCGACCGCGCCGACCTGGTCTCGGCGATCGCCCCGGTGGCCGGGACACTGGGCACCGGGGTGCCGTGCGCGCCGTCGCGGCCGGTGTCGGTGCTGGCGATCCACGGCACCGGCGATCCGGTGGTGCCCTACGGCGGCGGTCCCATGGTCGGCCGCGGCGGGCCCAGCGAGATCATCTCCGCGGCGGCGCTGGCCGAGCGGTGGCGTCAGGCCGACGGCTGCCCCGGCCCGTTCATCGCCCAGACCGCCGCCGGCCCGGTGCAGCGCGCGGCCGCTCTCGGCTGCGGGGGTGGCACCCAGGTCGAACTGGTCAGCATCGATGGCGGCCCGCACATCTGGCCCGCGGCCATGGACGCCTCGCTGGCCAGCGCGCAGTTCTTCGCCTCCAGGGCGTGAAGAAGTCCAGTGTGAGTAAGAATACGTTCACTAACCACCGGGCGTCCCGGCTGGGACACTGGTCGCCATGAGCGAGCGGGTGCCCGCCTCGGCGAAGCTGTTCGACGAGGCGGCCAGGGTGATTCCGGGCGGGGTGAACTCACCGGTGCGCGCGTTCAATGCCGTCGGCGGCACCCCCCGCTACATCACCTCCGCCCGCGGCTACTGGCTCACCGATGCCGACGCGAACCGCTACGTCGACCTGGTCTGCTCGTGGGGCCCGATGATCCTCGGGCACGCCCACCCGGCGGTGGTGGAGGCCGTGGCGCGCACCGCCGCCGACGGCCTGTCGTTCGGCGCTCCCACGCCGGGGGAGACCGACCTGGCGGCTGAGATCGTCGCCCGCGTCGCACCGGTGGAGATGGTGCGGCTGGTCAATTCCGGCACCGAGGCCACCATGAGTGCGGTGCGCCTGGCCCGCGGATTCACCGGGCGCGCCA